>CAYSIY010000001.1:0-45029 GCA_964431215.1 uncultured Limnohabitans sp.
GGCTGATGCAGTTTGAACCTGATAGCGTAGAGCCAGCGGGGCAGGTGTAGTTGGGCGTTGCGTTCGTGGTTGTGGTTTGAACGCAGGTGGTTCCAGATAATGTTTGCCCTGCTGGGCAGGCATATACGGGTTTTGCTGCACCGCTGGTGTTGTATTGGCAGTAGTCCCCGTTTTGAACGCCTTCGGAACAACTTACGTTTTTTATCGCTTCCGCGAGCGTTGTGTTGATTACGATGTTTGAATACTGGGAGCAGGTTTCGGTGTTCGAGTCTTGCGATTTGAAACACACGTTCTCTTCATACTCCGCTGGTTTGACCACTACGGATTTTTGTTGGCAAATCTGGCCAGTGGTAGTTTCTGCATTCGTTTGTGACTGCTTGATCAGGTCGAATACCGAGTCGGTTTCTTTGACCTGGCTTGAAAAGTCAAATTTGTTTGCTCCGCTGCCATAGCTGCCGTTGCAGAAAGTCCCGCCGACTGTCGCGCCGGTGGGCCCACCTGTCGAGTTGATGATTGCAGATTGCCCTGCGTTGGGGGTGAGACAGCGCTGGCTCATGAAGTTGACCGCAGCACACTCCTGGTCGGCCTCCGGGTTCCCGGTGGGGACGTAGTTCGCGCATCGGTCCATTGCGGCGTTACCGAGGCCAGCGAGCCCGATTGTTTTTGCTTGCGTCAGTGCTGCTGTGCCGTCGATTGGCTTGGAAAACGATCCCATGCCCTGCGGCACGGAGCCGGGGATTGCCGAGCTGGACCAGGCTGGTGCAGCGCTGGAGGGATTAATGATCTGGCCTGCGTTTTTTGGAGAAATGGTGTTTCCAAAGTTGACACCCTCTTGCATCATTTGCGTGTTTTGCGCATGGGCTGCAGAGCACAGCATGAGGCTGGAGACCATGAGCAATCGGGACAGAATCATTTCTTTTCTCCCTGTGCGCTTTGCGTCCGCTTTTGCACCTGCTCTCTGGTCAGGCCGCCACGGGCCAGTGCTCTGGCGATGGCTTCTTTGACTTCGGCGGTTTCAGAAGGTGCGCTGCCGTCCTTGCATTTTGCTGAATAAGGGACGAGGCCTATATCCGGGCACAAACGCAATGGGGGCATCCCGTCTTCACAAACATTTAATTCGCCGCCCATTTCTGGGAAAGCGGTGTTCGAGCTGGGCTGGAAGGTGATAAATCCGACTCTTCCGCAGTGGGCTTGCTGGGTGAATCTCTCAATTCTCCAGGCAATAACCTCGACCGGGCCGGTTTTCCCTGTCCGGCTTTGAATTGCTTGCACTCCGCTATTAAAAACACTGTCGGATGGAAGGGGTGCTGTTGCCCTGCCGTTCAGGAGGGCTTCTGCAAATATGCTCATGGGCTGGGCGCCACAAAAACCGCAAGCCGAGAGCAGGAAAACAGCAATGATTAATTTTTCTGTTTTCATTTATACCCTTGTGCGATATAAGCAGATTCGAAGATATCTATTTCTTGCTGCGTAAATGGTAAGTATGGGGCTGGCCAGGAGTACCTGAATCGATTAGCTTGACGGAGTTTTTTTAATTCCGAAATCTCGGCGGGCACAAAACCACTTACTCCTTGAACTATTTGATCCCTCATGAATGCGGGGGCAGTTGCAGTCCCAGCATCCTGATCAATGAAGTTCAGGCAGCGTTGTGCTTCGCTGCGCCAATCCGTGCCTTTGGTGTCGTAAAAGTGCTTGCCGACCAAAACGTATTTGCAGAAAGTGGCATTGGGGTCTGCTTTTGCTTCGCGCCTGGAGGCTTGGACAAGAGCCGCAAAGCCTTCGTCGGCTCCTGTCGCGACGCTGTCTCTGAGCCAAATGACCCTCTGCTGCAGCGGCTGCTTTTCATCGGTTGCGCGGGCCAGGTTGGCCAGGGCGGAGGGGCACCCCTGTGCTGCCGCCCTCGACTCTGCGATCTGGCCTGCCCGGTACGTAAGGTAAGAGAGCATTCCGCAGACGCGACCCGACGTGTCCTTGTGCCGCTTGCTTGCATCGGCAAGCAGTTCTATTGCGCGCCTGCTGTCGGCTTTCTGCCCTCTGCCGTAGGCCACCATCAAGGCCATGTTGTAAATGGCCGGAGAATAGTTTTTGTTTGCCGCAGCGAGGTAGAGCTGCCAGGCCTTGCTGACATTCTTGTTCGTGTTGTAGGCGCCTGTTTCATGGAGGAACCCCATGAAATGCAATGCCTCGGGGGTGCCAGCAGAAGCTATCGATGCCAACTTGCGAATCGTTTGCTGTTGTATTGGTGGCGGCAAGCCGGGCAGCGACCGAATTTCGGTGATGACGGCCTTACCTTCGGGGCTCACGGTAATTGTCTCGCCGAGCTTGAGCTGAGTGCCAAGCCCGTCGAATTTTGGAAGGCGGTCCTTGATGCTTTCAACAACGCTTGCAGACGTTGCCTCAACGGCCTGCTTGTTGGATGCGGCTTGTCGCTCAGATTCGAGCTGGACTTGCTCTCCAGCAGTGATAAATCTGCTCGTCCTCGGTTGGCTCGCTGCGCTGGCCACTGCTGCTTTGGCGCTCTGGTGCTGGATTTCGGCCTGGGCTTTCACGTCTGGGCTGTTGACGATACTGCCAAACCTTCTTTGGTGGCTATCAGGCTGCTCGGGAGCTGACGTCTGTGCAGCAGACAGAAGAGGCAACAGAAGCAGCAAGATGCCTCGGTGGGGCGATCGCATGAACGTCATTTGCTTTAGGTGCGAAATAAAAGATGAGCCGTGTGTTACTTTATCACAACTAAACGTAAAATGTTTAGTTTTACGATGGGGCTTTCTTTGAAAGATTCGGCAATGGACGTAGGCACACTGGACATGGAATTTTCTGATGTCTCAGACATCGAGCGGCTGTCTGACCGCGAGTTGCGGGGTGTGATGGTCGTCTCGGCGAGCGACCCTGCACAGCGGCGCATAGAACACTACCTCCGAAGACTATTTGTTTGGGCCATCATTCACAAGGCGTCGGACATTCACATCGAGGGCCGGGGCGAGGAACAAAAGCCTGCCGTGCACCTTCACGTTCGAACACATGCCGGTATCCGAAATTTCGTTTACACGGGCGACCATGGGAGGCATTTTCAATCGAAGTTGTTTGGTCTGACCAATACACCACAGGGGGCTACTACGCCCACAGCCATCAGCACTCGCTTTTCTGTTGCTCTTCCAGCTGCATACGCCGAGGCTCACGGCTTGCAGTGCCGGCGCGGGGCCGTTCAATACGAGGTTGACCTCAGAGTTGAGTACATAAAGACTTTCGACAGCTTCAGTTTCGTATGCCGTTTGCTGGATCAGCAGCGGACGCCGGGGCTCAGTGAGCTGAACCTTTCGAAGGCGCTTTTGAGCACGATTTATCGTAGCGTTGGGTCACCAAGCGGTCTTGTGGTTGCTTCGGGTCCTACTGGCTCCGGGAAAAGCACGCTGCTCAACGCCATCCTTGGCTACCTAAATGATGGCCAGCGCTCAATCATCACCATCGAAAATCCAGTGGAGTTTCGCTTGCACGGTGATGGACCGATAAAGCAGATTCCAGTGACTCCGGACTTCAGCTTTGCGCGTGCGCTTCGCTCGGTGTTGCGTGCAGACCCCGATGTCATTCTGGTCGGCGAGATCCGCGACGAGGAGACCATGAAGATCGCTATGGATGCGGCCAAAACAGGGCATTTGGTGCTGAGCACGGTTCACTCCAACAACTCGCACGAAACAATTTCCAGGCTGATCGGACTTGGGGCAGACCCGGTCAGTATTGCCGATACTTTGAAGCTGGTGCTCGCCCAACGCCTGTTGCCCGTTTATGACGGCCCAGCGCTAGAACGTGAGCTAACTGCTGACGAAATGCATTGGCTCAGCGTCAATGGCATGGGTCACATCAGGTCGATTGTCGAGCCAGATGTAACACGTAAAAGCGGTCGGGTATCGGTCATCGAAGCGGTTGAAATGGACTACCAGATAAAGCGCTACATCCGTGATGGCGGGGCCGATTCATCGAAGATATACGAAATTGCGCGAGAACAAGATCAATACGAGAGCCTGGCGTCCGCTGGCGTTCGCGCAGTTGAGAGTTTCGGCTGCCGACTTGAAGACTGTATGCTCAACCTTGAATCCAACACGGAAGCTCGGGCACTGCCCTGCCGAAGGATTAGGCTCGCTGTGGAGTACAGTGCAACGCTCGAGGAAGTCTCTAGTGCAATGGATGAAGCCTATTTGGCAAGGGACAAGACCAAGACGGCAGTGGAGGTCGAGTTGGCAAAGATTCTTGGAGGCCACAGGAAATGAGATCTCGCCGATTTTTTCTGGGAGCGATGGGCGCTAGTGCAGTTCAAGCCGCGCTCTCGCAGCCGGTGATGGAGGTACCCAAGCCCTATCTGCAGGTTCCGACTGTCGCGGGTGATGAAAGAACTGTGAGAGTGTTCTTTTCGCCGTCTTGTCAATACTCCAGGATGTATGTTCCCTTTTTTCGAAACCTCGCATCGACTTTGCCTGCGGATCGCCGCCTTGTTTACTCTCCGGTAGTCAACAAGGGGGATGGAATTGCTTATGCAATGGCGTTTGCAGCAGTTGAGTCCTTCTACCCTGTCCTAGTGGACCAATTTATTGAAGCTTCGATGGTGGCTGCTCAAGACAAAGGCATCGCGACAGGGGCCTGGGCTGGCATTGAGCGCATCGGGCGAGCGGCTGGTATGCCGATCAGACTTCCAGAACTTGTCCTCAAAAATTCAACCTTAGTGCAAAATGCTGTTCATCGAATGATTTCCGTGCGGTCGAGCATGCAGGTTGTCAACACGCCTGCAGTGGCCGTGGCGGGAACTTATGTGGTCACACCCGAAGTCACCAAGGGTGATGCCGCACTTTTCAGCCAACTCGTCAATGGAATCATCAGCATGGCCAGGTGAGGACATCCTGATGATGACTTGTTGGCAAACAGGTAATTGACATGAGCGCTTTGACAAAAACACAGATACAAAAAATACAAGATGCTTTGATTAGGGGAGTCAAGGATCTCGTCATCGCCAGGCGCCTGGGCATACCGGCCAAGGCGGTTTCGGATTACCGCAAAGGGCTGGGTATTTCTCGTGAGCTGATCACCGAATGGCGGCATGATGAATGGAAGGCGATGCTGTACGCGGGCTATTCGCTTGAGCACATCGCGGTTCTTTATGGAGTCAAGCCCAACTCGATCAAACTGATGCTTTGGCACGGCGAACGATTTAGCCTTAAAGAGGCCAAGAAGCAGGCCGCAAAGGGTCATCTGGCCATGCAGATGAATAGGACAGGAGGTCCTACAGATTTTGCCTGGTAGCATTCGATGAACCAAAAAAAACGGCTCCTTTCGGGGCCGTTTTGCTTAAGGTGTGCAGAGAGTTTCAGTGGCTAGGGTTCCCGTAAGAAGAGCCCATTGCATCGAAGCTGCTGCCCGGAATCATTGGTGTCCCATCGGTGTTGTAGGCGGGCAAAGTGCTCATATCTAGTGGGGGACCGTCGTTCGAGGCGCCTGCGCGAGGTGCTCGTAAAAAAGACACCAGAATGGCGATGGGGGGCACGCCAAAAAATAAAAAGATGAAAAGAAATTCCAAAAGATAATCTAACATTTTTCTCTCCCGGTGCAGGCTTGTATGAGTAGTTTGCCCGAAGTCGGGTCAAAAGTCTACTGTTTTTCGGGTTTATCTTCCGCCAGGGTGACTTTTGTGTTTGCGCCCCCCATGACAGCGGTTGCCACATTCTCTTTGACTAGATGGGCTGCGCGGCGGGCTGTCCCCTTTGGGTCTTCCTGCGTCAATCCAGCATCGGCAGCCCTCTTGAATGCGTCGTTAACTCGATTGATTGCTCCGCTTTCCAGTTCTTGCCGCATCCCCGCAATTGACATTGGTGGGCGCTCTGGCGCTGGCGTGGGAGCCTTGTTCGCGCTGGATGCACCGGCGCCGGGCTGCTTTCGGGTTTTGCCGAGCTCGGCTGCCGGTGCTTGAGCTGCAGCGGTTGCTGGTACCCTGTCCAGCCTGGGTCCTCGCGCATCGAGGTTTCTCGAATCAACGCCGGTTGCGTTCTCCGGCCTTCCAAGATTGCCGGTGTTGACTGTGGCCACGGTGCCCACAGCAGGGCGCATACCGCTGATGGCGAGGCCTTGGTCGGTCAGATAGCTGGCTGCGGCCTGACGGTCGCTTTCAGAGGCGTTTTTGTCGTTGTAGAGGCGCACAGCGGCGCTGTGGTTGAGGGCCGCTTGTTGAGCCATCGGTGAACTGAAAACCAGGCGATCCGTTTCGCCGGACTGAAACTGTTCTCTTGCAGCCGCGAGGTGCTGCTGCGCGGCGGGCAGCTGAGAAAATTTGTTTCCTTCGCCCATGAGGAACCGCTGATAGCCGCGATTGACGTTGGCGTGTTGTGCGAGGTTTTCTGTCGCAATGGTATTGGAGAATGAAACCAGGCTGTTTGTGGCTTGTTTCGTCTGCGAGCTGCTGTCTTTGTCCGAGGCGGACTCAGTTAAGGTCTGTGAGTACTGCTGCTGCTTTTGCAGCATGGTCTCCAGCGCATTAACCTTGCTGTGGTTTTCAGATGTCCTGGAGGTGTTGGCCAGCTCCTTGGCAATGGCCGATTCGACAGCTTTGCTTTTACGAAGTGCGTCTTCTTTTCGGGCTTGTTCGGACTGCGCGAGGGAGTCTTGAGTCTGAGCCGCTGTATCTCCTCTGAGAGATGCGCCGAGGCCTGCGCCGATTCCAGATTTTTCACCGCCTACGCCTGCACTAAAGCTGGAAGATGCACCCGCACCGACAACAGTGTTGTTGCTGTTTTTCTTGTCGGCGCTCACCGACGAAGTTGCGGCTGTTGCGCTGTCTCTGGCCAGCGACTCGCGTGCGCTGTCTGAAATGCGGTTGACCGTGGATCTGTCAAGGCCGGTGGAGTAGGTGTCGGTTTTCCCGGCTTTCTCAAGGATCGAATTGGTCTGCGTTTCACCTTCTGTGATGACACGCTGTCGTGAGATTTCCTGTGCTCTGCTTTGAGTGACCTGCTGCGAAAAATTACCGTAGGTCTCGGCAAGCTTCACGAAAGGTGTCGCCCCTGATTCGGTGACCTTGGACCAACCATCTGCGCCCTGCTGGATTCGTGCAATGGAACCGGTCTGAACTATCGGTGAGGAAGATTGGATTTCGGGCGCGGCGGCGGCCCCCGCTCTTGAGGTATCGCTTGACATTTTGCTGGCCACAGAAACGCTTGCGCTCGATGCGCCCAACGCGAAGATCATGCTAAGCAAGACTGGAAGACTTGACTGGATCATCGTTGCCACCCCAATTTGCTTGCTGAACTCCTTGTAGGCCTCAATGGCCAGTGGCTGTGTCAAATAGCCGCCTTGCGTGAGCGTCCTCATGAAGTCAGCGAGGTGGGTGTAGATCATGCCGTTGATCAACTCATTACCAACATTGGCAACGAGTATCGGCCAAACGGTGACGTGCGCAGCCATGTACATGGCCTTTGCGGCACCACCTCCCATGAACATCATGAACATGATCAGGACGGGGCCGAGTCCGACAACCAGGGCGAGCATGTGCTCGGCGAAGGCCCCGGCGTACGTTGTTGATTGCGCCGTAGAGGCAGCTCTCGTAATGTTCGTGCGTTCTATTTCAAGGGCTTGTATCGCGCTTGCTTGGCAGGTGGTCCTGTTGGGGCCGTCGGTTCGCAAGCAATTGAGGTTGGAGCTTACGATTTCATCGAAGAAAAGGTTCAAGATTTCCGTTGTCGCTTGCGCATTTCCTCCTGCGAGCACGTTTGTGGCTGATGTTGACTTTCGGATGGCGGCCCATTGCACGATCAGTCGATCAATGGAGTAGTCGCCGGTTGACGAGGGGTTGCTGGGCGTGAACGAGCTGCCAAGAACCACCCGCTTGAACTCTGGGGAGTCAAGCGCTGTTTCGATTTGCTGGGCTACATATGTGGCCGCTTCCGGGCATGTCATTATTTCGGAGGCGTTCACGACCAGGTCTGGCACAAACCCCGTCGTGTTCAAGGATGCCTGGTACAGCAGCTGAGCAATACCCGCGCTGTTAGAGCCCTTGATGCTGATGGTGCTGCCGTAGTTGACCGGCCCCGCCTTCCTTACTTTGTCGATGACGCTTGCGTAGTCATAGCCCGAATCGTAGCCAATACATGCACCTACGACTGACCGGATCATTGAGTCAAGACCCCCCAGTCGCATGGCTGCGCTGCGCGATGTCAACAAAATCTTCAGGGGGTTGATGACGCCTTCAGTGCCAGCAGCGATTGTGGGGTATTCCGAGGAAGTGTTGCCGTATGCCGTCTTGATGATCGTCTTCAAGTCGGTGCCCAGCTGACTGGCGGCCGCAGGCAGGATGGCGATGGCGTCCGGCACGTTGTCGACGCGGGAAACTTTTCCGGTGACGACGTTCTCGATGTTCACTGATGATTTGAGTGCGGGCGTTGTGAGCAACATCGCCAGTATCAGCGGCATGATGATATTCAGGGAGCCCATTGCTAGCTTGCCCCCGCCTTGTCCGGTTGATGAAGCGATGGTGGCGGCCGTCACTTCACGCATGATGTTCCACATGGAGACCATCAAAGCAAAGCCCCATATCCAGGTCGTTTCTTTGCAGATCATCGCGACCCCATTCAAAATTGAATAGAGCAGCGTGGTGTCTGTAAAGGTGGTCTCGATGGTGAGGTTGCCCAGCATGGCCGTCTCCTTTATTTGATGTTGCCGACCAGCGTCGAGTTGGCAATCAATTCTTGTGCGATGCCCAGGACAGTCTTGTCTTTGAGGCATGCGTTCTGGCGGGCCATATAGTCAGTCCGTATCGTTTCTATGTTTGCGCGGATCTCCGGTGTAATTTCGTGGCTATGCCCGTACTCAACCGTGTTGGCTGCTTTGTAAATCGCCTCACCAAACCTGGCCGCAATGCAATCGACAAGCCAAACGCCAAGGCGTTGGGCGATGCCGATGCGCGCTTCGGGATTGGATGTCCTCATGAGTAAAGGAACAAGCGGCAGGCCACTTTGCTTCATGAATTGCACTTGCTCTGGCGTCCACTGCAGCTTGGCTCCCGAATTCACCCTTCCGACAATCGACGAGCTGCTGATCGGGTAGACCGTCGCAGACCCAAAGAGCATTTTGTTCACCCACCCTTCGATTCCGTGATAATGAAAGTTTTCCTTCTGCATCTGAGTGCAAATCTGGGGATCGAAGCCTCCGTTGGGCACGCCCGATCCTTGAGGGTCCATGCAGCGATAAAGGGTCAACGGGGTAGATTCCCTGATGGAGCCCGTTCCCCCGCCTTTGACGAGCTGGTCAAGGTCGATGGTCTTCGGTCCTCGGCACGCGATTTTCGGGAGGTTGTTATTGCTTGCCGTTTGCGCCGTATCGAAGGCCCCTGACTCGTTTGCCGTCCGGCATGGCACGCCTGAGACTTCCCAGCCCAGGAAAGAAATGAGTAGGCGATTGTTCAGCGAGTTGGGGTCGGTGTCGGAGTCGGTACTGCCATCGAAGTTGATCAGACCAGCCAAGCCCAGAATGTTTGCAGCGCCTGATTTCATCAGGGCCTTGACCGTCTGGTTGCCGCTGACGGGGTTCACTTCGCCTTGCTTCTTGAAGTAGCTGTTTGCATCGGCCAGATAGCCCGTCAGCGAGGCCATGGCATCGCTGAACATGCCGCGTTGTGATACACCCACACTGCCGTCTCCATCGATCGCTTTCGAAATGCTCTTGGACGAGGGCTCTACGACGAGGTGCGCCAGTTGGCATGAATTTTTGGCCAAGTTGTTCATGTTCTGCATGAGCGTCTGGAATTCGCTCATGAGGGCATCGAGTGCAGGCGAAATGCTCTTGATCGCGGCCTTGAATGCAAGGCCTGCGGAGTTGGCGGCCACCTGGCGGAATATCTGGGTCAGCTGCGGGTGGTTGATAAAGCTGAATGAGCCGCCAAAGAGATCCACACCGCCACATCCAGCATTCAAACGCGGCGCGTCGAATGCGATGATGGTGACCGACTTCACGGGTGTTCGCATTGAAAACCCGCCGCCGACGATGCCAACCCTATCACGGGTCTTGAGGGTGCTTGCGGCCGTTGAATTCGACATGAACATGCTGTTCATGTCTGCAAGAACGCTTGATGAAGCTGAGGTGGTCGTAAGCGTCGCCGATAGAAAAAAGGCTGCTGATGCGCTAAAAATTTTCATGTCATCACCTGTACTGCTTTTCAAGAATGGGCGAAACTCGGTCACGGAACGTTTCTGGGCGGTCGGCATCGAGCGTCAGCGCTTGCATGTCTGCGGTGCTTGCAACACCGCGCCGCCACACGTTGAGGTCTCTCATAACGCCTACACTTAAAACCTCTCGGTTGTGACCTGCGAAAGCAATCAGCTTGACAAGTTCGTCTGCAGTGTAAAAGCCCTGGGAAACGATCAGGTAGGTGTTTGGGTCGGCGTCGCCCTGGTAAGCTTTGGGCTTGTGAACGTACACGATAGAGGGCGTGAGCTTCAGGCCAAGTTTTCGGAAAAGACCATTATCTTTTTGGACCGGCCCCTTAAAGTCCTTGGGTTTTCGACCGTCCAAAGACACCACGAGCGTCTCCATTCCAAAGTTGGCTCGCAGCATGGCTAGGATGGGCATTTGTAGAGCACAGAAACGACAAGAAGCATCAACGAAAACCATCAGCCCACCAGAGGTGGCCATCTCCTTGACTGCGTTTTGCTGAGCAAAATAATCAGCGTTGCGGATACTTTGGGCTCCTGTGGATGCGTATGGGATTCGATTGTTTTCGTTGAGCAAAGGATCTTTGGACACCACGGCCAGCCTGGCTTCTTCGTAGCGCTGGGCCTTGTCCATGAGAATGCGCTGCGCATACATTTCTGCCGCTACGTTTTCTTCCGTAGGGTTGTCGATCGCGCGGCGCTGCAGGGCGGGCAAATTCTTTGCGAGCCACTCTGCGGTGACTGGCTGTTCAGATTTCTCTTGCTGAGGCTGTTTTTTAGGCCCCGTTTGCTTGGGCTGCTGGGGCTTGGGTTGGCCCGGTTTCACATACGGCTTGTAGTTACTGAAGGCATCGCCATAGGCATCGTCCAGTCTAAGTGTCTTTTCCTGACCGTGTGATACCGTGCATGCCGCTGCGACGAGCAAGAGCAGCCAGTATCTGCGGAACATCAGAAAATCTCCCAGGCTCGGCCAGACACGGAGGCAATAGGCAGGTATCCCCAATACCGAGAGTCATTGCTGCGAGGGTGCGTGCCCCTCATGAACACGAAACCTTGGGGGATGATTTCGTCGCGATGAAATTCCTCTGGCTTAACCTTGCTGGTGTTGAGCAGCGGCATACCCTCAGCCACGAGCTGGCCATTGATGTAGACGCGCTCATTTTCGACAAGGAGATGATCGCCGGGCACGCCAGCAACCTGCTTTAGCACATAGGGCTGTTTGACGTGGCCGAGCGCTACCTGAGGCTTCCAAAAAAGCAAGTCCCCGTGCTCGACGGTAGTGACGGATTTCTTGATCATCAATGCGGCATGCATGTCAGGCAAGCATTTGTCCTCGTGCGGGTCAATGCCCACCATGATCGGGGAATCCATCCAATAAAAATGCGCCATGAGAACGGCAACAAGTATCACGAGCCATGCTCCTCGCGCCCGCTTTTTCTCGCTTGTGGGATTCATTTGCCCTGCTCCACGATTTTGGATACAGCCTTCTGCAGCTCTGGCGTGATGTCGCGCGCACCATCGGGCAACGCGGCCACTGAAAAATTGCCGTTTTCATCTCTAGCCGTGTCCAGAACCACATACCCCTGCGCTTGGTATTTCGCGAGGACAGCCTTAAGTGGATCGAGAACCTCTAGGATTACCTTCTCTCTGGGCAGGTCCTGCCTGTCCATCACGGCCTCCAGGATGACCCTGCTGCGCTCTGCGATCAAGACTTTGGGCGATGCGGGAGCGCTTTCTCTGCCTGCATAGAAAGCCAGCGCGAGCAAGATGATCAGAGCTGAGTACGGCAGAGAGCCTGCCGCCAAGATTTTGGCTGCCGCGTTCAATTGATCACCTCCCTGAAAGTCTTGATCAAGTCCGTTTTTGTGAGGCTGGGGTTTTCGTGCTGGATCTGCTGAAGGACCATGCCGAGCAGGTCCTTGATGGACTCCTCTTTGGAGTTCATAACCCTCTTGACCGCATCAACTGCAGGGATACCCTGCTCCATCAGTTCGAAAACCTCGTCGCGCGCGTCTCCTTCTGACGAGTACAGCGTGCCCGTGAACTTGTCCACGTACAGCCTAACGACCTCGTAGGATCGAGAGTTGCTGATGAGGATTTCGCTAAATACTCCCTTGCGAGTCTCTACGCTGCGTACGAGCTTCTCAAAGTAGGCGTCACCCTTGGGAAGAATGTCTGTTTTGAAGAGGTCGGTGATTTCCGAGGGCTCTTGTTCGAGCATCAGCTTCCAGGCCGAGGAATTGATGATCACCCTGCCCGCCTCGTTGTCGGCGAACTTCAACAATGACTGGATGATGGTCCAGATCGAGACGCCGTCTTTGCGCCCTTTTAGGAAGATTCCTTCCATCGCTTTTGCGGCAAGTTCGTCCTTGAAGAGATCGTGAGTTTCATCGATCAGAATCATCTTGCGTCCCTTGATGCTCCTGATGCGGTTCATCAGCATGTTGAGCACAAAGAAGGTCACACATTTGCGCAGATGCTCATCCCCAGCGAGGCCTGCCATCTCAAAAACCGTGAACTGTTTTTTAATGTCGATGGAGCCTGGGCCTTTGAAGAAAACGCCGCGCGTCGGCGAGGACAAAAAAGCCCTTAACCTGGGAACCAGGTTGATGGATGCTTGTTCGACCTCGGAGGCATCGGATTTGCCTACTGCGCTGCGGTTAATGGATTCGAGGGCATCGATGACGTGCGTAATCTCTGCGTCGCCCTGCTGCTGATTCCATGCGGAACGTACTGCCTCGCTCAGAGCAATGTTAGCTCCGGCTTGGGGCTTTTCGTTGCCAAATGCCATCAGCATTATCAAAGAAGTGATGCCCTCAAATTGCTGGTCGAATTCGTCATTTGTCAGGCCTGTAAAGGGGTTGAGCGAGGGGGTGTCCTGCGAATTGAGCATGAAGTCATTGAATTCACCACCCACTGCATAACAAAATTTCTTTGATGAGCGTCCGTTGTCAATCAAGAAAATATTTGTTCCTTCAGACAAAGCAAATTGCATCAGATACTGAAGCACGAAGGATTTCCCCTTACCCGGCGGTGCAACGATCGTTCCGTTGAAGTTACCGCTGGTTTGGAAAGGATCGAAAGTATAGACGGACCCTCTGCGAGCGATGAAAGGCACGCCGTGATGGGTGTCGTGGCGTGCATTACCAATGAAATCACCATAAACTGGGAGCAACATCCCTGCGGCCGAAGATCCCATGATGGCCTCGGCCTTAAGTTCTTCAGCAATTGACAGGCTGAAATTCAAAGGCAGTGCCTGGCACCATCGTACAAGGCCATCCGTGCGCACAAGGCGGGCATCAAATCCAAGCTTATCGAAGCTTGACTTCACCGTTATCGATGCCTCAAGAGCGTGGTCGTGATTCTTGGCAAAAAGGAAAGCAGTGGTGGTTACATAGACAAACTTGTCGCCGTCCGTGCTGCACAGTCGGCGCATATAATCAAGATCGTGCAATGTCTTTTCTGGGTCTTCGTTACCAAGCTTAAATGGCAGTGACTGGTTGTTTTGTCGTGATTTGATGGCCGCCTGCAGGCGATCTTGTTCTTTCCGCTGGTTAGCTACGCGAATCGTGGTGGTGATGATGAAGGGGGTCATGATCCTTTGCCCCCCTCCTTCCTTCGTTGGACCGTGATTGAACGGGGCACCTGTCATTAGACTGGAAATTCCCTGGTAAGGGTTTTCCGGGTAGTCTTTGACTGTGACGCTTGCACAGTAATTTTCTCCAAAGCGTCCAATCTTTTCATCTCGGAAGTCGATCACCACATCGGGTCCGAAAACCTGATGCTTCCATTCAACCAGCTGATCGATTGCCTTACTGATTGATGGTTCTGTTGGATTTGCATAGAGCCTGTATAAGCTGGCCAGCTCTTCTGCGGTCACTGTTTTTGCATCCCAGAAACCGCAGCCCTTGATGTCGGCGTGAAATTCAGCTTGAAACGCAAGCGCATCGGCAAATGCTTCAGGTTCCAGGCTCTTGGCGGGCGTCATCAGCGATAAAACAATAAAGCGCTTATTCAGGGGTGGAACATCCTGTTGCCAGCCAATGTTGAGAGCTGATTCAAAAAGACGGGCTTGCCGTGAGACCAGCTCTTGGACCATGGCTCCACCATAGATCTTCCCATGGCGAATGCGGCCAGGCGCATCGAAATCTGGGACTGAAAGTAAAGAGACCTGGACGATACTGCCGTCAGGACATGATTTGAACAGGTTGTGGATGATGGCCGTGAATTCAGAACCGCCACCGACCAACGGAGAACACACGTAGGCGCGGCCTATATATGTTTTGTCCCCGGGGGCCTTTGTGATGATCAAATGGTCATCACGCGTGTAAGTCTCGATATTAAGCAGACTTGAGGCTCGTTTTTTCTCAAGTTTTGTGGTCTGAACGCTGGCCATCCTCACTCCTACTGCGGCAGCCGGTGGTCCGGCTGCTTTTCATTTATTTCGCTTGCTTGATAAAAGCTGACGGGACGTGATCAATGCCTGCTGCCTCGCCGACGCTTGTAGCAACACCGCGAACGACACCCGGGCCGATGAGTGCGACCGCAAGGACACCGAGGATCAGGCCAATCGTCCTGTAACCTCCTCCATGTGCCAGTTGCCAAACTGCGATGATCAAAACAACAAAGGCGAGCACGAGCACCCAGGTTGATGACAACATCCCTTGGAGGTAGGTGACAACAGAATCCCACGTAGACGCGGTAACAGCGGTTCCGCCGTTAAGGGCACCGAGGCTTACGAATCCCGCAAGCACTGCGGCAAAAAGCAAGAACATCATGCTGGAAGATTTTTGAGAATTGAGTTTCTGTTTCATGGTGGTTTCCTTAGTTGGGAAGGGGTCTAGATCCTGGAACGGCTGGATCAGATGCCGATTCACGCCCGGAGCTGGGATTGATTCCGGGCTGTGTGAATTCAAGTGTCGGCGATTCGGTGCCGACCTGAGGTGCCTGAGTGATGGGGGTAATGCTTCCCTCTTCCTTTAGGGGTCGGCGTGGGTACGGTGCGTCAACGCCAGCCTGAATAGTGGGCGTGGGAAAGCCAGCCCACCGTGTGGGTTTGATTTCTCTATAAACAACCGTGTCTTCTGTCAGAACATCTCGACCATCGACGTGCCTTTTGATCCAAACCCTCTGCACAACGGGGCCCTCTCTCACCGGCTGTCCGGCTAAAGATGCATCGTTTCTGACTTGATGAGGCAAGACTGAAATTGGCTTATTTCCACTGCTCAGTCCGGGGTTCTTCTGGCCGTCTGGTGAAATACCGGTGAGCCTGTCCATATCCGCTATGCTGAAAGCTTGGTCGTAGCGACTCGCCGGCAATGGGGCGTCGGTGGCTTGATCAACAGCCCTAAAGCTTCGGCAATGCGGAGATTTAGCATCTTGCCGTCTGTTGCAATCGAACTTCGCTTCGCCTACGGGGTTCATTCGTGCAGCACACCCGGTAAGCACAAGCGCGACTGCTATCAACGAGGCGTATTTGATTTGCTTCACCGTGTAGCTCCTTTTGATTTTTTCTTCAGGACAAGCGACTCTCTAAGAATCCACGTAATCCGCGTCGTGGCGGGGATCTCGATGACAGGGAAGGTCTCTCGGGCGAATTCCAGATAAAAACGACTGAGCTGCGAAGCTGCATTCGAGACGCCTTGCCCTACTGCTGTTCGTGCGACCATAGAAGGATCTGGTGTCTGGTACTGAGTCGACCCCCCCCCCGCGATGTTGTTGAACCCTGGAATCGCGGTTGGCGCGAGAGCCGTCCCTAGGCCGGCCGCAATTCCAGTGAGAAAAGCTTGCGCGAGAATGGCACCTTGCTTGCTTACAACTTTGCCGGAAAGGCCCTGGATGCCATCAACATCCACTCCAAAGGCTTTGACGGGACCTTCAAACACATCTCCATTAGGGGCAATACAGCTGAGCGTATCGGAAATCGCATAAGCTCTTTCAGCAGAGAGAACGGCGATGGCCGAACCCCCAAGAAAACAGTCACCGAGGTCCGCCAATTTCCAACCATTCGGCAAGACAGCATCTCCTTTGAGCTTTGTGACAAATGGTGCACCAACATTATTTGCAGAGGTACTGCTGCCTACGGCGCCTGATGTTGCGCCAGAAGGACGCGCATTAACCCCGGTCAATAGAACACCCTCTAGCCCGGAATTGACTGGAATAACCAGATCGGGAAGAGCCTCACTGGTCTTCTCAGAAGCTTTTTCTGAATTCCACGTCCTCATGGATGGCGGAGGCGGCGGCATCGGCGGTGTTTGCTGCTCCCTTGCTTCTGAAATGCGGTTTCTTGAAGCAGAAGTCGCTGGAGGATCATCCAGTGCTGCGAGGTTAAAGCCTCCGGCACCAGCACGCGTGTCTATAGGTGCAGACAGATCGACTGATTGCGTGGGCGTGACTTGCGTACTGGTTGAGGCTGCTATCGTAGGGATTGCGGCCTTGGCCGCTTGCAGCTCTTGGCGCAGCTGTTCGACCTGCGTGGCTAAGTCTTCAAGTCCTTGGTTGCGCGGGCTTGTGGGCAAGACTGAAAAATTTACAGGGTCGCCGGGTGACTTCCTTGCGTCAGCGTCCAATTTTTCAATTCGCCGCTTTTCTGCTGCTTCATTCGCGATGGCATTTTTTTGGTGCTGAAAGAAAATAAAGACTGGGCCGAGTATGAGCGTACAGATGAGGATGGTCCTCCATTTCGGGTCCATCTCCGCCCACTTTTGCTTGAATTCGTCGATCATGGCTTCTCCTTGCGCTCTTTGCGTGCCAAGACCATTACACGCGTTTTGTCTCCAGCCTTGAGAGTGGGCGAAGGATGTATAGAGACCGCCTGGACTAAATCTCCGTCGAATTCTTTCTCCTTGAGTACAGCAATTCCAGGTCCGGGGTTCGTCACCATATAAATGAATATGTCGTTATCTCGGCTGCTAAGCTTCTTTTCTACTTCAACAAGCAGACCGTTAAAAATTATTGGCGGGATCTGGAGTTCGACAAGTGAATAGCCTTGTGGTGCAGCGCCTTGTGCGACCGTTTCTAATAAGGCCTGCGTTTGCGTGATGAATTCGCTCGATCGCTGCGCCTTCACCTGACTTTCTGAGATTTCAGGGGCAACATCATCGATGATTAAGGTTTGGCTAATGATTCCCTTTGGGATGAGTTGCAGCGACAGTACTGGTCCACGACCTGCAGGGTGTTCGATGAAAATCGGTATGGGCTTATCCCTTGCACAGTCGGCCTTAAGCGCAATATAGACGTTATTGCTTTCAACCCGCCGATCAACATCAACACAGTTCAAGCTGATCACGCGTGGGTTCGTGAAAGGCAGCTGAATGCGGTTCGGCTCGGTGCTTGAAATGTAGGTGGGCACCGCGCCGCCATTGTTCATTTGAATCCGGCGTGCGCGACTAAAATCCAGGGCCTGCGCATCTTCACCAGTTAGCATCATCACACCCGGGAGGTTGATTTCTTTGCGTGCGGTTTTTCGGACTGCAAGCTCTGGACGGACTTCTACAATCAGGGGGGTTTTTGGCTTGGGTGCTGCTGTCGGGGATGTCGATGGACCTGGGCTTGCCGCATCTCTCCACCGAGGAGGGCGAGTTTCGTCTCCGTCAGCATAGACGGCCGCGCCTGTTGCGCCAAGCGCGATAAGAAGGAGTGTTCTTAGGATTTTCATTGCTTAGTGTTAGCCTTCAGCCATTCAGAGTTGCGGGCCACCGCGCCCTTGTAGGACTTGGCATCGGTGATCCAGACACGGTAGTTTTCTACCTTTATCTGAAACTCGAAAACGTGGTCTTCGTAGGTGTCCTTCGCAGCATTCACAACATGCAGCTCACCCACGACGAAATGCTTGTCTAGGGCCGGGTCGTATTCGTAGCGCTTGCTGATGAAATAACGTGATCCGGACTCCCGCTCGATTTTCATCTTCTCAACCAAGAAATCAATCTCTTGATTAATCTTTGTGTATGCTTCGGGTGCAAAATACATTTGCAAAAACCGCTTTTGATACTCGGCATTTGCTGGTGTGATTGAAGCAAGATTGGTCGTAACTGCCATCAATGTTGCAGCTTGCGAGGCCTTATCGAAACTTTCCTTCTGGATAACGGCCTGATTCGGCAACCCAGGAGTATTGATGAGGACTATCTCAGACTGGAAGAAGAGCTTTCCGGCCACGAGTAACAAAGCAGCACTAACTGCGGCAAGCGCAAAGGTCAGCCTTTTATTGTTGGTTTTTAACTCCGAAACTGACTCATTGCGATTCGCGAGATCCATCGCTCAACTCCTTAATGAATTTACTGTATGTCGCAATTTGCGTTGGGTTGTTATCGCCTACAAAGACAACCTTCTGACTAGAGAGAGTCTTGCTATAACCCGATAGTCCAACCCGAAATAACGCTCGCTTAACAATTCCTCGCGGGTACCTGGACTGCCATTCGATGAATAGCCTGTTGCAGAAATAGCCAAGCAACGGAATTCCGATGTATCCGAAATTCCCGGCCTGCAGGACGCTACCAGCGAAGATTCCTATGAATACGGAGCAAATCACAATGACTGCGTCTTTCAGCTCAACCCCCAAGAAAGCTACGCCTGCGCCTGCGCGTTTTGGGATGTACGCCTGCTCGCTCATTGCTGTAATTCCTTGACTTCGGTGCAAATAAGATAATCCTGCCACTGGTCTGACTTGGATTGCGGAAGGTCAGGAACACAGACAGTTCTTGGACTTCTTATCACGACTCTCGGCCACACCACGCGAGCACTGAATGCCGACTTCAGGCGCTGCGCCTTTGGCGGTGCATCCTGCTCAAGCTGATCTTGCAGGACATACCAGAGAGCCTCTTCCTCTTGCCAACTAAAGAATTGGTAGTCATCACGTCCGGCCTTGCCGACTGGAAACGGGGACGTTGACTTACGTTCATCCACTTCGATCCCATACCTGTACTGTCCTTGCGGCGTTGACAACTGAATGTGCCCGTACTCAACCACAGTACTTTTCTCGTGTAACACAGGCGCTGAAAAGTCGGCGGCGTATGGGGGCGTCCCGACCGGCAAGGCGAGTGTCGCAATTAAAGGAATGAATCTAAGTCTCTGCATATGCCGTAATTTATCACAAACTAAATTTTTTTGTTTATCTTTTTAGTCCGTCCTGAAAGACCGCTCGTAGATTCTTCTCGCTGCTGCTCGGACGTGATCGCTCTTGCTTTCCTGAGCGAAGAACTTGAGCGCGTTTGAGACCCCCATATCGCCAGCGACGATTGAGGTCAGCGAGTCTTGCTTTACATCAGATTTCGTGAGTACAAATGCCGGTACTGATCTGATGTCAAAGTTCTCGTAGAGCTTTGGATGAACGATCCAGCCAGGACCTTGTTTGTCACAGCAGGCCCGGTTGATTTGCTCTGCGTATTCGCGTGCTCCATTCAATGTGGCGGTACCTGGAAAGCCTTTGAGCACCAGCGTAGCTTGCGTGCTTGCGGCTTCTTTGGCCAGGCTGATCAATGCGCGGGAGGGCATGTTTGTTGAAACAAATACGTAGAGGCGCCACGGCTCTTTTGCGCGTAGCGAGTCAACCATTTGGGCTGACGCAAGCAACGGTATGAGAGCAATGAGCGCAAGGATCGATTTTTTCATGTCAGTTGAATGGTTGGCAGCAGTCTTTTCTCTGGAAGACGAAATATCCGTAGTCTTTGTCGTGGGGTCGTGAGGCCAGCTTTTCTTGCAATAGCAGCGGCCTGCCGATGGGCGTGCACATGTTGTCCGGGAAGGGGAAAACGCGATTCGTCTTGTACTGACGCTTGTCCATGATCAGCTGCGGGAATCCCATGGCTCCGCAACTTCGCAGCGCGGCGTCACCAGCCGTGCTTTGCTGGGTGCCTGCAGCGTGGAGCTTCGCAAAGAGACGCGCAATCATGAGGTGCGCGACCTGTTCGGGCGTGTTGGACATCTGCGCGTTGCCTGTGAGCGGGTACATGGGCCCCCACGAGCCAGCGACCCAAAATAAGGACGCCAATGGAAACCCGAATGTCGCCGAAATTGCGTCAGGGGCTTCTGCTGCAATCGATGCAATGCCCGCGAACGGATATGCATAGGGCGTGAGCATAAGGCTGAGCGTGTCGTCGTTCCATGTGGGATCAGCCCACGAAATGAACGGCAGGTCAAAGCTACGGTTGTCCAGGCAAGGCGATGCAGAAATCACGCCCAAGGCTGACATTACGGGGTTGATGTACTCATTGACGTGCACAAAAGCCGTGCGCTGCGTCCCCCCGATTTGCCTCGTTGTGGCCTTCTCGCCCCCGTACTCGTTGGCGTTAAATGGAGGTGAAATGTCCACCCCGCCGAGCAGTGGCATGCAGCCCGGCTTGTTCGTTGTGTCAACCATGTACCGGGGCTCCCAAAAACTCATGGGCGTGCCGATCATCAAATTGTTGATGCAGGCACAGACGGGCAGCTTGCTTGCGCCGGTGTCATAGTCGTCGCCTGAGGCGCCGATGTTTATGATTCCTCCAGCGATAGACACGGGGAACATGCAGTCCCAGCAAAGGTCGGTGATCAGATTGGGAAACTGGCCGTTACAGACCTTTTGAGGCATCGCCGCCGAGGCGACCACAGACAGGACTAGGGTTGCAAAAAAACGCTTCATGGCTTGACTCCGAACTCGATGGCCAACCGCTCTCCTCGCTGGTAGAGAACTGCCGGCACAGAAGATATGTTGATCCCGTAGAGGCGCTGAAGCTGATCGATGATCATCTTGCGCTGGTCAAAATAAAAAGGGATGTTCTTGGTTCCGCCCCACCAGTCGTGCCCCTTGTACTTCACGCGCAGCTCGTAAGGAGATCCAGCTGTCAAAACGATCTTCAGGGACTGCTGTCTGCCTCTCGAAATCGCGTAGTCAATCTGGCGCTGATCTCTGCCGTCGATGAACATCAACCCGCTTGTCAGGGGCTGAATCTTGAGGGGCTCGATCACAGTTCCCTTTTTGACGACGATCTGGTTTTTTTCGTCTTTGATGTCCTGATGGAAGGTGAATCTGGGCGCGAAGTCTTCAACCCGGAAGTTGTAGCGGCTCGCAATTCCTAGCGGTGCCGGGTTCTTGATGGCGGCGATGTTTCGGTCTCTGAACTCATTCCAGAATTTGTCAACCTCGCCGGTCTGCTGTTTCTTCCGAATGATGTCTTTGAGTTGTTCGCGTCCGTCCCGGTCAGGTGCATACGCTGGCGCTTTTTGCCCGAGGTTTTCTGCTCCGACTGCAAGCTGCAGGGAGCACAAAACAATGGCAAGCAGCTTGCGCTTCATTCGAACACCGCCATAGTCGGACTTGCGGTTGCCACCTGCACGGGTTCGGTCTTGATCTTGGGGGAACTCACCAGTCGAAGGTTTTTCCCGGGAGCGGCTCCCGACAGGTAGGCGGCCCGCACTTTGGCCACGTACTCTTGGCGGCTGACATCGAGCGCTGGTGATGTGCCTGCGTTGTACGAGCCGACCGCTCTCCAGGTCATGCCATAGCGCTTGATCATGTCGGCCAATACGCGGGCCCCGGCCATGACGTTGGCACAGGGCTCCATGATGGTGTCCTTGTTGTGCCCCAGCCAAGCCAGGTTGCTTTCGTGGATTTGCATCATTCCGTAGTTGACAGAGCCGTCGCGGTTGGTGCTGATTGCCTCCGGTCGGAAGTGGCTTTCGACAAAGGCAACGGCATGCAACAAGTCAACCGAGACGCCGAATCTGTTTGCCGCATGAGCAAAGCAATGAGCCTGCACGCTGAAGGCTGAAAAAAGGAGTGCCCAGAAGAGAGCGACGCAACGGCTGGCGGACTTCAGCTGGGTGTTTTCCATTTGATAACCAACCTGGCTGCGTGGTAGAGGACAAAGAGGCCTTCGGCGATGGCGGTGTACACCAGCATGGAGGCCCCCGCTGACGCGACAACAGGGGCGAGTGCTCCAACGTCTGCTGCCGAGCTGCCCAAGAAGTACCCCGTGGCGCCAATCGACAGGGTGGCAATATGGAAGACCAGGTAGGCGGCGTTCATTTGCGGGCCCCTTGCGCAGCCCGCACATAGCCCTGAATTTGCTCGACCGAAATCGCACCGCTGACGATGCTTCCATCGTCAAAAATCAGGGCTGGGGTTCCCTGAATTTGGAGATCTCTGCCAATTGCTGCAATCCGCTCGATCGGGTTGTCGCACTTTGCGTCCCTGGGTTTCTTACCAAGCAACATATAGTCACGCCAGGCCTTAGCCCTGTCCGGGACACACCAGATGCTTTCAGAGATACGCGCTGCATTGGGATGAATGCTCACGAGTGGGTACGGGTAAATAAGCACCCTCACTCCTTCGAGCTGGGCCAAGGCCTTCTCCAGCTGTTGGCAGAAAGGGCAGTCCGGATCTGAGAAAACGCGAACTGTGCTTCTCCCCTTGCTCAGTTCGATCGATGGCGTTTCTGCCAACTTGTTCAGGTCTGCTTTGGGCCTGTTTTTCTCTCGTAGCTCTTGAGTGAGTGACGTTTTGGTCTTGAGGTCGATCACCTCTCCGTTGATCATAATGGTCTGATCGTCACTGATATAGACGATCTCTTGTCCTTTGGCGACAGATTTAAAACCCGGAAAAGCGGGGGCGATGGTTGCTCCTCTTGTGGCGGGGAATTTTTTAAACAGATCCTCGGCCCAGTCCGCGTGGGCAAATGACGCGATCATCGTTAAACAAACGATCGCATAGATTTTTCTTGAAATCACTGTGTAGATCCTTTCTTGGATAGAAATATTGAGACCCTCGCATCGAGCGGGCCAAGATTGGTAAGGTACTCGATCGCATCTTCCAGGGAGCCGCAAAAGTACGGCTCTTCTCCCGGCTTGGGTAATCTGGCCGATCCGCTTGTGCCTTGCCTCGGTACCGGTGCAGGAATGTTTTGCTCATCGTTACAGGAGGGGGCAGCTTTTAGGAGCGATTGAAGTGCGTTGACAAGGGTCACGCGGCTAGCCTGCTTCGCGCTTGTCATGCGTAATTTCTCCAGGTGATCAACACGGTCGCGATCAGAGGGATCAGACCTGCAGTAAGAACGTGCGGGTAGAAGTATGCGGCATCATCGCGTGCAAGCCAGGTGCGCAAGAGCGCGGCGAACAAGGCCCCAGCAACAATCTTAAGCAGCACAACGGATGCAAAGGGGGGAAATACGGACGACGCCAAGAGTGCGAGAGGATTGAGTTCGACTCTGCCGCTCTTAAGTCCAATGCTTGTGCTGTGAAGGTCGGCAACCTGTGAGAGCGCCAGAAGTACGTACACAGCGAGGACAGAAGCTCGCTGCGCCTTGTTGAGCCGTGAATTTTCTGCATGTGGTGCATTCATTTAGTAACCGGATTAGTATAGTATTTGAACGTCGCCACTTTACCACCAAGAACTCCCTATGGATAGATTGACGAATGCAAACAACAGTCATCCTGCTTTTTTGTCTCGCGCTTTCGGTGAATTTTTCATTGTTTTTGTCCTTTATGTTGTTTTTGTTATTTTTCCGTGTGCTGCGTTGGCTCAGGGATCTCGCACCGAAGTAGCGTTCTCTCCTTCTGGTGGTGCTCAGGGGCTTGTCATCAAGGTCATCGAAAGCGCCCGTCAGGAGGTGAACATGCTGGCCTATTCGTTCACATCTGCCCAAGTAGCGGAGGCTTTGGTAAGAGCAGCAAAAAGGGGAGTTCGTGTTCGGCTTGCTATAGATAGCGAGTCCAACATGAATGGTGCAGGCGCCTCTAGCTCACGCGCCGCACTCTCAGCTGTTACGAATGCTGGGGGAGCAGTCCGTCTGGTAGATACATTTGCCATCCACCACGACAAGGTTTTGATCGTGGACGGCCTGCACGTTCAAACTGGCAGCTTCAATTACAGCTCATCTGCGGAAAAGCGAAACTCTGAGAACGTGTTGGTTATTTGGGATGATGATGCTCTTGCTCGTGCATATCTAAAACATTTCGAACGCAACTGGGGCCTTGGCAAGGCCTTTGTCCTCAGGTACTGAAAGGCTTATATGAACACAATCATCCTTGATGGCGTCAAAGTACCAGCTGATGATCCACACCTTCAATCAACTCTGTCGCGCGCCTACCAGGCCAAGGTCAGGCCTCTTTGCTCATGTAAGCCTTCTGGCGTCGCGATGTACATAGCGAAGGTGTCTGGGCAATTTCTGGTCAAGCGAATGCCTGACTCAGGGCCAGATCATGATGTGCAGTGTGAGAGCTATGACCCGCCGCCCGAACTGTCAGGCTACGGCGAAGTGTTGGGCTCGGCCATTCGAGAGGATGCAGAGACAGGCTTGACCGCGCTGCGATTCGATTTTGCGCTGCAAAAGACTGGGGGCCGCCCTCCCCCTGCTTCGAGTGAGACAGAGCATGACTCGGCCAAGGCAGAAAGCACAAAGTTGACAATCAGAGCCTTGCTCCATTACCTGTGGGATCAGGGTAAGTTGACACACTGGCGTCCGCATTGGGCCGGTCGGCGCAGCTGGGGGACCGTGTACAAGCAGCTGCAGATAGCTTTGCAGGGAAAGCAGGCCAAAGGTTCGGCGCTTGCAGATACCGTGTACATCCCCGCACCCTATAGTCCAGAGCGACGCGACTCCCTCATTGCGGCGCGAGAGGTTGTTCTGTCACGCTTGCGTAGCTCAGGGAGTGAGCGAAAGCTGGGCATCCTCATTGGCGAAGTCAAGTCCATTGAAACCGCGCGCTTTGGCTTCAAGCTTGTTCTCAAGCAAGCCCCTGACTTTTATTTCCTCGTGGCAGAGGATCTGATGAAAAGGATCAAAAACAGGTTTGAAGCGGAGGTTTCTCTTTGGGGTGGTGTCGATGGCACTCACTTGGTTGCCGTGGCAACCTTTGGCGTTGCGTCGAGTGGCCTGGCGGCAATCGAAGAAATTGCGCTAATGGTCACAAACGAACACTGGGTTCCGTTTGGAGATCTCAACGAGAAAGTTTTGATTGATCGCCTGAACGAGCAGCGGCGCTGCTACATCAAGAGCCTGCGCTACAACATGAAAAAAAACAAGCCATTAGCAACGCTGGAGTTGGTGGACACGGACCCGCCGACGGCGCTGTTCATACACCCTGGCGATGCAGGTGACGAATACCAAGCCGAGTTCACCGAACTTGTCTCGGGTAGTCGGCTGTGTCACTGGTCTTGGGATGTCACAACGCCGATGCCTCAGATACCGCCAGCGCTGGCTCCTTTCATGCACGGCAACGAGGGCCAGGAGGGCTCTTCATCAGATTGAGCCAAGCACTCGGGAAGCGATATCGTTCCTGCCGTTTTGCCCTGGGTCTTTTGCGAGTCGACCTGACTGATCTTGTTTTCGATGGCGAGTTTCCAATCTTCACCGTAATTCATGACTGCGTAGATCTCGATTGCGTGTGCTCGGAGACTGCCAGATCTCCAGTTTCTCTCTTCAATCCTTTTGCTGATCACGGGCGTTAGTACATTGCGTCGAGCAAGATCCTTTTTAACCATATCGAGCACTCGCTCAACTACGTCACTTGGTTGATGAGCAAGCTCGTCGAAGACTACGTCGGCAGCAGTTGGCGTTGGGGTGAGTTCAAATTGGTTGCTGTTAGCGCCGCCTGCTGGTTCGATTCCTGTTTTATCAAACAAGCTTGGCTGTCGCGTCTTGCTGGACTGCTTTTCTTTCACAACTTTGGCTCTCACCTGGATAGGCGCTGTACGTCGCATCGCTTCGCGAAACAATGCAAGCGTACTTTTAATGGCTGGCAGGCTTGCATTTTCTTTTCGTGCTGAGAGCTTGGCCAACTCATGGAGTAAGTCGGCCTCTGCGTGCCCGCTTTTCAGGTGATTGGTGATTTCCTCTCTTGGAATACCGAGGGCTGCGGCCTGAATGTGCAAACTGCTCACGGGCGTCGCTTGCCGGAACTGACTTTTTAGCCAAACTTTGAACTGAACTTGTTTGACTGCTTGTCCCTCTTTGATCTCGACTATCTCGACGTAAAGCGGGCTCTTTGTGTTGATCTCGTCAATGGCTGGCACAACCTTTTCTGACTTGAACTTTCGCCAGGCGGGCAGCTTAGACTCGACTTTATCTTTTGCGTTGCGTCGGCTTGAATTTCCCCTCAAGGCCTCGATCCACCAGGCGGTAGGTTTTATGCATGTGCAATGAGACGGGTTGTTCTTGTACCGGCTTGCAATGATGTAGAGCGAAATGGCTGCATAGCCGTTGATATCTTTAAGCTCTTCGGGTCTGGTCAGCGTGTAGTCTGATTGGGGGTTGGACAAAGCAGCGACCATATCGGGAGGGAACCCCCAGTAAAGCCACAAGCGCCCATTTTCAAGCGCAATCTTGGCTTGTGTGATCAAGACCATCTGATCCCACAGCACGCCTTCCTTGGTCCCCTCGGGCGCGGTCCACTCTACTTTTGTGGATTGCATCTTATCAACATAGTCTTTGGCAACCTGGATGAGATTGCTGCCGGGCTTGGAGATCGGTCTGATGATTTCAGCAAGGGGGGCTTTGAAGAACTCCGTCGCTTTCAATGTGCGCGCCTGCTCTGACGCCAGTGCTCTTAGCTGCAATTGAGCCGAGCGCATGAGGGAGACGTGCAGCTTGCGCCCCACGCCGCTGAGTTTGCCCACCCTGGGAATGAGTACCGTCAGCTCGTTGGGTTGTTTGAGGGGTTGATTTGCCAAGTCCATAGTTGTCCGAATGATAGCCTTGTTGCGGACAGGCCGCCAGCAACGCCTATAAAAAACAGGACATCTGGCTTTTCGGAAGAGGCTCTTGTTGCTTCGAAGTCACAAAATTGAAGCGAAATAGCATAAATTATGTTAACAGATGATCGGTCACCAGACTGTGGATAAGTCTAACCTTCGGCTTATAGAAACAGGGACGCGTACGTATAAAAAACGGGACGTCCGCGTATAAAAAGCGGGACACTTGCGTATAAAAAACGGGACGCCTGTGGAAATCTTGTCTTTATTATTCAATCACTTAGGCATGTTATCCACAGGTTGAAATGACTTAAAGTTGTCTTAAAGTTGTTCTTAAAGCAAGGGTATAAAAAGAAGGACAACTGGCCGTCAGGCTCCTGAACCATGTAAAGCAAGCTACCTTTGCTCTTCCCAAACAATGTCACCTGAGACAAGTCGGTTGAGTTATCAATCTCGCGGATGCATCCTTGTTTTATGTCTGTCTCCCGTTTTTCGGTATGTTGGTCTACAATGGTGTGGCAACTTTTAACACCCCTCATCAAGGAGATATCGTGGAAAACAACATTACGGCATTGCCAGCGGTCATTGACTTTCAAGCTCTTCAGGAGGTCTCGATCACCTCATCGGCCATGGTCCAGCTCGTTCGGGATCATGTCTTTGCTCCTGAAAACATCAAAAAGACCCCGACTTTCGGCACTGCAGAACTGCTTGAGGTTTCCCAGGCATCACTTGGCCGATTCAAATACTTCTACGAAAAGGATCTTTCCTTGCCCAGAGGGCGCATCCCATCGAGTCGACGGGAATTCACGCTCGAAGAATTCAGGAGCTGGCAGCGTGCTTTGCGCCCTGAGGCCATGCGTGACCCCAAAAGGGCTGCGGCTTGCACAATAGCTGTCAGCAATTTCAAAGGTGGGTCTACAAAAACAACCACAGCGGCTGCACTGGCTCAGGGCTTGTCACTTCGTGGCCACAATGTTCTCCTGGTTGATCTTGACCCTCAAGGATCTGCAAGCTCTTTGTTTGGGTTCCTGCCGGATGTTGATGTAACACCGGACATGACTGTTGCTCCCTTGTGTGAGGGTACAGCCGGCACGGTTGATGGGGCAATTCGCCCTACTTATTGGGCGGGTGTTGACATCATTGCCGCCTCCCCTGCCCTGCACAACGCTGAATTTTTCCTGCCGAGCAGGCACCTGCGCGAGCGGAGTTTTGAATTTTGGCGCTGCCTAGATGTGGGTCTCGACAATGCCCGGTCCAAATACGACGTGATCATCATTGACAGCCCACCGTCACTGTCCTACATCACGATCAACTCGCTGATAGCAGCTGACGGCATTCTGATGCCGTTGGTACCGAGCGCGTTGGACTTCGCCTCGAGCGCACAATTCTGGAATCTGTGCGTGGAACTGATTGAAGGTCTTTACAAGGGGCGTGGAACTCCTGACAAGAAATTCGCTTTTGTCGATGTTCTTTTGTCCAAAGTCGATCCCTCGGTTGGAGTTGGGACGGTGGTGCGCGACTGGATCATTTCTGCCTATGGGGCTAAGGTTCTTCCAGTCGAGATTCCCAAAACTTCAGTGGCCGACACTGCCTCAGCCACTTTCGGAACCGTCTATGACTTGATGCCTGGGTCTGTTGCGGCCAAAACCCTTCGGCGGGCAAAAACGGCCTATGAGGCGATGGTCAATCATCTGGAATCTCAAGTTCGTGGTGTTTGGAAAGCACAGCAAGAAGCTGCTGAAAAAGGAGTTCCCAATGTCAAGTAAATCAGCCCTCAAGATGCTCGCAAGTGTGCCTAAAGGTGTTCCCTTGGTCGCGCCAGTGTCCGCACCAGGTGGTGCCAAAACTGGGCCGGGGCAGATGGTCGAATTTCTTGCCAGGGAATCGGAGGCCATGCAGGAAAACGAAGTTCTGAAAAAGGAGATCGCCAACCTCAAGGCCGCAGAAGTCAGCATTGCGGATCTGGTCGAGGTCGAGGGCCGTCGACGCGTTCTAACTGCTGAAGAGTTTTCAGAGCTGAAATCCAACATTGAGCAACACAGGCTGACAACACCTATCACGGTTCGCCCAGTCGGTGAAGGAAGGTACGAGATCGTATCTGGGCATAACCGCGTGGCGATCTTCAAGGAATTGGGCTTGAGCACAATCCCGGCTTTCATTCGGGATTACTCGCTCATCGATGCGGAGCGCGGCGCCTTCTATGCGAATCTGTTGCACAAGAGTTTGCCCGATTACGAGAGGTATCTTGGCTTCAAGAAGATCATGGCTTTGACGGGGAAAACCCAATCCGAGATCGCCGAAGAGGCAGGCGTGTCAAAAGCTACGGTTTCTTACTTGATGGCATTCGACAATTTGTCGGAGGATCTTCGTTCCAAGATCGCAAAACAGCCCGCGAAGGTTGGCTCCAAGTTCGCTGGTGAGCTTGCCAAGCTGTCAAACCCCATGGCTGCGCTCGATGCTTTGCTCTCTGGTGGGGTGTCAGCCAAGGATGCATTGAGGGTCGGCGCAGCAGCCGAGAGGACCGAAAGTCAGAGCAAGGAAAGACCTGAGTCGGTGTTGATCAAGTCGGGAGCAAAGCGAGTAGCTGAAATGATCAACCGGTCGGGGGCTCTGACGATTAAATTCACGGACCACAAACTTGCAACTGCCCTGATGCCGGAAATTGAAGCCCTGATTCGGGCTAAAAGTTGAGCCAACTTTTATGTAAGTTGTTGATTTATAAGGGATTCACTGAGTGAACTGCTGAGAAAGGGGCCTTGAGCCCCTTTTTCTCTTTGGAGAAGGGATGGCTCTGTACGGTCTCAAGCAAAATGTTTGACCGATGAGGCAAACGGCCTGCCGATAGGCCTCGAAGGCCATGGATCAAAGCAGCTTTGCCCGCCTGACGGCCAAGATGAGCTCGGTATTGTCCTGCTCTAGATATTGGCCTGTGGTTGACAGAGATCTGTGCCCCAAAAGGCGCTGTGCGAGCGGAAGGCCCTTGCCCTTGAAATTGCTGTCAAGGATGGCGTGCGCGACGGTGTGGCGTGTCCAGTGCGGAGTGGCTTTGTCCAGCCTGATTGCCGTCTTTTCTTTATCGCCAGAGGACAGCCTTTGTGCATGGCGCAGAAACGTTTTGATTGCGCGATAAATACCATCCGACGAGAGTCTGGCTGTAGTGATCAGACTTGCGGAGATGCCTGGAGATGGTTCAAGTGATGCGACCAGCGGCTGTGATCTGTCCAGGTCTTTGAGCACCTCTTGCTCATTTGCACGCACGAGGCGAACGTCGTCGTGGTGCTGCCGGATGCGGGTGAGCAGGTCTGCCGAAAGAGCAACGGTGCGTCTTTTTGAGCCTTTGCCGACAAGCTGCAGGGTATAGGCTTCCGCCATCTCGCCTTCCAGCTGCACGGTGGACAGCCCGGCCAGAGTGGCGTTTGCCAATTCACTGCGGCGCATGCCGGTGCTCAGCAGCAACAACATGATCAGCTGCGTTCTGCGGGCCAAGGCGGCGGCCAGTGGATCTTTGGAAGCCAACCCTGGCAGTGTGTCCAGGGCTCGGCGAATGATCTTCATTTCGGCTTTATTGAAGGCGCGGGTCGTGTCGATGCTGAAGCCGGTGCTGACTTGGGTGGTCTTTTGGATGCTGGCAAACGGAGAACTGGTCAAGTAGCCGTTTTCCATCAGTTTGCGAAAGAGCTGCTTGAGGACGCCCAAGGCGTAGTTCTGGTTCTTTGGGGACAGCTGGCCGCGAAAAGGACGCCAGGCCGGGTTGAAGCGCTCAACGGGCTTGGGGTTGATCCACTCGGGCGGGATGTTTTGCAAAAAGAGCTGGTAGGCCTGGGCGTGCGCCAGTGTGATCGAGGACAGCGGCGTGCGGACAACGATGAGACACCACAGGTAAAAGCGCTCGACCTCGCGCCGGTAGGCATCAAAGGCCTTGATCTTGCCGGCTGTGGCGAAGGAAGACAGGTAGCTCTTGATCGCCTGTAGGTCAGTTTGGGCTCCGAGCTGGTTGGGGTTGGGGCTGCGAAATGTGCCGCGCGAGCCATCGAGATCGGGCGGCACGGCCAGCAGATCCAGCGGCACCAGGGCAAAGCGCGGGGCCGGGGCGGGGGAGGGCGGCAGGATCTGGCCCGTGCTCGCGTCCAGTGATAGGGCGTGCGCCATCTGGTGCTGCCGCTGGGCCAGGGCGTAGCGCTCGCGCTGCCACAGGGGCTGCTCGCGGTCTATGTGCGGGAGGGTGTCGCTGTGAAATTCAAGCCACTGCTCGATGCGGCGGGCACGGCCAAGGCCAATGCCCTGAAGCTGGCGGTACCAGTGCTTGCCGTTGATGCTGATGAATTTCACAAGGGCAAACAGACTGCCGATGTTGTGATCGCGCATTGCTTTGGCGATCTTCTCAGAGAGCCAGAGTTCGGGCACGTGCTCGGGCACAGGACGGCGGGCAAGCTCGGTCTGCAGCGCATTCAAGGCGCGCAGCTTGGCCTCCAGGGCATTGCTTCGCTGCAGCATTTGTGCCGTGGCTTCGGCGGCGACGTTGCCCTCGTCGTTGTCCTGCAGGTATTCCAGGTAGCGCTCGGCCAGCTCGTTTTCGCGGTACATGTCCGCGTTCTGTTCGGCCCATTCTTCGAACTGCATGACCGCGCTATCTTTTTCCCGGGCACTGGTGGTAAGTGTTGGTAGCGGTTTCTCCAGCTGAATGGCCAGAGCCCCCAGGTCGTCGGTGGGACGGTCCTGCGCCTGGCGCACAATTTCAGCAATGAGGCGTCTGGCGCGGGCGAGCAGCGCATGGCCGTGAGGGATCAGCAGGCGGCCTTGGGCGTCAGACTCGATGGAGCTGTAGTACCGCTCGAAGGCCTCTCTGGCGTCGAGGCCGTTGATCACAGCTCGCAGAAAAGAGAAGTCTTCCAGGTTCAAGCTGGTGGTGGGGGCCAGCAGCGGCGCCTTTGTGCCCGCAGGACGGCCCCTGGAGCGCTTTTCGGGCTCAGGTGAGGGTGAGGCCTTGGGTGGGGCAAAAAGATCGCTCAAAACGCGATCTGAGAGGTCGTTTTTTTCGTCCATGGCGCTCGTGCTGCCGTGCATGCGGCTCAATGGGCCGGGGAGTTGGCTGCGCCGTGCTGGCCCATGAGCGTGTCCAGCTGCAGGCGCAGCAGCTGCACCAGGTGCTCGGCATCGGCCAGCGCGTCAACCGGATCTCGCTGGCGGGCCTTGATCAGGGCGTCTTTGAGCCAGTGGCTGCACGCGGGGTCGGCGAGGGTTTGGTCGATCGCGGTAAGTCCTTGATCGGGCTGGAAATTTTCGGGGTTTTCGGCTTGTCGCACTTTTTGGCCTCCTTGATGCCGGAAATTAATTTCAGCGCATCCTAACAATACTTATCGTGACGCAATCAAATATTGCCTTTGCTGTGTATTGTACAATCCACAACCACACACGACCAATCCAAGGGGATGGCCATGGCCAGCACCGTTTTAGAACTCCCGCAATGCTGCACACCACTGCAACTGCTGCAGGCGCTACGCGAGCACGCCCAAGCGCTGTTCCAGGTGACGGACGAAGTAGGTGCGGGCAAACTGCTCGCCTACATCGCCGCCGGCGACAAGATCCCCCACGAGTGGGGCCACCTGTGAAAGTGCGGCCGACCGAAGAGGCCTATGCCGAGCTGCAGCAGGCTTACGACCACTTCAATGCCCGACTGTTTGAAGGGCGACTGCCCGGCGCGCTGCTCACACTCCAGCGCGAAAAAGACACCTTCGGGTATTTCTCGCGCAACCGCTTCGTGGGCCGCAGGGCAGGGGAGAAGGTCGATGAGATCGCGATGAACCCGTCGTACTTCGCGGTGGTGCCGCTGGTGGAAGTGCTGCAAACCCTGGTGCACGAGATGGTCCACCAGTGGCAACACCACTTCGGCCGGCCAGGGCGCGGGCGCTACCACAACCACGAGTGGGCGGCCATGATGGAGCGCATCGGGCTCATGCCCTCGGACACGGGCCAGCCAGGCGGGCGCAAGGTTGGCGAGAAGGTGGCCGACTACGCGATCGAGGGCGGGGCGTTTTTGCAGGCCTGTCAGGAGTTGATCAGCGAAGAATTCAAGCTGACCTGGCTCGATCGCTTTCCGTCCTACAAGCAGTTCCACGGTGTGGCCGAAATCTACTCGCTGCAGATCCCGCCAGAAGCCGGGGGCGGGGTCAGGCCGATGGAGGAGCTGGCCACCTTGTCGGGGGCTACCCTGGACGTGCATGTGGTGGGCCCGATGCCGGCGCCCGTCGTGGTACTGCCCGAGGCACCCAAGCAGCAGACGCGCCTGCGCTACCAGTGCCAGTGCGAGAACCGGGTCTGGGGCAGGCCTGGCCTGTCGATCATTTGCGGCGAGTGCCGAAACGAATTTGTGCCAGGTTGAACAAGGGGGAGAAGATGCGATACGAGAGTGTGGTCAATAACTCGCTGAATCAGCCCAACATCTTCCATAATCGCTATGGGGCTTCGGCCTCCCCGCTTCACCTCCCTGAGCGGGTGCCTTTTGTGACAGCAAAAGGCTTCATGCCCCGGCCAGCGTGCCGGGGCCTTTTTAAGGCGAAGAGCGTGAAAAGAATTGTTGTTCTTGGGTTGATTTTTTGCATTTTTTATGCGGACGCCCAGCCGCGAATTTCCCCCTTGACGGAGATTGCTGGCAGGTGGACCAATGACGTTCAAATCAGCGGGCAAAGTCAGTTCACCCAATCCGAAAACTTCTTCTGGGTTGGCAAATTTTGGGGGGTGGTTGATCCCACGGGTAAGTTTCGCTTTGCAAGCGAAAATGGCTGTAAATATGAGGGGCTGGCCTACCCATATTTTTCCTGGTGGGAGGGGCAGGCATCCGTTACAAACTGTGCAAATCGTTCGATGAATCGAATTTATGCGGTTCAGTTTAGAAAAAGCGGATCATTTTTGAGTTTCTCCGGTTCCGCTACATCAATTGGTCCTGGACGCGTTGAAGGGGCCTACGCCCTAAAGGGCACTCTCTCTCGCTACTGAAATTGACGCATTCATAGCCCGCCCTGCCGGTTGCCCAAAATTCAGATCTGAGCGAAAAATGAATACGGCGGCGGGCGGTCGAACCGACCTCAGCTGAGCGGCCCCGTCTCAGAACTCTGTAGACGTCGACACTGAGGAAAACTATCGCCTCGTCCTGCCGATAGCATTCTAATGTGCGGATATCGTGCTATAATTTCTTCACCGACCTTGTAGGTTGGCCCGTGCCGGCCGGTTGCTGGTTGCCAAAAGGCGATTGGATTAAATATGAAACTCTCTGTTGAAGATACCAAGCCCGTGCGGCTTGATGATGGGTCAGCTTTTCTGGTTGCGCCGGTCCGTGCGCATGGGTACGCGTTTACCGCGTCTGCGCTCGTTGTAAACGATGCCATACAAGACAAGGCGGCCGCTTTGCTGCCTGCAGCTCAGGCCATGGCCGAGGCCAAGAGTACGCGCTGCAATTTTCTGCGGCGGTCGGCAAATGCTCTTTCGATCAGCACTGATATCTCCGATCCTGCGTACCTGCTGGCTGAACAAGAGGCCGAGCAGGCGCGCCGTCGCGTGGATGTTTTGTTTGCCCTTTCCAAAGGTGAAAACATTTTCGGGAAAGAAATCATCGGTGTCGAAGATTGGCGCTCGATCCTCTTTTTTTTCCACCAGGATACAACGGTGGGTGCCATCCCGAGCGTGGAGGGCTGATGTTATGAAACACTCTCTCAACTACCTCGACCTGCAGGCATTGGATCAGCGTCGTGAGCGAATTGATGCGGCGCTGTTCTTTGTGGGTGGTGTTGCCGTTTTTGTCCTGTTGGCGGTTATCGCCTACGTGCGTTGATCATCATGAACGAGGTGCTTGAATGGACAGGATCTATCATTGGCATTTTGGGGGCTGCGCTGTTGGCGACGCACGGCCCTCGGGCGCGCTGGGGATGGCTGTGCTATCTGCTGGCCAACGTGCTGCTCATCGCTTGGGCGTTGCGCATTTCTGCCGCTGGGCTTTTGCTGCAGCAGCTGGTCTTTTTACTGACCAGCGTGCTCGGACTCAAACGCAGCGGTCTTTTGGAGGTCATTTGGCTGATCATGAAAAATCTGGCGGGCAGCTCCCGCGTGCGCGCGAAGAGCGAGAAGCGCGAGGGCTAACCTATGCGCAGATGGGTCAGGTTTTGGGTCTTGGTGAACACCAGATCGAGGCTGGTGCTGTGCAGGGTTACGAGAGCGGAATGCCGGCGCGAAACGGCTCCGTGGTCCGCATATATCAGGGCTTGCAGCGCGCGCGCCTACAGGGTTGCGTCTGGCTCGGCCTGCCGCGTTTCACGATCGCTCGCGACGGCCAGGCTGTCGTGCTGCACCATAACGAATGGCCGCGTTTCGTGGCCAAGGCCGTACCCGAGAAGCTGCACAAAGAGCAATGGCGCTTTGCGCGTGCTGGTATGCCGGTTTACGAGCTGCGGCCGTCGACTGGACTAGCCCAAATGATTTTCAGCTACCTCGACCATGTTCCTGAGGGTGTGGATGTCGAGGATGTCCTGGAAGAGGCCATCGCAGCCCTAGAGGGTTTTGTGCTTTTTGGGGGGTCTCGTGGCTGAGCGCACAAAAGTGGACAGGTTCAGGGGCAGGCCTGGGGCTTTGCGTGAATGGCAAAGCCGCATGGGGTACACCAATGCCGGAGCTGCTGCCGCGCTGGACATTGGCCTCACCACCTGGAATGAACTGGTGCGCGAGGATTCGCGCATCGACCTGCGCACGGCGCTTGCCTGTGCGGCAATAGAACAAGGCGTCAAGCCTTTGCAATGAATTTTGAAAGGGGAATGAAAATGCAATACCAAGACCGCACCGTGGGCGAAATTGACCTGCCCAAAAACTCTCCAGCCTGGCTCATCCAGCTGGCTGCCGCAGTGCCTTCGGTCGACCGGAACGAGTTTTTGTCGACCATTGAATCTCTGGCTGCTCAGGTGCGCAGCCAGTCACGCAGCAAAGCAGTTGAGCTTGTCCGCGAACTTGTGGCGGACTCGGGCTTGAGCCTGCAAGATGTTTTCCCGTCGGAGGCTAGGGCCCCGAAGACTTCTCGGGGTCCCGCTCCGGTTCGCTACCGCGACCCGACCACGGGAAAGACCTGGAGCGGGCGCGGTGTAGCGCCTCGCTGGCTGCAAGGCAAGAATCGCGATGAGTTTACAGTCCCCTGATGCCCTCTGATTGGCCCCTTCGGGGGTGCGTTTAATAAGCGCCTGGTGCCTTGCCTGCACCAGGCGTTATTCGTTTTGCTTGCTTGCTAGCTGGTGCCCGCAGGCGGGCATGAGCTTCAATCAGCGGCTTCGCCGAGTGAGCAATGGATATTGCGCGGCACAAGGCCGCGCTGATTTGCTTTTCAGGGCGCGAATGAGTTTGCTGGGCTTTAAAGGGCAAGGCTCGCGGCTGGTCAGGTTGAGAGGTGAATGGTCTTTGTCACCATGGGGGCCTCGGCCCCCATACCCCCCATGTCCCGCGTATCAGGGTTAGTCCTTATAAAATAATTGTCGGAGCTGTTGACTTAGTGCGGAAAGCGTATATAATAGACCTGTGCCATGTAGTAATGGCACCCGCGCCAGTCGGTTACTGGCCCAGGATTTGATTATGTCCAAGGCTCTGGTTTATCTGAATGCGCTGATCGCTCAGGGTTGGGAATACCCCGATGCCCACGCCAAAGCGGCAACTACCTTTGCTGTTGACTCGGTTGAGCTGCAGCACCTGTACGACCAGCAGCACGCGTAATGCATTCGGGCTGATGCCCAGACCGTGCCGGCCGGTTGCCGGTTGGCCCAAAGAGGCCGATTCAAGGAGAAAACCATGTCTAGAACCAAAGCCCCTGCTGCGGATGTCCGCAAGCTGTCCGCTACCCGTCAGGAGCCACTGTCAGTGCTTGTCCTAAATGAGGACGATAACGCACGGAGCCCAGACTCCGTCTCCAAGGAGGGTATCGAGTCGATGGCTTCCATGCTCATGAGCGTAGGGCAGCTCAACCCGATCATTGTCAGCAAAAGGCCCGATGGTAATTTGACCGTGCATGCAGGCGGAAGGCGCCTGCGAGCCTTTTGGCTGCTGCAGCAGCAAGGCAAGATCCCTGCAGATCATCCAGTGGATGTGCGCGAGATCGATGTCAGTGCCGGGATCGATGTTAGCTTGATTGAGAACATTTCTCAGGAGCCGATGCACCCGGTTGACGAGTTCCGCGCTTACAAAATGTTGGCTGAAAAGGGATACACGGCAGAAGCTGTTGCCAAAGCGTTCGGCCAGAAGGTTCTGCATGTCAAGCGTCGAATGAAACTCGCCGATGTCCATCCGCAGTTGCTTGAGCAGTATCGCGCCGGTGAGATTCAGCTTGAGCAAATCATGGCACTTGCTAGCACGGACGACCAGGAGCGTCAGCTCCTGGTCTGGAACGCCCTGCCGACTTGGCACCGCGCGAACGACCAGCTTATCCGCCGCGCCATTGCCGAGGAAGAGGTTTCGGTGGATGACCCTCGCGTAACCCTGGTGGGACTGGAAAATTATCTGGATGCTGGTGGTCAGGTGCGCGTAGATCTGTTCTCGGAAAAAGGGAAGGACGAGAAGCTCGCGGATGTGGGCTTACTGCACATGCTTGTAGCCGAGCGTCTTGAGGCGAAGGCCGAGCAGCTTCGAAGCGAAGGCTGGTCGTGGGTTGAGGTGCTGCATTCCTTTGGATCTGCTGAGCAGCAGCTCTACAAGGTCTACCCGCCCGTTTACCTGCCTGAAACTCCCGAGCAGACCGCGCAGCGGGAGGCACTCGAAGGCCAGATCGACAAGAAGCAGGACGAGCTCGAAACTTTGTACTCAAAGGAGGAAGCAGATGAGGGCGATGAAGCTGACCAGGGAAGGCTGGAAGCGGAAATCGAGGCCATTGAGGTCCAGATCGATGCGCTGGAACAGTCCCGTCTTGACCTGCGGAACATTGACATGACGATTGCCGGTGCGGTGGTCTCGCTAGACAACGGTCAGATCGTTGTTCGCAAGCCGATGCTAAGGGCGCAGGACGCCAAAAGGCTGAGCGAACTCGGCAAGGGCGAGAGATCCTCTGCTTCCCTGAGCGCAAGTCCCAAATCCGAAACAGAGCAGCAAGCCGAAGGCATGTCCGACCGGTTGATCATGAACTTGACTGCTCAGCGCACCGCCGCTGTTCAAGCATGCCTGGTTCAAAAGCAAAATGTGGCACTGGCCGCGCTCGCAGCGCACATGGCTGCAAGGGAGTTTGACGCCTACACCTTCGGTGGTCCGATCAAAATCAGTCTGTTCAATCAGACGCATGCTCTGTGCAATGCATCGCCGACAATGGCTGATTCGCCCGCTCAACAAACGCTCAATGCGGAGCGCGAGGCGTTGTTGGCACTGCTTCCCGAAAATTCAAGCGACTACCTCTCGTTTTTCATGGGTCAGGATCTCGATGTGTCTTTGCGCGTGATCGCTTTCTGCACAGCCTTGACCGTCGATGGTGTGCGAGGCAAGAACGCCACGCAAGATGATCTCGCGCCCTTGGCTGAAGCGGTCGCTCTGGATATGCGCTCCTGGTGGGCTCCGACCTCGGAAAACTACCTGGCGCTGGTCCCGAAAGCTCAAATGATTGAGGCAGTCACCGATGCCCTTGGCGGGCCTTTAGCAACGCCCGATTGGGACAAACTCAAAAAAGCCGAGGTGCTCGACCGTGCTGTCGATGCACTCAAGGGTACCGGCTGGTTGCCGCCCATTCTTCGCTGATCGCTTTCTCCTGCGGCGCTTTGCGTCTTTGCCCCGCCTGCGGTATCGCCCAGGCGGGGCTTTTTGCTGCTCGTCTTGCTCTGGGTTCGTCTGGGTGCGCTGCTGCAGCTCTCCGCGTTCGCCCCAGTGGCTCGTGTAATCCGCTTCGCTTCTTCACTCGCAGAACATGCTGCGCCGCTTACGCTGGCGCGGGCGGGGTTGAATCCGGGGTTCGCGGGGAAAGAGCGCACGCCCGAATCTTCCCCCGGCTCTGGCCAATGGTCGGCGCGTCGGGCATTCATGCCCGTCACCTGCGCTAAAGCGCGTCACGCCCGTCTCTGTCGCCCGGCTGCGATGGCAGAGCCATCTTTTCACAGCCGGTCCCAGTGCCGGTGCGTGTCAGGTGCGCCTGCCAGAGCGCCACGGCATAAAGCCGCTCGTGTCGTCCCTTCGTGACCCACTCGCTTTTTATACGTGGCGCTCTGGCCCCATTGACCATTTCCGGGGGCTGCTTCGGGCGTGCGCTCTTTTCATGGTGTTGGCGTGGGGCGCATGGCGGTTCAGCCTCTCAAAGGGCGCCGCCGCTGACGCAATCGGAGAGCTTTCATGCACTTTAACCGAATCATTCAGGGCGACTGTTGCCAGGTCATGCCCACCTTGCCCCCGGCCTGCGCCGACTTCATCCTCACAGACCCGCCCTACCTGGTCGGCTACAAGGACCGGGAGGGCCGCAGCATCAAAAACGACATTGAGGCCGATTGGCTGGCTCCCGCGTTCCGCGAGGCCTTCCGCGTCCTCAAGCCTGACAGCCTGGCCGTGAGTTTTTACGGCTGGAGCAAAACGGACCTTTTCTATGCCGCATGGAAAGCCGCTGGCTTTCGCGTGGTCGGGCACATCACTTTCCCCAAGCGATATGCCTCCACCACTCGCCTGATGCGCTACAGCCACGAAAACGCCTATTTGCTGGCCAAGGGCAACCCCCAGGCGCCAGCCCATCCCATCGGCGATGTGATCGACTGGACTTATTCGGGCAACAAGTTGCACCCGACACAAAAGCCCTTGAGCGTGCTAACGCCGCTCATTGAGGCTTTTTGTCCGCGCGGCGGCCTGGTGCTTGACCCCTTCGCCGGCTCGGGGTCCACGCTGGTGGCCGCACGCTCAATTGGCCGCCTGTATTTGGGCATTGAGCTTGACCCCCAGTTTCATGCAGTCGCTTCGCGCCGCATGCAGGGCTACACATCGCGCCTTGCTCAATACGTAGACCGTGAGCGCGCAGCAGCCAACGCGACGGACATGGAGGCAGCAGCATGAACGCGGCCATGAACATAAATGCCGGCCTTGCGGCCGCCGATGACGTGGCCGAAAAAATCGCCCATATGCAGGACTTCCTGCGCGGCTATGGCCGCCCTGATGGTGAGCGCCTATTGCCACTGATCACTTTCGATGACTGGCCGGGCCAGGCCCGGCGCGTGCTCGCTTCGCGTTGCACTCGCATTCTTGAAAACCTCGACGACGAGACGCTGCACATGATTTGCGATGGCCGCATCGTGATGGCCGACGCTGTGGCGGGTGTTGCTATTGAGCTGGGGGCGCTATGACTTACGACGTTACCGTTTCTGAGGACAAAATCACTTTGGACTTGGCCCTGGAGTCCGTTACTGTGGTGAGCGGGGGCGTGTCGTACCCGCTCAAGAAACTGTCCATGCCTTTGAGCTTCGCCCGCAAGGCGGCAAATCTCAGCGAGCTGGGCGGCGGTTTGCCGGAGTGGGTGTATGTTTTTGCCCGCGTAGACCTTGACCCTATGGGGTTCGATGCTTTCGCTCGCAATCTTTGCCGTGACGCCGACTGGCTTGAAGGCATGTTCTTTGCGCTGCCCATCGCTGACGCTCGGGCATGCGTCATGGTGGTGTCCCCAGGCCGCCCTGTCTTGTTCGTGGACACCCAGGGCTCATCGTATGCCCGATACGTTGCGAGGCTGGGATGACTGGCGGCCACGTTGACGATGAGGGCTTTGCCCCATTCGACCCGGTGGACTTTTGGCTTTTTGAGCGCATGGTCCCCGGCCCTGAAACCCATCTTGACGCGCAGGAGCTGGCGTTGCTTTCTGAGCTGGCTCGCTTGACGCTTCGCATCGAGACGCTTGAGACGCGCTCACGCGATTGTCTGGACTTCCATGAGGTAGCGGTCTGGTGCTTGAAGGAGGCTTTGGCTCGCGCCTACCTGGCCGGAACGCGCAGGCACCCAGCCTCATGAGCTTCAGCCCCGGGGTTTCCCCTGGGGCTGGCGGTCGCGTTGTCGCGTGCTTCGCAGATGATGGTGCCCGGCCTTTGCTTTGCATAGACCGGGCCGCCGCGCTGTTTGTCGCGGCGCGCTTCGAGTGGCTGTTTGGATGCTTTGACCCTTTGCCTTCGGAAGGCCCGTGGTTGGCGTTTCGGCTCGTCCTTCGCTTGCGCTTGAACATCGCCGTGGGCCGCCCGGTGTTGCGGTCGGCTTTGGCTTGCGGCGCCTAGGGCGCCGTGTGATGGCGCCGCGCTGCTTGCTGTGCAGCATCGCGGCTAGCGGGGCTGTCCTTCTTTCTCTTTATTTTTCGCTCTACTGGGTCCGTTCGGCTTTGTTCGTGCGGCCTTCTCAACATTGGTTTCCGCTTTTTTTTTCTTGGGTGGGATTTTGTTTGTATGCCGGTTTCTGTCAATTTGTGAGAAAATTCGCCTAGGGGACTCAATCCTAGGTGGCGGTTTCCCGTCGCTGGCAACGCCGATTACTCGAAAGGGTGGTTGGCGTTTTGCTTTTGTGTTTCTGCTTTTTTTTGCGCTTGGTGCTGCGCGGGTGTTTTCTTTCTCGGTTGACGCTTGATATTCGTGTCTCTTGCGCCGAGTTTTCCTGTGTCGGTTTTTTTTGATTTGTTGGTTTGTTTGTCCCTGTCTGGTGGCTTTGGTTGTGCGGGTACAGGGCGACCCCTGCGGGCCGGGCTGCTTCAGGTTCGCGCATACGCGCTCATCCCCTAAAGGGGACGGCTTTGCCGCCTTGCGCATCTTCCCTCCCTTCGGTCGGCCTGTCGCCTTCGCTCGCCTAGGGCTCGCTGCGCGCTGGCGCTTGCACGCTTGGCCTAGGGCTTTCGCTGTTTCGGCTCGCCTTCGGCATCGTGCTTGATGGGTTAGTGGGGGTGGGCTTGCTGTACTTCCCAGCGTACCGGCCCATTCTCGAAGTCAAGGGCTGCGCACCTGAAGGTGCTTGCGGCCTGGGGCCGTGCTCCGCACCCTTGACTTCTGCGCTGTGGGCCGGTCCATGGGAAGCAGGCAATCCCGCCGTCTTACCTGGAGCATTCCATGCAACACTCAGTCACTCCGCTTTTCGTCCAAGACGCTCTCGGCCAGTACATTCCGGCGAGCGAAGATTTCGTGATCTCCCAGGCACTGGACATTGCGGACAAGCGCATGCGCAACACTAACGATGTGTTCCACTCCCCTCAGGCTGTCAAAGCCTTTTTGAGCCTCAAACTCGGTCAACTGCCCTACGAGGTGTTTGCAGTGGTCTTCCTGGACACCCAAAATCGCCTGCTGGCCTACGAAGAATTCTTTCGCGGCACCCTATCGCAAACCAGCGTCTACCCGCGCGAGATCGTCAAGCGCGCTTTGCAGCTGAATGCAGCTGCATGCATCCTGACGCATAACCATCCCTCGGCGTCTCTTCAGCCGTCACGCGCAGACGAAGCGCTCACGCAGAACCTGAAATCGGCACTGGCGCTGGTTGATACGCGCGTCCTGGATCACATCATCATCGGCGGAGGGCGCTCGATTTCCATGGCCGAACAGGGTCTTCTGTGACGCCAGGAGGGGCGCGCTTGCGCCCTGCGCGGCCTTGGGCCGCTTTTTTCCTTGCCAATGGCAAGGATTGCAATGCATGTTGCTACGCAAAGGGTTGCTCCGTGGGGAAGGCCTCGCCATCCCCAGCCGCGCTGCGCTTGGCGCCCCTGGGTGGGCTGAATTGCCCCGTGCTCACCGCACAGGGGCAACTCAGCTTCAGTCTCGCTGCGCATCGTGTTGGAGGTGGGTGATTGGGCTACTCGCGTGCGGCGCAGCTGTGGTGTGCTGGTGTCGTTGGGGCTGTCGCCGGGAGCTGTGGCTCAGCCTTTCAGGATCGCTCAGTCGTGCTCGCAGTCAAGGGGCCGTGTCCTCGCTTCGCTGCGGGCCGCACCTACCCCTTGACTGCTGCGCGCGCCAGTGCGATGCCTTGCAACTTGAGCCTTCGCTCCTCGTGCGGGCCGAAGGCCCGTGGGCTGCAGGCAGGGTAGGGCGGCAGGGCCGCCCTGGGCGCGGCAAAAGGCCGCGCTGGTTTGCTTTTCAGGGCGCGAATGAGTTTGCTGGGGTTTTTGAGGGAGGGCTCGCGGTAGGCCTGGTTGGGGTGTGAGCGGTCATTGTCACCATGGGGGCCACGGCCCCCATACCCCCATGTCCCCGCATTAGGGTTTGTCCTAATAAAATAATGTTTGCGGGTGTTGCAATAGTGCGGAAACCGTATATAATAGAATCATGCCGTTAAATGATGGCATCCGCGCCAGTCGGTTACTGGATCAATGGAGATAATGGCATGGCACAGTCTGTTAATAAAGTTCTGATTATCGGTAACCTGGGCAAAGACCCGGAGTTGCGTTACACGCAAGGCGGCAAGCCTGTTTGCAATCTGTCCGTGGCCACGTCCAGCCGTGTCCGTGATAAGGCCGGGGAATGGATCGATGTAACTCAGTGGCATCGCGTGACGGTGCTGGGGGACTCTGCTGAATGGGTGGGCAAGAACTTGTCCAAGGGCCGGACAGTCTACCTGGAGGGCCAGCTGAAATATGGCCACTACACTAACAAGGACGGTGTGCGCATCCCGACCGTCGAAGTCGTGACTTTCGGCGTCGAGCCGTTTGGTCCCAAGCGTGGCGAAAGTAAGGGAGGTGGGGCTGACGAGTCTGCGCCCGCCCAGGATGATGCACCCCCGCAAGATCCCGGCCTGGCTGATTGGGTGGCGGACTACGATCGCGCTTGATTACAGCTTGCAGCCCCGCGTGCGGGGTTGCGGAGTGTAATTTACACACCGACCCGGAGGTCAATCATGCGCAAATACCAAGTCGAGAAGACCTTTACAGATTTCTGCGGAACCCTGCTGATGCCTACTATCGCACCCTCAATCTATGGCGGGAAAAAAGCGGTCGTGCATTTTGAAATCTTCGGCATCCAATTCTCGTTTTACCCGCTAGAGGGCGTTGCACGAAAGTTCGAGACACGTAAGGTCCACATCTTTAAGTCTGCCCGGGAGCTGTTCGACTTTGCCAAACGCCATGATGCGATGCGCCGCAGTGATCCGAATTTCCGTGAATAGCAAGATTTGAAGGCCTGCCCAGGCTTTCAGTGCCCGCGCCAGTCGGTTACTGGTTTCGTTAGGAGTTTTCATGTCTTCAGTTGTCGTCTCTTGCGCCGTTGTCCCTGATGACGAGCGCCTGCAATTTCTGCCGGAGTTCTTCGGTCCCAGGCTTTTCATGCAGGGCGAATCCGCCGTTTATGACACCATGAAAGGCCTCAACCCTGAATATACGGGAGGCTATTGGGATTTCTTTACGCTCAACGGCACGCCCGCTTTTATGGCGCTTCGCGGCTCCGAGCAAGTCAAACTGACTTCGCCAAACGGCTTTGAAACAACACTTGCGCCTGACGCCGCAGGAATTGTCGTTTGCTTGTTCGTCCTCTCCGAAATGTCTTTCGAAGCTCTCGGTAGCGATCAGGATTTAATCTGTGAGCGCTTCCACGCTTTGCGCGACTACGCATCAGAACACGCTCAAGCTTCGAAAATTTTCGCATTGATCGATTGACTGGCCTGTTCACCCAGATCGTCCCGCCCTGGGATGGAACATCGCCAGTGGCCGTTTTTTCTAGGGTGTTCGGTCTTCCTGTCCGACCGGCCTAGGGCCGGTTTTCTGTTTGGCGGACCTGCAGGACTTGGGTGCAGCGTTTTGCTGGCCGTCGCCGCACGGACGGCGGGTCTCCCTTTGGTCGTTGCCGCCGCCCGTGCGGTTTGCCCGCTGTGCGGTCATGTGGCCTGCGGCCACATCCTCGGCTCGTCCCGGCTGGAGCCGGAACATCGCCGATGGCCGCTTCCTGAACGGTGCGCGGCATTCCATTCGGACCGGCCTAGGGCCGGTTTTCCCTTTGAAGGGCTTGCAAGCCCGAGGCGCGATTTTCGGCAAGCCGTAAATTCGCGCCTGTGTTGCCCACAGCGTCCACATCCCACTTGCCGCCACTTGCCCACGCTGCGGTGGACAAGTGAGTCGGCAACCCTACGCCGGAACTCATGAAGGTTCCGCTCCGGGCTTGGGTCTGTGGACTTGTGGACAACACAGCATGATCTCTAAGCTGATTTGTGATCCCATTGGATTCTCGGCTCGTCCCGGCTGGAGCCGGAACATCGCCGATGGCCGCTTCCTGAACGGT
>CAYSIY010000001.1:45129-57732 GCA_964431215.1 uncultured Limnohabitans sp.
CGCGCCTGTGTTGCCCACAGCGTCCACATCCCACTTGCCGCCACTTGCCCACGCTACGGTGGACAAGTGAGCCGGCAACCCTACGCCGGAACTCATGAAGGTTCCGCTTCGGGCTTGGGTCTGTGGACTTGTGGACAACACCGGGACATCACGCTTCTGCAGTCTGCACTGATTCAAGGGCATCGCGGATCTTTGGGAGTGCAAGGCGCCATGCGTCTACGGAGAAATCAGCCAAGTCCTCCTTCTGGACAAATACAGCGATTTGCCGAGCATTGCCCTCTCGCTCCTTGCGTCTCTGCTCCTGGAGCCTCTGTCGAACCGTCTCCGCTTCGCGTTCGAGCTTCTCCAGCTTCTCCTGAAGAGACTGCACCTTGCCGGCCCTCACACGACCTCGCTTCAAGTCGGCCGTTTGCTGCGCCGTTGTTACTGCCTTCTCATCTTTGGCGGTGTCACTCATGTCGCTCACTCCTTGCTAAAGTCCCGCCCAAAAAACAAGGCGGCGCATAAATTCTAGGGCGAAAAAAAGTGCTGGTAGGCATAGGTGCAGTCACAGAGAACACACATTACGCACGCTTACGTGATACCTCAAAAACTAAGTAATGTTCATATAGATCAATACGTTACGTGTCTTACGTGTGTCCTATGATCTGTCTTACATATGCATTACATAGTGTATTGATGCGGTTTCTAGGACGACTTACAATGTCATCTCGATGTCATACGCGAGGATATAGAGTGAAAACCAAAAGTGTCACAGTTAGATTGTCTGAGCCCGAAATTGAGCTTTTGGCTCAGGTTGCAGCGAGCAAGAAAACGAACAAGTCCGAGCTATTGCGCAGTTACATGCATGAGTGCATGTCTGGCTTTGACCGAAAACACCAGGTGATGCTGGGTGAAATTCAGGCTCTGCGTCGCGAGTATGAAGCGACGCGAAATCTTGCTGCATCTGCGGTTGGTGCATTGGCGCTTCTCAATGTCCAGCGCCACAACGCTGCTGCTATTCAGGACATCAAGAAAAACCTCGATGAGTCGTTTGGCTTGGCAGAAGCGGTGGGTAAGTTGATGGCCCAGTTCGGGAAAGAGCCAACGGGAGGGCTATAAGCATGTTTACGCATAAAAGCGCTTCGAGCGCTAATCAAGCAGGCGATCTTGCACCGGGCATCTACTTGGGAAGGGCTGTTGTTTATCGCCTTGACAATGGTGCTGGTCAGTTCGTCTTGACGGAATTTTGCCGGTCAGGTTCAAAGGTCGTTACCTTCGCAGAATTGCTCATCCGAACCGAAGGGGAGGGCGGCATTTATTACGCCGACTTTCTCAAGCAGGCCGATGGATTGTGGAGGGACAGTAACGGCAAAAAGGCCCACTCCTTGGCAGAGCTGTTGCCGCCTGCAACCTTGTCGGCGGTCCAGATCGAGGAAGTCGACTTAGACCCCATCGAGCATGCTGGGGGCGCGGCATGACAAAACAAACCGCTACCGATGCAGGCATCGGTCGAGCCGTTTTTGCAACGCGCCTCATGCTTAGCCTGCGTGCGGTGAGCATGGGTTTGATGTTTGGTGCTTTGCCTGGATTTGTTCTTCCGTATGTGAGTTGGCGAGCCGGAGCCACTGAGCACGATGTGGACGTTGTTCGCATTGCCCTGGTAGCGAAATTTTCAGATGAAGGTGTGGCCTCAAGGTGGGAAATGCGTGATGCGTCGGGTGAATACCGGGTAGTTGAGGCGCTTCTGGACAACGGTAAGTCGGCGGCCCAGCTGCGGCCCGCAGAAGTCCGAAAAGCGCTTTCGGCTGAATGGGGTGCGTACCGCACTTTCAAGTTTTATGCGCTTCTGAGCCTCGTTCTGCCGATCATCGGATACCTGGTCGTTTGGCTGTTTTTGATCAGGCTCGGTCGGTCCAACATGGAAGACAAGCGCGTTCGCGGTGCTGATGAGCTGATTACGGTTAAGCGGCTCAATTCCTTGGTGCGCTCGCGCGAGGGGTCGGATTACCGTTTTGCTGAAGTCGCCTTGCCAAAGAAAGCGCCTATGCAGGGCATTTTGGCGCTTGGTGCGCAAGGGACCGGCAAGTCACTGGTGATCCATGACCTGATGCAGCAGGTTTTTGCGAAGGGTCGCAAGTGTTTCATTTATGACCAAAGCGGCGAGTTTTACCGGGCCTACTACCGCCCCGGAAAAGACTTCTTTTTCAATCCGGCCTGCGAGGGGTCTGTCCCCTGGTCGATCTTCTCTGAGCTGAAATACGTCTACGACGCCGATGCGATGGCGCAGGCGTTTCTGCCTCCGAAAGCGGGTGTCGTACATGGCTCACACGCATTTTTTGAGGACGCTGCTCGCGCACTTTTCAGTGTGATGCTTGCGCGATTGGCCGGTTACGGCGCAATCAACACCTGCGATCTGGCCAAAGCGATTTTCGAAATGCCTGATGACGAAATGGATCGCCTGATCGAGAAGTCTGTTGCCAGTTCGGCTGTTGGGGGTGACTCCAAGGGTCAACGGCAAGGCGTGATTTCATCGATTTCCATTTACTTGGCTGGCATCCAGGCTGTTCAGCCGGGCAACTGGTCCGTGAGGGATTTTCTGGAGGCCGATGACGACGCCAGATTCTTCATTTTGGGCACCGATGACACCAAGGCCATGTTCACACCGTTGTACAGGCTTTTGCTGACAGCCTCATTCGCAATGATTGCCGCCAAGCAGGAGGTCGTGCACGAAGACAAATACTGGTTCTTCTTGGATGAGGTGCTCACTTTGGGAGATATCAAGCTCGATGAGGCGCTGGCGACTTTGCGCAAATTCGGTGTTTGCGTCGTCTCCGGTCTACAGAGCGAATCACAGGTTGTTGCATCCGTCGGGCAAGAACGATCCGAGACGATCATGAACTGTTTCAACACGGTTCTGACGCTGCGTTTGAACGATTCTGGCATGCAGGAGCGAGCGGCCAAACGACTCGGAAAGGTCGAAATGGAGACCGTTTCCCAAAATCAGGCGTTGGCGGTTACAGAGGCCAGAGACGGCGCAGGGGTGAATATCGCCGATCAGGAGAAATGGCTTGTCATGCCATCCGAAATCGGCGCCCTGGAGAGCTGCACCGGCTTTCTGAGGCTCGCAGGGGGTTATCCGGCCGCCCGTGTGGATTACCGTTCTTGGTTGCCCAGTCGTAGGGGGGCGTCTGCTTATGTGAGTAGGTTTGCGCCAGTTCAGGACTCGCCGCCCAGAGATCCGCGATTCAATCTTGCACGCCGATTTGAAGCGGGTTCGGTTGATCCGCTGGTCAAGTTCAAAGAGGACTTCGATGCTGGGAAAGGGGGGGCGGCATCGCCGCCTTCGGCGCCGGTACCGCAATCGGAAGATCCGGCCTTTGTTGATTTGCCGAAGCCTACGGCACAAAACTCTGCTGAACGCGAAGAGGCTGCCTCTGAGCGGTTGCAAGGAGATGACAAGGCCCGAACGCTGGCCGCATTTGCCTCTGTCAGGGTCCAGCAAAACGAAATATCGAGCTTGCTGTTGGGCCAGGTCAACCAGGACCAGCCCCTTGATGTTGCCCAACAAAGGCAAGAACAGGATCGCGGGGGGGTCGTGCGATGAAAGTTTTTGCGATCAGGTTCCTGCTGGTGATCGCGCTGATGTTGGGGTTTTTTGGCTTCTTTTTCAGCCATGAAATCTATATGTCGATGTCAAATGGCATGAAGCGCGCACTCGCATCGGAACGGCCCGAGTCCAGATTGGGGCCGGGCGATCTTTCGCGGATTGTTGGCTATCGGCTCAAGGACCCGACGAGGGATCTGTCTGTGATTGAGGTCAAGGGGCTCAGTGCGGTCGTAACAGAAAACGGGTGGGCCGAGGTCATGTTCAACCTGGTGAACGCCGGCGAGGCGCGCTTTCCACATCTGCGGCTGTACTTGCAGGACTCATCGGGGGCCGTTCTTAGGACAGTCGGGTTGAGCCCTGACGACTATGGGGCGTCTGGCGATTTCTCGGTGCAGCAGGTAAGGGTCAGGGTCCAACTTCGTGGCCAAGAGAAGAAAGTGGCTGTCGCACCATATTTTCAGGAGGTTGGCAAATGATTGGATGGCACGAAATCTCTTCTGCAGACGATGCTGCGAGTTACCACGAAAAGGCTTTCAGTAAGGATGGAAACATCCAGAAGGCTGACAACTACTATTTGGATCGATCTGCAGAGGCGACATGGCAGGGCGCTGGAGCCAGGTTGCTTGGTATGGAGGGCAAGACGGTCACCAGTGAGGAATTCAAGGACCTCCTGAACGGGAAGGTGACCAATCCTGCGACCGGGAAAATGCAGGACCTTGCCGCTGGGGGTAACGCAGACCGCCGCAAAGGGATGGACCTGGTTGTGAGTGCGCCAAAGTCTGTATCAGTCGCGGCGCTGGTCGGCAATGATGAAAGGCTTGTTGAGGCGCACAAAGATGCCACTCACGCCGCCTTGAGTTGGTTAGAAAAAAACGGGGCTTTGCTTCGCATCAAGGGGTCTGACGGCAAAGCTGTGGCGCATCAATCTGGTAACCTGATCTGGGCCACCATCAAACACGAGACCAATCGAGACAACGAGCCGCAGCTGCACAATCACAACGTGGTTGTAGCGATGACTTATGACGTGGAGAACAAGAAGTGGAGAAGCCTGACAAACGATGAAATGATGCAGCTACGGCGTATGGCCGATGATGTCTACAAGGGCGAGCTGCACGCGCGCGTGGTGCGCTTGGGCTATGAGACCAGGCAGACTGCCGATGGATTCGAGATTGCAGGAATCTCCAAAGAACAGCTGACTGGGTTTTCTGGGAGGTCTGCGGCGATTGATGAGCACATCAAGGCGAGAGGGTATGACCCTGAGCAGGCATCTTGGGCGATGCGGCAGACTGCGGCCCTGGCCACGCGCGCACGTAAAGAAGACGTTCCGTATGAGGTGCTGCACGAGGCCTGGAATGCCCGCGCCAAAGAGCTAGGCCTAGATGCCCAGAGTCTGACTCAAGAGAGCCGCCAGAGGGCCACCAAACTCGATTTCACGGCCATGGCGGCTGAGGATCAGAGGCAAGCCCGGATTGCCGTTTCTGAGGCCATTGAACATTTGGGCACGCGAGAGCAGGCATTTACCGTGGCGCAGCTGGAGGGGGCCACCATGGGCATGGCTTTACTGCCTGTGTCCAATGTTCAGGCCGCCATCAATGATCACGTCAAAGGACACCAGCTGATTGAGAGGGAGGGAATGGACTCTCCGCTCAAATGGTTCACGACGGAGAAAGCGCTGGAGCAAGAGCGCAGGTTGCTTGAAATCATTCAGGCGGGCAAGGACTACGGCCATACAGTCGTTGGGTCTGAAAAAGAGTTTCAGGACTTGCTCTCGAAGTATGAGGCTCGCAAGTCGCAAGAGTTGGGCATCGAATTCAAGCTGTCAAGTGAACAAGAGGCTGCAGCGAAGGCGGTGCTGATGCACGCCGACCGATGGCAGGGCATTCAGGGGGATGCTGGGACCGGTAAAACTGCAGGCTTGGAATTTGTGCGTGAGGCCGCAGAGGCCAAGGGCTGGAACGTCCAGGGCGTGGCCACGATGGCGCGAGCCGCTCGGGAGTTGGGTGATGCTACCGGCATCCAGAGCAACACCATTGCCAGCTACTTCGCTCAGAAAGAGCGGGCCATGCAGGATCTGAAGCTGGAAATTGATGGCTTGTGGACCCAGCTGAAGGCGAACAGTCCGCTGCGTGATACCGACGCCCCCCGGACCGAGGTGCGCGTTCTTCATGCCAAGAGTTTTGACCTTGATTTCGGTGAGCGCCGGTATGTGTTCGATCATCAGCGGGGGGAGGTCTACCGAACCGGCGAATCGCTGCTGAGCCGGTTCGGATCTTCTCTGTTGGATTCTGCGGCCGCTAGTCGACAGCCTCGGGAGTCGGAGCCCAAGGCATTGAGCGAACGTCTGCAGGCGATTGCGGCCGAGAAAATCAACGACATCAAGTCATCCCTTGGCTCGGCGCTTGTGACCTACGAGAAGGTCGACGTAGTGGAGGCGCACGCTGCAAGAACGGCCCTGTATCGTGAAAACGAAGAGACGCGCAGAGCAGAGATCGGGAAACGGCTGGGCGAGGCTCAGGCAAAGCTGAGCAACCTGGAGCGCTTTGGCAACGAGCGGGGGACGCCGACTTTGTATGTCATGGACGAATCGAGCATGACGGGTGCAGGGGACATGGTGCGCTTTGCGAACTTTGTCGAAAGCGTTGGGGGCAGAGGCGTTTTCCAGGGTGATATCTGGCAGCACGGGAGTGTTTCGGCGGGCAACGCCTTCGAGCAGATGCAGGCTGCTGGGTTGAACGTGTCGACACTCAAAGAGACCAGGCGATTCGATAGAGCCACTCCGCAAACGCAGGCGGCGGTTCGTTCGATCCAGAATCGTGGTTACGCCGAAGCCATTGCGAAGCTCGATCGCATGGAGGTCGCGCCCGAAGAATTCCACAAAACCATAGCCCAGCGGTATGTCGAGAACTGGCGCGAACTTCAAGCGACGGGCGTGGAGCGACCATCCATTGGCGTTGTGGCCATCACCAACGATGATCGCAGGCGGGCCAATGAGGCGATACACAGTGCGCTGGTTCGTGAGGGGGTTGTTGGCTCGGTTCAAATGAATCGCCAGCACTTTGATGACACCCAATTAACACCCGCGCAGAACAGGAATGTGCGCATCTTGGCCAAGGAGAAGGTGACTCACGTCACCTTCGGGCAGAACTATCAAGAGCTTGGCGTGAAGTCCAATGATGTTCTTGCCGTAGTCCGGCTGGACATAGAGAAAAACCGCATCATTGGCCGAGTGGAGTCCACAGGAAGGCTTGTCGAAATGAACCCTGACAAGCAGTCCAATTTTCAGACCTGGATCGCTGAAGAGCGATCCTTCTCGCTTAATGATCAAGTGGAGTCGAGGGCAAAAATTGCGGGGCCTCAGAAGATCTACAACGGCATGCGGGGGATTGTGACTGCGGTTACAGACGCAGGCCTGCAGGTCAAATGGAGTGACGGTCGAACGACGCAGCTGAGCGCACAGCAGGCGCGTTTTGTGGATCACGCATACGCTCACACGAGCTTCAAGGAGCAAGGCCAAACCAACCACCGGGAAATCATCGCCGTATCGGACACAGGGGCCAAGGTGTTCAATCGCGAAGCGTCCTACGTGGCTGCGACACGTGCCAAGGACAACACGGAGGTGATCACGACAAACTACGAGATGATGCTCAAGAATGCTGGCAAGGACGTGGAAAAGACCACGGCCGCCGATGTGGGCCGCATCCAGGGCCATGAGGCGGGGCGTTCGTCAGAAATCGGGCGGGCTGTTCTGGAGTTGGCCAAAGGTGATCAGCAGGCACCCAAGGATCGCCAGATGGACGGGCACAAGACCGAAAAGGCTGTTGAACGATCAGCGGGGTCTGAGATTGGGCGGTAAGTTCTTTCAATCACAAGGTATATTAGATAATTCCTTCTGAATGCCTTTATGAGTATATTCTTCCGTATTTGCCAAAGCACTTCTGACGGCGTTGACCGACGGTATATCGTGGCACTTGCGAACTAAAAGTATGGTTGTCACCCAAAATAGTTGACTGGCTCTCTCATCGCTTACCAACGGTCTCAGTGTGTTTATATCAAGAATTCGTAATTTGTATGAGTATGACTCTAGCATTTCGATTCGTCCTCGATCATGATCGTGATCGTCTTGGGCGATTACCGAAGACGCAGATAGAATAAGAATATTGAAAAAAAGATTTTTGAATATGGAATTTTTTGATAAATTCATGGTGCTATGGCCTTGGTTTTCAGTTAAAAGAATTTTCTCTTCATGCAGATCATCACAGCAGATCTGATGTGATGATAAGTTTATAGAATATTTTGCGCTAAGCTTGACCTCAGAAAAGTGGCGGCTCATAGGTTGCTGTAGTGGTGTCTCGGGATACGTCTGTCTCTGTGAGTTGAAGAACGGGCGATCCATCGACGAAAATTTTCCCGGACGCGCTGATCTGCACGGGGATCGTCATGCCCATGATCACCCAGGGGATCTCTTGAACGATGGGGTCTTCAGACGACGGTTGCATCCCTTGCTCCTTTGATCTGCCGGGTTGGTGCTGGTTTTTTGCTGGCGGAGACGGCGTGCTCGATTTGCTGCTGAATCGCTGCTATGTCGTAGGCGGCTCGGGCCTTGAACCAGGCGATCGGCAGGCCTATGTGGTCGAAGACCTGGGTGATGAAACGATCGCGCTCGATCCTGTCTTTGCGCTCGTGGCTGGCGTCGTTGAGTTCGACGGCGCAAACAATCTCCAGTGTATTGGGGTCGCAAAGCACGAAGTCAACGTGCTTTTGTGCAATCTTGGCAAGTGCACGAAACCCTCTTTTGTCATTCGTTTTCTGCGTGACGTTCACCAGGTCGGCCACGCGCACCTTGCCGAATATGGTGTAGCGGTATCCAACGGCGGACTTGAGAGCGAAATAGAAATTTCGCTCTGCGGCAGTGAACAAGCGCTCGTGTTTCTTGTATGGCAGTGTGGTTGCTTCGGCAATGAAAAAAATCAGTGCGAGGACAATCAAGAACGCAATGACGTACAGGAAGAGAGTGTCCATGATCACCTGGCCAAGAGATTGACGATGGCAAATACCAGGATGGCCGCTGCGGCCACGTTCAGGTAGCTGAGCTTGCCCAGCAGCGCGGTAAGCAAGCTGCGCTTGCGATCCTTATTGCTCATTTTTGCAGGCTCCTGTATCGACGCACTCACGCCATATTTGCAGGCGCTCATTCATGTCTTTTGCCCTGGAGGCCTGGATCTGGTCGGGTGATTTCCTCGCTCCGCTAAGAGCAATGAGAGCATCCTGCATGGCGGCGGCCTCTACTTCAGCGCTCTTTGGGACTTTGTAGACGGTGATGATCTGGCCAGTGCGCTCTTGCTCTCTTGAGGTCACGCGCCGCAGCTCAATTTGCTCGACCACATCCGGAAGTTCTATGTCCATCGACACGGGCGCGATTCCGGTCTTGTAGCGTGCGATGACGCGATAGAGATCGTCGGCGGCCCCGGTGCCTAAAGTCATGTTTGCGCCGAGCGAGGGCCCAAACTTATCGGCAGCAAGGAGGGTAATCCCGAGTGCGGCGACAGAGCCTACGACCTTCTTTGTCGTGGTTCTGCTTGCCAGGGTCTCGGGGTTGCCTTGGGCCAGAATGCTTCGTCTACGAAGCTCTTTCTGGGTCGCCAAAAGCGTTGCAGCATCCGCTTTATGAACGATGAGCGAGGGCTCGACCTGGAAGTAGTTGCCACTCTCTCGTGGGATGGTGAATCCAAGCTCGGCGAGCTTGGCGTTTGTGCTCTGGATGATGGGGTGCTTGGAGGGCCCCTGAAATACGGTGGGGTGCCCCAGGAGGTGGTGGTCGCTGTTGAGTAAAAGACGGTACGAGGTTTCTTTGCTGACATGCGCTTTTGCGGATGCACGCAGCTCCGAGGTATTTCCTGACCACTGATCGAGGGGGCTTACCACGTAGACGGTGTAGTCGCGTGTATCGATTCGCTCGGATGCTGAGGCAATGGTCAATGCAGTGAATGCCGTGGCAGCGACTGCAAAAATTTGCTTGATTATCATGGTTTATTTCCTCAGTTTGCGGCGCAGTTGTTCGCAGGCTGCTGCCTGGAGGGCAAAAGATTCAAGCTTCTGCGAAACTGAGGCCAGCTCTTGCTTTAAATCCGTGGTGTTCGTCTCGCATGAGTTTCTCGCTTCGACTTCCTTGCCCAGGTCGTTTTGCATGATGGCTATCTGAGCGGTTTTTTCTTTCAGGTTGTTCTGGAGGGTAGACACCTCTTCTTGCAAGGCATTAAATTTCAATGCGCCGAAGCAAATAATCGTAAATAGTATGGCAGACAACAAAGCGAGGATTTTAGTAAGGTGGGTTTTTAGTTGATTCATGGATGCTCCTTTGGATTATCTGGGGTAGGAAGGAAGGACGGGGTTAACCCCCTGGCTAGAGCCACTTTGAGTGTTTTGCATCACGGGTGTGTAGTTGTCCTTGACGTTGGTAGGGGTGTTTTTGTTGGCTTGCTGGACCATCGAGCCCGAGAACTCGCTGAAATCAATTTTGCTAAAATCAATTTTACTAATCTGGTCCGTTGTTAGGCCTTTGCAGTCAGAAATTGGGAGCCCTAATTGAGGCTTGCCTTGTGTATTAATAATCTTGGCTAAAACTGAATTAAACGAGCAATATGTCCGATCCCATTTGACACATGAACCAAGAATCCTTTGACTGCATTCTTCCTTAATAAAAACGCTCAGGTTTGCGCCTTTGTGCATCGCTAGTAGTCGTTCTGCATCTGAACAGGAGGCAAGATTCTGAATCACCTGCAGCGCAACGAGGCCTGCGAAAACGTAGGGGTTGAAGGTAATTGAGTAAGTTGATGATCCCGAACCGAACGTAGCTAGAGTTGTGTTTGCGCCGAGGAGCCCTGTTCCTTGCGCCGCGACTCCCGACTGAAATGTAAACCCGTAGGCGCTTAGTGTTGGACCCGATCCGGAGAGTCCACTGCCTACAGGACTATTTGATGCAAAATCATATACAGTCGTTGTGCTGCTCGAGGCGAAATTCCAAGCTAGACCGGCAAGATATTCTCCTCCTGCGAACATCGCATCGAAAACATACGGGCTAGCTAGATCAACAGCAGCTCCGCCAATATATTTTGCGGCAGAATAGCCAGCGCTCATAGCAAGAGAAATCATGGCCGAGTTGGACTGCGCTCCTGGTGCGGGTTTGCAACAATTCTTGATACCGAAATATCCCTTCGAGCATGATTCAGTTACGCCAGAAAATACATTTTGCCCCTCTTTGGTATATGTTGCGGACTGTCTCAGTATTTCTTGAGCTAACGCAGCCTTGATGAATGTGTCGTTCTTGTTTTGTGGTGCTTGAATGGTAGAGCTGTCGAATACTCCTGAAGTGCAAGTGAGTCTATTTTCTGTAACCTCTTCTTTCGTTTTGCAAGAATACGTATTTTGGTATGTGTTGCATTGGCCGTTTTCAGGGGTTGTGTCGGCACATTTTGAAGAAACAATGGAGCATGCCGGATTAGATTCGAAAGTTGAACAAGTATTTGTCCATTGGGCTTGACACGCGAAATTATGTGAATATTGCCAACAGCTTGTGGGTACTCTGAATGCATTTGCTGGCGCATTGGCGCCTTGCAGACATACAAGCTCACCAGAGCTTGCTGTTTTACAAGGGGTCGCATCTATGCAGGTTTTGCTACCCGGCATGTATTGGCACTGCCCGGGAGCGAAGTTTTGAGCAAAACTTGCTCCAGCCATGATGCAGAGGATGAAACCAAGTAGGGCTTTGACCATCATGGAGTCCCCAAGACAAGGTTTGCACTGTCTTCAAGCGCCTTGCAGGTAGATGCCCATGTGATCGCCGCTGACTTGTACGTGCAGCGCCCATTTGTGGGGGCGCTGCCGTCAAGGCAGGAATATGTGATCGTGGCCGGGACCTGCGTCAGCGTGATGCACTTATCGCCTTGCAGTGTGGCTCCAGCTGGGCAGGTGTAGCTTGCGATGGAGGCGGAGGTGGTGGTGGTCAGGATGCAGCTCGATCCTGAAAGGGTTTGTCCTGCTGGGCAGGTGTAGCTTGCGATTGCTGCGGGGGTGCTGACGTTGTTCTGGCTGATGCAGTTTGAACCTGATAGCGTAGAGCCAGCGGGGCAGGTGTAGTTGGGGGTTGCGTTCGTGGATGTCGTGCTGACGCAGCTTGTGCCGGTTAAGGTCGCTCCTGCTGGGCATGAATAGACGGGCGTGGCTGGCGATGTGACTGTTGTAGTTTGAATGCAGGTGGTTCCAGATAATGTGCCGCCCTGTGGGCATGAATATGAAATAGTAGCGTTTGAAGTTTGGGTTGTTGTGCAAGTACTGCCGTTGGCAGGATAACCGCTGGGGCAAGCGTAGCTGCTGATCGTCGCTGTTGTTGTTGTCGTTTGGATACAAGATGTCCCGCTGAGGAAATAACCAGACGGGCATGAGTAGTTAGTTTGGCTTTGGACCACACAATTCCACCAAGAGCCAACCTCACGAATTTGTGTAACCCAAATTTGAATGACTAGGTAACCGTTATATGTAGAAGCAGGGCAAAATTCTCTTGCATAACAATGATTTGGGTTACCGCCATAATTCGGCGTAAATCCAGATGGGCATTGCTGCGTTGTTGTGGCTGGATTAGACGATGTCATCGAACAAGAAGTGCCACTCAAGACTGCCCCTGAAGGGCAAGAATAAACCGGAGTCGCCGGTTGTGTTTCCTGTCTAATGCACGTTGAACCAGAAAGACTATAGCCGTTGGGGCAACTAAAAGTAGAAGTTGCAGACGTAGTTGATATAGAGGTCTGAACGCAGGTAGAGCCGGATAATGTTTGCCCTGCTGGGCAGGAATAATTCGCCAATGTGGCATTGGTTACGGTTGTTTGAATGCAGTTGGAACCAGATAGGCTTTGGCCTGCTGGGCAGGAATAGCTTGCGATTGCTGCGGGAGTGCTGACGTTGTTCTGGCTGATGCAGTTTGAACCTGATAGCGTAGAGCCAGCGGGGCAGGTGTAGTTGGG
>CAYSIY010000002.1:0-38249 GCA_964431215.1 uncultured Limnohabitans sp.
GCCCACGCGCAGCATGGTGTGAAGAATTCTCATGACGCAGATGATGCGGGAATGTCAAAGACCAGGCAGGTCGTGGTGGCGTGGGCATAGAGCGTCCCGTCCGGGCCGACGAGTCTGGCCTCGGCCGTGGCCAACTGGCGCCCGCAATGCAGCACCTTGCCAATGGCCCTTACCCTTTGCACCTTGGGGCTCAGGGCTCTGACGATGTTCACGCCCAGCTCGGCGGTGGTGTAGGCCCGACCTGCGGGCATCAGGGTGTGCACCGCGCAGCCCAGGGCGGAGTCCAGCAGCGTGGCGTACCAGCCACCGTGGACCGTGCCCATGGGGTTGAGGTGGCCTGGTCCGGGCTTGCCCTGAAAAACGGCCTGTCCCGGGGAGACTTCGACCAGGAGAAAGTCCAGTGTGTGCCCGATGCTGGGGGTGGGGGCGGTGCCGTTCATCACGGCCTCCATCAGGGCCAGTCCGGTCTGCTGCCGTGCCCATTGTGGATCGGCCAGGCCGGGGCCCGGTCCCCGGCTGTGCTGCGCACGGAGCTGGTCCTCGCAGGCCAGCCATTGTTCGAGTGCGGATGAAGTCATGTCATGGACCTCCTGGATTGAATGAAAGCGTTTGTTGCCGCCCCATGGGCATGCCCTGCCTTTGGCCTCGGCTTGAGTCCGCGCATGACCTCGTCCGCGCGATCCTGCCCAGCCATGGTTGCCGGGCGCGGGCATAGGACAATCCGGACCCGAAGTGGATTCAACGGAGATCTCCTGCATGGCATTCGAACTTGATCATCGGCTCAAGGGCTACCCGATTGTGGCCGATCCGACCCTGGCAGAGCGGATCGCCGACAGGCACTGGCGGGTGCTCGATGACGCCTTGCCCTATCCGCTGGCCACTTTGCGCACCTCGGCGCTGATGCACAACCTGGCCTGGATGCAGGACTGGGCGCGCCGCAAAGGCGTGCAACTGGCACCCCATGGCAAGACCACGATGTCGCCCGAGCTGTTTCGCCTGCAGTTGCAGGCAGGTGCCTGGGGCATGACGGTGGCCAACGTGCACCAGTTGCAGCTGGCACTGCGGGCGGGGGCGCAGCGCTGCATCATCGCCAACCAGGTGCTGGCCGATGCCGATCTGGACGGGCTTGATGCCCTGCTCGCGCACCATGACGGGGTGCGGGTCTGGTTTTTGGTGGATTCGCGGGCACAACTGGCGATGATCGAGGATTGGGCCCGTCGTCGGCACAGCGAGCGGCGCTTCGATGTCTTGCTTGAGCTGGGTACGGCAGGCTTTCGCAGCGGTTGTCGCACCCACGATGAAGCCTTGACCCTCGCCCATGCGCTGGCCGCGTCGCCGTGGGTTCGACTCGGCGGCGTGGAGTGCTACGAGGGCGGACTGGCGGCTTGCGACAGCGCCCTGGACAGCCAGGCCGTCAGTGAGCTGGTGCGCCGGGTGCGCGCGGTGGTGCTGGCCATCGACGCGCAGCAGCTCTGGGGTGAGGACACGCTGCTGATGACGGCGGGTGGTTCGGCCATTTTCGATCTGGTGATTCCCTTGCTGACGGGCTATCCCTTGAGCCGGCCGGTTCAGGGCGTCTTGCGCTCGGGGTGTTACATCACCCACGACCATGGCCGCTACGCACAGTTCCTGCGGCTGCTCGAGCAGCGCGAAGGTTTGCAGGCCTCGCTGCAGCCCGCCATTGAAATCTGGGCGATGGTCCAGTCGGTTCCTGAGCCGGGCCTGGCCCTGCTGAGTGCGGGCCGACGCGATCTGTCGTTCGACCAGCGCATGCCCGTTCCGGTGCGCTGGGCGCTGCGGGGCAGCCAGTCCATCGCGCCCACCCCCGGGCACTGGGAGGTGCATGCCCTGAGCGATCAGCATGCCCATATGCGTTTTGACCCTGCGGGAGCCGCTCCCGCAGTCGGTGACCGGGTGGCTCTGGGCATCTCGCACCCCTGCACCACCTTTGACAAGTGGCGCTGGATGGCGCTGGTGGATGACGAGACACGCATCACGGGTGTCATTGGCACGCACTTCTGAGCCCACTGACGTTTCAGGGCGTCCGCCCGAAGGCCGCTCTGAGGGAGGGTCTTCTCGGGCATGATCGCTGCATTTTTTTCAGGACAAAACCATGACGACATTCACTCAGGTGGTGCTCTACACCGACACCGACGGCCGTGCCCGTTTCAAGGAGCAAACCATCGCCCTGAACGAAGGCAAGCCCGAAAGCCGCCTGTCGGCCCTGATGGCATGCGGCGGCTACCAGTTGCGCCAGAGCCCGGTGGGCTTTCGCAGCACCTTCCACTGCACCGGCGAGCCGCAATGGGTGTTCATCCTGCAGGGGCAGATGGAAATCGGTCTGCAGGACGGCAGTTCCCGGGTGTTCGGGCCAGGCCAGCATTTTTATTCCGCCGACGTGCTGCCCGAGGGGGCCACCTTTGACGAGCAGGTGCACGGGCACTGGAGCCGCCAGCTTGGGGATGGGCCGCTGGTCACGCTGTTCGTGCGCGGCTGAGCCAGAAATGCTCGATGGCCTGGCCCAGCGCTTCGGGCTGGTCCCGGTGTGGGCTGTGGCCACAGACGGGCAGCTTGATGAGCTGCGCATGGGGCACTGCGGCGGCGATGTCACCGATTTGGGCCAGGGTGCCGTAAGCATCCTCCTCGCCCTGGAGGGCCAGCAGCGGTGCCTTGATGGCGGCAATCTCCTGACGAATGTCATAGCTGCGAAATGCTGCGCTGAGCCAGACATCGTTCCATGACCAGAAGGCACCGTCCACATCGGCATGGAAGGGCGCGAGCTTCTCGCGCAGCGGGCCGCGGGTGTAAGCCTCCCGTGCCGCCTCGATGGCTTTGACCGTCACGTCTTCCACCATGACATGCGGGGCCATCACGATGCACGCGCTCACCGGGTGGTGTGCGGCGTGCAGCAGCGCGATCGTGCCGCCATCCGAATGCCCCACCAGCACTGGCTGCGCGATGCCCGTCAGGCGCAGCAGCTCGGGCAAGACCTTCAGCGCCTCGTGGTGCATGTAGTCGGGCTGCAGACGCCCACTGCCCCGGACATCCGCACGCGGGTCTGATCGGCCATAGCCCTGGCGCGAATACACCAGTCCCGGGCACCCCAGCCTTTGGCAGAGCTGGCGTGGCCAGTCGCGCCACAGCGCGAGACTGCCCAGGCCTTCATGCAGGAACACCAGGCAGGGCCTGTCCGCAGGGCCCTGGAGGTGCAGGACTTCGAGGGCCACACCATGGACAGGGACTTGGAGGGGAAAAGGGCTCATGGGCTGGGGCAAGGGGCAGGTCTCTGGCCGGATTAAACTTCATGGCCTTCCTGAAAGCCCACCGTGACTGTCTTTTTACGCTTTTTTGCCCGATTTCTGCTCTGCGGACTCTTTTTCCCGATCGGGCTGGCCTGGTCCTCCGCGCCTGCGCCGGTGTTTGTGCTCAATTCCCTCGATGGCAATGTCAGCGTCATTGATCCGTCGAGCTGGAAGGAAACCCATCGGATTGCGACGGGCAAGGAGCCGCACCACCTGTACATGACGCCCGATGAAAAGTCGGTCATCGTCGCCAATGCGCTGGGCGATTCCCTGACCTTCATTGATCCGCGCACGGCGAAAGTGCAGCGCACATTGACCGGCATCCTGGACCCTTACCACCTGCGCTTTTCGCCCGACATGAAATGGTTTGTCACGGCGGCCAACCGCCTCAACCATGTGGACATTTACCGCTGGGACGGCCAGCAGCCCACCCTGGCCAAACGCATTGCCACCGGCAAGACCCCCAGCCACCTCTGGATCGACACCAAAAGCACCACGGTCTGGGTGACGATGCAGGACAGCAACGAGCTGGTGACGATCGACCTGGCCACGCAAAGCATCAAGAGCCGCGTACCCACCGGGCCGATGCCCGCCGACATCTTCGTCACGCCCGATGACAAGACCCTGCTGGTCGGCCTGACCGGCGGCGAGGGGGTGGAGGTGTTTGACGTCAGCAGCGGCAGCCCGCGCAAACTGCGCACCCTGCCCACGGGCAAGGGCGCTCACGCTTTCCGTGCGCTGGGTGACCGCCGGCATGTGCTGGTGAGCAACCGCGTGGCCAACACCATCAGCCAGATCGACTACCAGAGTCTGCAGGTGGTGGCCGAGTTCCCCGGCCCTTCCGGCCCGGACTGCATGGAAGTCATGGCCGACGGCAAGACCCTTCTGGTGTCTTCGCGCTGGGCACGCAAGCTCAGCGTCATCGACATGCCCAGCCGCAAGGTGGTCCGGCAAGTGGCGGTCGGCAAGTCGCCGCACGGGGTATGGACGCTGGACCATGCGGGCCGTCAGTAAGCTGCGACACGCACTTCTTTCGGCGGCCCTGCTGTGGGGCAGTGCTCAGGCTGCGACTGCCTGCAGCCGGCCGCTCTACCTCACTTTTGACACCGGTCACATGGGGGTGGCCCCGCTGATCGCCGAGGTGCTGGGCCGCCAGCAGGTGCGGGTGACCTTTTTTGCCGCGCACGAAAAAACCCGCGAGGGTGATGGCTCCCTGGGCGAACATTGGGCCGCCTGGTGGCGTGCCCGGGCGCAGGAGGGCCATGCCTTCGCCAGCCACACTTTCGACCACGCCTACTGGCGCGCCGATCTGCCGGGCGGTGAATTCCGCATCCGGCCCAGCAGCGGCTCGCGGGCGGGCCAGGACCTGCGCTGGCGTGCTTCGGACTACTGCGCCAATCTGGACCAGGCTTCCGCGCGTCTGTTGGAGTTGACAGGCCAGGCTCCGCTGCCGCTGTTTCGTGCGCCGGGTGGACGGCACTCAGCGGCCTTGCTCAAGGCGGCCGAGGCCTGCGGTTACCGGCATGTCGGCTGGGCAGAGGCCGGGTTTCTGGGCGACGAGCTGCCCAGCGACAAATACCCCAACGACCGTCTGCTGAAGCAGGCGCTCAGTCGCATCCGGCCCGGTGACATCCTGATGGCTCATCTGGGCATTTGGTCGCGCCAGGACCCCTGGGCACCTGCGGTGCTGGAGCCACTGATCGAGGGGCTCAAGGCCAAGGGGTACTGCTTTGCGACACTGCGCGAGCACCCGGCCTACCGAGACTGGGTGAGCGCCCACCCCTTGCCCGCAAAGGCCTTGCGCTTGAGGCCATGATGCGCACATGGACACCTTGACCGATCTTTTTGCGCAGGCCCAGCAAGGGTTGTTCGAGACCGTCGTGCAGCCCCTGGCCCTGCTGGCCGGACAGGCCAACCTGCTCGAAAAAGCCTATGAAGGCACCGGCTGGTTGCTCGTCGGGCTGCTTCAGATCGCGGTCATGCTGGTGCTGATCGGGCCGATGCAGCGTCTCTGGCCGGCGGAGCCACAGCATGACCGGGCGGCCGTGCGCACCGATGTGCTCTACACCCTGATCCATCGGCTGGGCCTGTTCAAGCTGTTCATGTTCTTCACCTTCGAGGCCTTGTTCGAGCAGGGGCTGGGCCATTTGAGAGCCATGAGTCTGCCCACCTGGCACCTGGACGGGCTGTGGCCCGGCGTGACCGATCAGGCCTGGGTGAGCTTTGTGCTTTACCTGATCCTGTTCGATTTCGTGAACTACTGGGTGCACCGTGGACAGCACCAATGGGTGCGTTGGTGGGCATTGCATGCGCTGCACCATTCGCAGCGACAGATGACGATGTGGAGCGATAACCGCAACCATCTGCTCGACGATGTGCTGACCGGTCTGATTTTCTCGGCAGTGGCCGCGCTGGTGGGGGTGGGACCGGGACAGTTCGTGGCCTTGCTGGCGGTGAGCCAGCTCAGTGAAAACCTGCAGCATGCGAATGTGCGCCTGTGGTTTGGCCACTGGGGCGAGCGCCTGTGGGTGAGCCCGCGCTTTCACCGCCGCCACCACGCCATCGGAATCGGCCACGAAACACCGAAAGGGGATCGCAGGGTGCTGGGGGGCTGCAACTTCGGGGTGCTGTTGCCCTGGTGGGACATGCTTTTCGGTACGGCCAATTTTGAGCTTCGCTATGATCCAACCGGCGTGCGTGACCAGGTCGAGCAGGGCCGGGACTACGGTCTGGGTTTCTGGCGTCAGCAGTGGCTGGGTCTGTGCCGTCTGATGGGACGGGCCTGAATGCGGGCAAAATGCTTATTCCTCAACCTTTCAAGGAAAGTTCCCCCATGAAAAAATCCCTTCTGGCCCTCTGCGCCTTTCTGAGTCTGTCGATCATGTCACAGGCCTCGGCCGCTACTTGTGAAGCGCAGGCCACTGAAAAGAAACTGGCCGGTGCGGCCAAGACCTCCTTCCTCAAGAAGTGCGAGCAAGACGCTGGCACCGCCACGCCCAGCTCCCCGCAGGCGGCCTGCGAAAAGACCGCTGCCGACAAGAAGCTGGCGGGGGCCGCAAAAAACAGTTTCGTCACCAAATGCGTCAAGGACGCCACGGCCAGCAAGTGAGCGGCTGTCAGGCCGGCGCCATGATGGCGCTGGCCTGACCCTTGGCAGGGGCTGACGCCGGACTTCACAGGGCCTCGGTGTTGTCCCGCCATCTGGCCGCTTGCAGCCGCAGGTCTTGCAGCTCGTCGGGCTTCATGCGGCCGAGCTGGTGATAGACCATGCCGATGCGGGGATTGCCCTCCAGGTGGGCTCGGTGCCGGTCAAAAAAGTCCCAGTACAGCGCATTGAAGGGACAGGCCTGATCGCCGGTTCTGAGCTTGGGCTTGTAGGCGCAGCCTTTGCAGTGGTCGCCCATGCGTTGCAGGTAGGCCGCGCTGCTCACATAGGGCTTGGTCGCCAGCCGCCCTCCATCGGCCCATTGGCTCATGCCCAGGGTGTTGGGCGCTTCCACCCATTCAAAAGCGTCGATGTAGATGCCCAGGTACCAGCGGTGCACCGCTTGCGGGTCCAGTCCGGCCAGCAGGGCGAAGTTGCCGATCACCATCAGGCGCTGGATGTGGTGGGCATAGGCATGCTCGAGTGACTGCCCGATCGCGCTGGCCAGGCAGGCCATGCGGGTGTGGCCGGTCCAGAACCACTCGGGCAGGGGGCGGGTGTGCCGAAGCTGGTTGGTCTCGGTGTAGCCGGGCATGTGCGCCCAGTACACGCCGCGCACATATTCGCGCCAGCCCAGAATCTGGCGGATAAAGCCTTCGGCCGCGTGCAGCGGGGCCAGGCCATCGCGCCAGGCTTGCTCTGCGGCCAGCACCACCTCGCGCGGCTGCAGCATCTTGGTGTTGAGTGCGAACGACAGCAGCGAATGGAACAGGTGCCAGCTGTGCCTTGAAATCGCGTCCTGGTGGTCGCCAAAGTGGGGCAGGGCGTGTGCGATGAAGTGTTCGAGCTGGGCCAAGGCCTCAGCGCGGTTGAGCGGCCACCTGAAAGCGCCCGCCTGGGCTTGACCCAGGGTCTGCACACCCGCCGCCTCAATCGATTGCCACAGGGCGCTGTGGTCGTGGCAGGGGCGGGTGTCGGCGGGAGCAGGCGGCTTGCCGGACCAGGGTTTGCGGTTGTCGGCGTCAAAGTTCCACTGGCCGCCTTCGGGTTGACCGTCTGGCGTCATCAGCACGCGGTGTTTCTTGCGCTGCTGGCGGTAGAAGCTTTCCATCAGCCATTGCTTTTTGCCCGCGAACTGGCGTGCGGTTTCGTCTCGGGCGGTGAAAAAGTGTTCGCTGTCGACCCTCTGCACGGGCACCGGGCAGGCGCCAGCCCAGTCGCGCAACTGAGCATCGAGCCGCCACTCGTCGGGGGCCTGGTATTGCACGGCGGTGGCCGCGTAGTGCGCGATCAGGGCGTCGAGGTTGTCGGTGAGGCTCTGACGGTTGCTCGGGTCGTCAATGGCCACGTAGCGCACACGGTGGCCCGCACGCTTGAGCTGGGTCGCAAAGTCGCGCATGGCCGCGAAAATGCCCAACACCTTTTGCGCATGGTGGCGCACATAGTCGGTCTCGCTGCGCACTTCCATCAGCACGTACACCACGTCGGTGCGCGTTTGCTCCAACCAACTGTGCAAGGGATTGAGCTGGTCGCCCAGGATCAGGCGCAGGACGGGGCCGTGCGGTGTGCTCATCGTGCTTGGCCCTGGCGTGCTGGTGGGGTCGATCCGCCCTGGCGGCAACGTTCGGAGCAGTACTTGACCTGCTCCCAGTCACGTGCCCATTTGCGCCGCCAGACAAAGGGCAGCCCGCAGACGCTGCAGATCTTTTGCGGCAGCTCGGATTTCTTGCGCATCTTCATGGTCAGAAATCCAGCGCCATCTGGCTCGTGGGTGGTTGGGGTTGGCGGCGCTGTGCGGGGCGCTCTTCACCCCGGGCGTCGCGGCTTGCGCCCGGCATGCCACGGCGCGAACCGTGGCGCTCCAGCACGGCGGCCTTGGCAGCGCGCACGGCGCTCTGGCGGCGCAGTGCATGCATGCGGGCTTTGGACTCCCGCAGGGCGTCCGTGAGTTCGACCGGCGGCACGGCGATGTCCTGACCGATGCGCAGGCCACAGCGATCGGCCACCTCGGCGCCCATGCGCCAGGGCTCGAACAGCCAGCTGTCGGGTACGCGGCGCAGGGCGGGCAGCCACTGGCGCACAAAGCGGCCTTGCGGGTCGTGGTCCATGGCCTGCTTGATCGGGTTGTAGACGCGGGTGGTGTTGATGCCGGTCGTGCCCGACTGCATCTGCATCTGGGGCCAGTGGATGCCGGGCTCGTAGTCCAGAAATTGCCGCGCCAGCCAGTGGCCCACCGGTTGCCAGTGCAGCCACAGCGGGTAGGCTGCCACCGACACCAGCATGGCCCGCATGCGGAAGTTGAGCCAGCCCGTCTCGCGCAGCATGGCCACGCAGGCGTCCACCATCGGCCAGCCGGTGCGGCCTTGCCTCAGGGCCTCGAAGTGGGCCGGATTCCAGTCGGCCTCGCGCAGGCCGTCATAACCCCGGTGCAGGTTGCGCCATTCCAGCTCGGGTTCGCTTTCGAGCTTCTGGATGAAGTGGCAGTGCCAGTACAGGCGGCTGACAAAACCCTGCAGGCCCAGCCTGTGGCGTTGGGCTTGCGCAGGCAGGATGGCGAGTTCTGCACGCGTGGCCTGCACCAGCTCGCGCATGCTGAGCACGCCTTGGGCCAGGTAGGGCGAGAGGCGCGAGCAGGCATCGGGTGCCGACAGCGGCGAGGAGATGCCACCCCGGTAGCGTGCGCTGCGGTGCTGCAAAAAATCCCTCAGCACTGCTTCGGCCCGGCCTCGTCCGCCGCGCTGACGTTTCGGGGGCTCGAAGGGGTCCAGGCCCAGCTCGGTGGCCGTGGGCCAGGGGCGGCTGCCCCAGGGCCAGACGGGTGCCTGCGGTGCCTCGCCCAGATCGGGCGTGTGCAAGGCCAGCGGCGTGGGGGCCTGCACGGCGGTCATGTGGCGCTCCCAATGCGGTTGCCATTCGCGCCGATCGCGCAGGCGGCGCACCACGCCAAATTGCGGCCACTCGTGCCAGCCCACACCCTGGGCACGGCACCAGCGCCCGACGGCCAGATCGCGCGCATAGGTAAAGGCATTGCCGGTTTCCTCGTGGGCGTGTAGCGCCTCGAAGGGGAGCGCGGCATGCAGGGCGGCCAGCACATCGACCACCTCGCCCACGGCCAGATACAGGCGGCTGCCCAGCGCCTGCAGTTGGGCATCGAGCGCCTGCAGCGATTCGCGCACAAAGCCGTAGTGCTGTGCGGCGGCGTCGGGCTGTGACCAGAGGCCCGGTTCGACCACATACAGGCAGAGCACCGGGCCACGGCGGGCGGCTTCCAGCAGGGGCCAATGATCCTGCACCCGCAGGTCGCGCTTGAACCAGACGACGCGGTAGCTCATGGCGGGATGGAGATTTAGCGGTTGGCGCGACGCTTGAGCCAGCGCATCAGGCTGCCCAGCACGGGCAGCTTCTCGTAGAGCTCTTCGGCGGCGTCCCAGTAGTCCCGGTGCAGCATGACCTGAGTCTGGTCATTGAAAAGCAGGTGTGTGCCGCCGCGCACGGTCTGCCAGGTCTGCGTGTCAAAGCGCCTGAATCGAAAGCGGAAGTCCCAGACGAGGAAGCACTGCTGCCCTTGCACAAGGCGCTCGCTCACGATGAAGTGCGGTGAATCGAGCGACTCGAACATGTGGACGAAGATACGTTCGATGGCGGCCAGGCCCTGTACCTCGTTGAAGGGGTCCTTGAAGCGGGCGTCCGGCGCGTAGATTTCGGGCAGGCGCTGCAGGTCTTGCGGCTGCAATTGTTCGAAGAACTGTGCGAGCCGATCAACAGCTTGAGAAATGGGCAGGGGGCTCATGCCATCAAAGTCCGGTGATGCGGCGCACCGCTGCAAAGTAAAGCCGATAGGGCAGCAGGCGCAGCAGCTTCATCCAGCGTGTGAAGCGCTTGGGAAAGTGGATGTCGAACTCGCCTCGCGCCCAGCCCTGCACGATGGCCTGGGCGGCCTGTTCGGGCGTGATGAGTGCGGGCATGTGAAATTCGTTCTGCGCGGTCAGCGGCGTTTGCACAAAGCCGGGGTTGATCACACTCACGCCCAGGCCCAGGGGCTGCAGGTCCAGGTACAGCGTCTCGGCCAGATTGATCAGGGCCGCCTTGGTCGGACCATAGGCCAGGCTTTGGGGCAGGCCCCGAAACCCTGCCACGCTGCTGACCAGACTGATGTGCCCCTGCTTGCGGGCCAGCATGGCCGGGGTGATGGCTTCGAGCACATGCAGTGCGCCCACGGTATTGATTTCGTGGTGGCGCAGCAGGTCAGGTAAATCGATGGCGCTCGCGCGCATGGCCTGGTAGTGGCCTGCGCAGTAGCACACCAGGTCCAGGGGGCCGCCTGACATCGCCGCATCGGCCGCCTGCCGCACGGCGGCCTGGTCGGTCACGTCCAGCGGCAGGGCGATGCTGCCCGGGTGTTGAGCCACAAAGTCCTGGAGTGCACCGGCCTTGCGGGCCGACACGATCACGGTCGCACCCAGCGCATGCAGGCAAGCCGCGAGCGCCCGTCCGATGCCGGTGGACGCACCGACCAGCCAGACACGGCGGTCATGCCAGTCGCGCAGTGGCGGATTGAACGGCGGCAACAGGCTCATGGTGCCAGTTTCTGGAACGACAGGGTCACCTCGCCCAGACGGATACCGAACTTGCTCATGGTCGCGCGGTTGAGCATCACGCGCTCATCCACCAGATACATCCAGTCGTCGAATTGCACCTCATAGACCTTGCCGTCGACGGGTAACTGCAGGGTGTAGGCCCACTGGAAGGCGTTGCCCACCGCGCGGCCGCTGGCGGTGCCCACCACATCGTCGGCGGTGCCGGTGTAGCGTCCATCGGCATGCCGGGTCAGGCGCCAGATGCGGCGCTCCTTCTTGCCGTCGGAGTAGGTGAAATGCTCATCGAGCACGCCCTGGTTGCCGTCCCAGCGACCTTCCATGTCGACCGTGAAGCGGCGCACCACCTGGCCGCTGCGGTCCTGAAAGACGCCGTGGGCAATGATCTTGCCGTTGAAATACTGCGCCAGATCGAGCTGTGGACGCTCGGCGGCGTATTGCTCGATGTTCTGGCTGGCGCAGCCGGCCAGCAGGCTCAGGCCGACGGCCAGGGCCAGCAGCAGGCGACGGGTGGACGTGATGGTTTTCATGGAGCCTCCGCAATGGATGGTGGGGAAACAGAAGACGGACGCACAAAGGCCAGGTAGAGCGCTGCGGCCGCCAGCAGTTTGAGCCCGCAGGGCAACACCGCATAGGCCAGCGAGAGCGCTTGCAGGGCTTCGGGCGCTGTGGCACCGGGGCGGTAGCCCAGCAGGTCCAGCAGCGGCAGCGCCAGCCCTGCGGCCAGCGCGAGATTGAGCTTGCTGGCAAGGTTCCACCAGCCAAAGTAGGCCCCCTCGCGTTGGCCACGGTCACCACGCTCGGCAATCATGCCGGCCAGCATGGCACCGGGCAGGGCCAGATCGGTGCCCAGTGCCAGACCCGAGAGCGCGCAGACCCACCAGAAACCGACCCCATCGCCCTGACCCAGAGTGGCGGCCCAGGCGAAAACGCTCACCGACAGCAGCATGCCCACCAGCCAGCTTCGGGCCAGCCCCAGCCTGCCCACCAGACGCATCCACAAGGGCATGGAGGCGGCTGCCGCCACAAAGTAGGTGGCCAGAAACAAGGGCTCGAGTTCTGGCGCGCCCAGCCGGTCCTGGATAAAGAACAGCACCAGGGTGGCGGGCACCGCGCTGGCCATGCCGTTGATCACGAACACCCCCATCAGCCAGCAAAATGCCCTTTCTCGCCAAGGGTGCAGCAGCTCGCCTCGCCAGTGGCCGGTGCTCCGGGCCGGAACGGCCAGGGGTGCAGGGCTGTAGGCCCAGGCCAGCCAGCCTGCGGCCAGCATCCAGCCGAACACCGCGACCCATTCGCCCCAGCCCAGCCAGGTGGGCAGGACCGAGGCCAGCACCACGCCCACCAGGCCAGCGCCTTCACGCCAGGCCACAATGCGCGTGCGTTGGGTTTCATTGCCGCCCAGCCGGGCCCCCCAGGATTGGTGGGCGATCGCCAGCAGGCTGTAAGCCAGGCAGGTGATCACCAGCATCAGGAGCAGCGCGAACGCATCGTCGGGACGGTTCCAGGGCGGGAAAAACAGCAGCGCCATGCCACCGAGCAACACCACCGCCGCGCCTGCGCAGGCTTGCAGCAGGCGGCGTGGTGAGTGGGCGAACAGACGGTCGCTGACCCGGCCCAGCCAGGGGTCCGTGACCGCGTCAAACAGGCGCGCGAGCAGCAGCACCAAGCCCAGTGTCGCCAGCGGCATGCCGTAGCGACTGGCATAGACATTGGGCAAGTGCACATACAGAGGCAGGGCCACAAAGGCCAATGGCAAGCCGAGCAAGCCATAACGCAGACCACCGCTGCGCTGGCTGCCGAGCGGGTCGGGTGTGCCGCCGGATGTGTCGGACACCATCAGCGCCTGCCCCCGGTGCCCTGACCCAGCAGGGCCAGCCGCATGTCGGGTTCCGAGGTGCCGGGCGAGAGCCAGATGCCAAAAAACAGGCCTGCATATTCGGCCTCGGGGATGCGGCCAATGGGCCTGCCGTTGTGCCAGAAGGCCGCGCCCTGGCCCGGCAACAACTGGCCCGTGAGCCGGTCACCGGCCTTGACGTCCGGGAAGATGCGTTGCATCTGTTCGAGCCAGCGCAGAGCCTGCGCTTCGCTGACATGGCCCACGCGCCGCATTTCCTGCAAGGAGCGTTCGGCGATGGCGCTGCCCTTGAAGTCGCGCAGGTAGTCAAGTTCCAGCAGGAGAGGCTGCTCGCCGAACTTCTCGCTGCGAAAGTCGGGCAGGGTCCAGAGTCGGGCGTGGTAGATGCGCATGCCAATGAAACGCAAAGTTGCTTCGCCTTGCAGACGGCCGCCCGTCAGTTGCGGGTGGACCCCGGTGCCCGGCAAGACTGGCGTCGCAGCGGTGCTGCCCGTCGTGCTGCCTGCTCCTGTGCTGGCCACCGCAGACGCAGCCAGGCACGTGCTCAGCAGCAAGGCCAGTGACCAGGTCAGTGGCAGAGGCTTAGCGCGAGAGGGTGTACTGCACCACATCGATGTCTCCAGCGTCGAAACCGGCCTCGCAATAGGCCAGATAAAACTCCCAGATGCGAATGAAGCGCTCGTCAAAGCCTTGTTCCAGGACTTTCTCGCGCTGCGCCATGAAGTCGGCGCGCCAGCGGCGGCAGGTTTCGGCATAGTCCTGGCCAAATGCAAGCTCGTCCACCACCTGCAGGCCCGCAGCCTGCGCTTGGCGCCTGAACTCGCCGGGGCAGGGCAGACAGCCGCCGGGAAAGATGTATTGCTGGATGAAGTCGGTGGATCGGATGTAGCGATCAAACAGGGCGTCCTGGATCACGATGGTCTGGATGCAGGCGCGCGCCCCGGGCTTGAGCAGGCGGGCTACGCTCTGGAAGTAGGTCGGCCAGTATTCCTGGCCAACGGCTTCGAGCATCTCGATGGAGCAGATCGCGTCATAGGGTCCATCGTCGATGTCGCGGTAATCCTGCAAGCGCAGATCGGCCTGATCGGCCAGACCTTGTGCGGCCAGGCGCTGCTGCGCCCAGGCCAGCTGCTCTGTCGAGAGGGTGACACCGGTGATGTGGGCACCAAATTCCTGAGTGGCTTTTTCGGCCAGGGCACCCCAGCCGCAGCCAATTTCCAGCACCCGATGACCGCAGCGCACGCCGGCCATGTGCAAGGCGCGGCGCACCTTGGCATCCTGCGCCAGGCGCATGTCCTGTTGGCGGTCGCCGCGGAACCAGCCGGAAGAGTAGTTCATGGTCCCGTCGAGCCAGAGGCTGTAGAAGGCATTGCCCAGGTCATAGTGGGCATGGATGTTTTTTCGGCTGTTGCGTCGGGTATTGCGGTTGAGCAGGTGGCGCAGGCGGTAGGCGAGCCGGCCCACCCATGAACCGAAGATCACATCGTCGAGGGCCTTGCGGTTGGCCAGCAGGAGTCCGAGGAGGCCAGCGAGGTCGGGGGTGGTCCAGTCTCCAGCGATGTAGCTTTCCGCAAAGCCGATGTCCCCCGACTTGAGGGCCGCACCAAAAGCATTCCAGTTGTGCATGCGCAGGCTGACATGCGGTCCCTGGCCGTCGCCCAGGGTTTGCACACTGCCATCGGGCAATTCAATCGTCAGGCAGCCATGCCGCAGTCCTTGCAGAAGCTTGAAAACGGTGCGGGCGGTCGCTGGCGCACGCGCAGGCAGTTGCAAATGGGAGGGGGCAGTCAGTGTATTCATGGGTCAACGGGTCACGAATTGTTCGGGGGCCGGCGGTTTGCGGTGAAAGCCTGTGCGCTTGAGCCAGATCTGCAGGGCTTGCCAGTGAATGCGTGCCATGACCATGGCTGTCATGGCCGGGTAGCGCCAAAGCGCACGCCGAAGGGCATGCGGGCTGGCTGGCTGCAGTGTGCCACTCACGCTGGTGTTGAGCAAAGGGCCATGTTCGTCGTCATGGTCCACGCGCACCACAGTCCGATCCTGTCCACCTTGTGTGCTTCGCATGAAACGAAAGCGGTAGCGTCCCTCGACCCGGCAGAAGGGCGAGACATGAAAGCATTTGTCGGCCTGCAGCTCCATGCCGAAGCGAGGTGCGTCGAGCAGATAGCAATGGCGTTCGCCGAAGGTGTTGTTGACTTCCACGACGATGGCCCGCAAGCCGCCATCCTCATGGTGGCAATACCAGAAGCTCACGGGCTTGAAGGTGTAGCCCAGCATGCGCGGGTAAGTGTGCAGCCAGACCTCGCCCTGGGCATCGTCAATGCCTTCGCGCTTGAGCAAGGCCTCCAGCCAGGCCAGGGCGCCACCCTGTTCCGGTCCGCGTCCGTCACCGTGGTCACGGTCGTGGAAGCTGATGGCTGCAGGGCGGTTCACGGCCAGTGCGCCCATGGCTTGGGGGTCGTGCAGCCGCCGCATGGGCAGAAACAGAAAAAAGGTGTCGTAGGCGAAGGCATGCCTGCGTGGTCGCAGACGGGTGTGCCTGACCTGGCCGAAGCCCACTTGTGCGACGGGCAGGGCGCTCATGCCGCCGCCCTCTGTGTGCTGCCCGCATGGGCGAGCAGGGCCTCTGCTGTGGCCAGGCCCGATTTGAGGCCGTCCTCATGAAAGCCGTAGCCGGTCCAGGCGCCGCAATACCAGGTGCCTTGCACGCCTTGCAAGCCGGGCACGCGTTTTTGAGCTGCGATGGCGGCCAGATCGAAGACCGGGTGGCTGTATTCAAATTCCGCGAGGATCTTGTGTCGGGCAATTGGTCTTACCGGATTGAGGGATTCGACCACCGGCTGCTCGAAAGGCAGAGGTTGCAGCCGGTTGAGCAGGTAATGCAGGCACACCCGGGCCGATTCCTGCCGGGAGTCGGCCGCACGTTCGTAGTTCCAGGCAGCCCATGCGGCCTGACGCTGTGGCAGCACAGCGGTGTCGGTGTGCAGCACAGCGCGGTTGGGCTGGTAGCGGATCGCACCGAGCACTTCTTGTTCGGTGGCTGTGGGGCGGTCCAGCATGCGCAGCGCCTGGTCCGAATGCACGGCCAATACAACATGGTCAAAGCGCTCGCTTGCAGCCTCGGTGTGCACCATGACACCCGCGCCATCGCGCTCGATGCGATGCACAGGGGTGCGCAGCCGTGCATCGCTCAGGCCGGAGACGATTTTCTCGACGTAGTGCCTGGCACCACCCCTGACCGTGTGCCACTGCGGACGGTTGCTGACCTGCAGCAGACCATGGTTGTGGCAAAAACGGATCATGGTGGCCACCGGGAACTGCAGCATCTGGTCTGTCGGACAGCTCCAGATGCAGCCGAGCATGGGCAGGAAATACCAGTTTCGGAAGGCTGGTCCGAAGCTGTGCTCGTCCAGGAACGCCTGCAGGGACTGGGTCAGGCGGGCGTCCTCATGGCTGTGGGCCAGTTGCGTGCACAGCCGGTTAAAACGCAGCAGGTCGCTGAGCATGCCCCAGAAGCGCGGATTGACCAGATTGGCCTTCTGGGCGAAGACCGTGGCCAGATTGCTGCCGCTCCACTCCAGCGCATGGTCACCTTGGGCGCCAGGGACTTGCACCGAAAAGGACATATCGGACGGCGCGGTCACCACGCCCAGTTCGGCAAAGAGAGCGATCAGGTGGGGGTAGGTCCGCTCGTTGTAGACCAGAAACCCGGTGTCAACGCCCCAGGTTTGCGGGCCTTGCGGTGTGGGCAGGGTGATGTCAACGGTGTGCGTATGACCGCCAAAATAGTCGTTCGCTTCAAAAAGCGTGAGCTGGGCATGTGCCCGCAGCCGATGGGCGGCGGCCAGTCCGGAAATGCCTGATCCGACAATGGCGACTTTCATGCGGTGTCCTTGTGACATACTTGTCCTAGACAAAACATTCTATGACAAGCCGGTTTCCTTTTGCAATCAGGGTTGCTCTGATTCGTAAGGCCCGATTTGTCCAGGATAATATTGATATGGTCACAGACGGTCCTCACGATGAAACCCCGGTCGCTCCAGCGCAGATGAGCTGGTCGATTGCCGAAGTCGAGCGCGACACCGGCCTGGGTAAGGATACCCTGAGGGTCTGGGAGCGCCGCTACGGTTTTCCCGTGCCCCAGAGGGACCGGCTTGGCGAGCGCAGCTATCCCCAGGAGCAGGTGCATCGCTTGCGTCTGATCAAGCGTTTGCTCGATGCTGGATACCGGCCGGGCAAGGTGGTGCCTTTGACGGCAGCGCAACTCGACGCCCTGATGTGCACGGTGCATGCCCAGCGTGACAACCATTTGCAAGTTGTCGCTCAGGACGCCTGGCTGCAGGATCCATCCATGCCCTGGCTGAACTGGCTGGCCGGGGATCGAACCGACCTCATGAAGCAGGCTTTGCAGCAACAAATCCTGCGACGGGGATTGGGACCCACAGTGCAGGAGCTGGTGGCACCGCTGTGTGTGCATGTGGGGGAGGCCTGGTTGCGGGGCGATCTCTCGATTTACCAGGAGCACTTGTTCACCGAGACCCTGCAATCGGTCTTGCGGGAAGCCATTGCGTCGGTGGACGCCAGCGGCCAGACCCTGCAACAGCCCCCTCGGGTGCTGCTGGCGACCACATCGAGTGAGCAGCATGGCCTTGGATTGCTGATGGCCGAGTGCTTTTTCGCCCTGGAGTCCTGCGCGCGGTATGTGCTTGGCGTGTCCACGCCGGTAGCCGACATTGTGGAGGCGGCCAAACAGTTGCGCATCGACGTGCTGGCGCTGAGTTTCAGCGCCCACGCGAGCCGCAGGGAGGTGATCGAGAGCCTGCAACAGCTGCTTGCCCAGTTGCCGGCCCATGTGGACATCTGGGTCGGCGGCGCTGCTGCAGCTTTGTACAGCCGTTCGCTGCCCGAGACGGTTCGGGTGGTCCGAAAGGCCAACGATGTGCCGTTGATGGTGCAGGCATGGCGTCAAGGTCAGACGCCCCCTGACGTTGAGGGCTAACAGGCCCTCAAACGGCTTGTGGCCTGAGCGTTCACGCTCAATAGCTGCGGCGCTGACCACCGTAGCCACCACCTCCAAAGCCGCCGCCGTTGCTGCGGGGGGGGCGCGCTTCCATCGGGCGCGCAATGTTGACGGTCAGGTCACGTCCGCCGAAGTTCTTGCCATGCAGGCCTTCAATGGCCGCCTGGGCTTCAGCGGGGGAGGACATCTCGACAAAGCCGAAGCCTTTGGATCGACCCGTGTCACGCTCCATCATCACCTTGGCCGATTGGACGCTGCCGAAAGCGGCGAATTCCTGCTGAAGATCTTCGTCGCGAACCGAGTAGGAGAGATTGCCGACGTACAGTTTGTTGCTCATGGTGAGCCTTTCATGAAAGCACCTGGCCGACAAAGGCTGGGTGCAGGTTGCAAATGAGGGAAACCGCTTCAGCGGTGAGGGCGCCGTGCAGGTGCGCCGACGCGTGGAGTCCGGTTTTCGATGTGACGGAAGGTGATGCGGCCCTTGGAGAGGTCATAGGGCGACATCTCCAGCGTGACCTTGTCGCCCGCCAGGATCCGGATGCTGTGCTTGCGCATCTTGCCGCCGGTGTAGGCCACGAGTTGGTGCCCGTTGTCGAGGGTGACCCGAAAACGCATGTCGGGCAACACTTCGTCGACCTTGCCATGCATTTCGATCAGTTCTTCCTTGGCCATGAGGACTCCTTGTCTTGAATAAATGGCATTCAGGCCAACGCCGCAGGGTTGATCAGCCAGTCGCGACCTTGCGCAGCGGCGTAAAGCAAAGCGCTGTCACGGGTGGCGAACGCCTGCTTGAAGGTGTAGACCCTGTCATGGCTTGCGCGACCCTGGCCCCGCCTGATGGAGAGCGAGGCCGTGAAGCCGCCAGCGCGCATGGGGCGCGAGAGTGGTGTGATGAGGAACTTGCCGGCACTGAATGGCGCGGCTTGTTGTATGAACATTGAACTGAACCTGAAATGGGCCATAAAGGCCCGAATGACTGCTGTCAAGAGACAAGTGACACTGCAGTGCATTCGCGGCAGGTTGTAAGTACCCGCCGGGGTGTAGCTCGCCAAAGGGAAAGTGTGACCACCAGGTGCTAACCGGAATCGGCGCGGTGGCTGAGGTGTGCGGTTTTGGGGTACCGCTGCCCGTGTCAGACTTGTTGCAGGGAAGGTAAGCAAATAACTGCAACGCACTGATTGTACCTGTTCCGGCGCGTCATCTGCCGCCACGCTGCTTTGCGGCATGATCAGACTATGAACAAAGCTTTCACACGGGAACCCGAGCAGGACGATGAGGAGGACATCGGCCTGCCTGCCTTGCCCCAGGGCAGCCGCAACTACATCACCCCTGCGGGCTATGCCCGCTTGCGATCCGAATTGCTGAACTTGATCGACAACGAGCGACCCAAGGTCGTTGAAGTTGTGCACTGGGCCGCCAGCAACGGTGATCGGTCCGAAAATGGGGATTATCTTTATGGCAAGAAGCGCCTGCGTGAAATCGATCGGCGCATCCGGTTTCTGACCCGGCGCCTGGAGATGGCCGAGGTGGTGGACCCGTCGGCACACCATGGCAAGGACCAGGTGTTCTTCGGTGCCACCGTGACCTATGCCGGGCAGGATGGCCTCGAGCGCACCGTCACCATCATGGGCATCGACGAGGCCGACAGTCTGCAAGGTCAGGTCAGCTGGGTATCGCCGATTGCGCGCACCCTGCTCAAGTCGCGTGCAGGCGATGTGCTCAGGCTCCTGACGCCTTCGGGCGTGGTCGATATTGAAGTGCTGCAAGTCCGTTATCCGGCGCCGCGCTGAAGTCAATGGTGGGGCAGAAGTCGTTCGACCTTGATCACGGCGGGCGTGCGCTTGAGCTGGCGCAGGACGGCCTCAAGATGGCTGAGGTCACGCACCGACAGGATGAACCGCAGTTGCGCCGTATCGAGCGCCGTTTCCTGGCCCATGTCCACGTGCACGATATCGGCCTCGGCGGCGGCCATGGCTCCGGCAATGCGGGCCAGAACCCCCTTGCCGTTGACTACCGTGACTTCGATGCCGGTTTCGAACGGGCGCGTGGGCTCGTCTGACCACTCCACGCTGATGAAGCGTTCGCTGTCTTTTTGTCGCAGCTTGCTGGCCGTATGGCATGCGGTGCGGTGCACTGCCAGGCCCTCGCCGCGCCCTAGGTAACCCACGATCTCGTCACCGGGCAGTGGGCGGCAGCAGCGGCTGTAGACCACCGAGGCGTTTTCACTGCCGTCGAGCGTAATGGCGCCTTGCGAGACGGTTTCGTGCGCCGTGAAACGCTCGCGCGTCATGAGCAGTGCGTCGGGCTTTTGCCCCTGCTCCGCCAGCAAAACCACCAGGCGTTTGGCCACGATGCTGGCAATGCGCTTGCCCAGCCCGATGTCCATGAGCAGATCCTGACGATTGCGGTTGCCGGTGAAGCGCAGCAGCTTGTCCCACAGGGGCTGCATGGTTGCATCATCGGTCGGCACTTTCTGGATGCCCTCTGCCCTGAGCGCCTGGCCCAGCAGCTTTTCACCCAGCTGGGTGGACTCCGTCTGGGCCAGTGTCTTGAGGTGGTGACGGATCTTGGATCGGGCGCGTCCGGTACGCACAAAGCCCAGCCACGCCGGATTGGGGGCTGACACCGGCGCGGTGATGACCTCAATCACATCACCGTTGCTCAGTTCGGTGCGCAGCGGCACCTGGTGGCCGTTGATGCGTGCAGCCACGGCATGGTCACCCACTCGGCTGTGGATGGTGTAGGCAAAGTCCACCACGGTGGCCCCGCGTGGCAAGGCCATGATTTGGCTTTTGGGGGTAAAGACGTAGACGGCGTCAGGAAACAGGTCGACCTTGACGTGGTCCCAGAATTCAGCTGCATCGCGTGTTTCGTTCTGGATGTCCAGCAGGGACTGCAGCCACTGGGTGCCCAGTCGTTCGGATTGCGCACTGGCAGCGCCATTGGCCTTGTAGAGCCAGTGGGCGGCCACTCCCGCCTCGGCCACCAGGTGCATGGCCTCGGTGCGGAACTGGAACTCCACGTTCACCCCCGCCGGACCGACCAGCGTGGTGTGCAGCGACTGGTAGCCATTGACCTTGGCAATCGCGATGTGGTCCTTGAACTTGCCAGGGACCGGCTTGTAGAGCTGGTGCAGCAGGCCCAGGGCGGTGTAACAGTCGATCACTGCGGGCACGATCACACGAAAGCCGTAGATGTCGGTCACCTGGGCAAAGCTCAGGTGTTTGGTCTCCATTTTCTTGTAGATCGAGTACAGGGTTTTTTCACGTCCACTGATCCGCACAGGCATGCCGACATCGGCAAAAACCGCTTCCACTTCGGTCTGTACTTTCTGGATCAGGTCGCGGCGCCGATTGCGGGCCCTGGCCACCGCCTTGGTCAGAACCGCGTAGCGCCAGGGCATGAGGTGACGAAACGACAAGTCCTGCAGTTCGCGGTAGATCTGGTTGAGGCCCAGCCTGTGGGCGATCGGAGCGTAAATCTCGAGCGTTTCGGATGAAATGCGGCCCCACTTGCTGCGCGGCATGTCACCCATGGTGCGCATGTTGTGGGTACGGTCGGCCAGCTTGATGAGGATGACCCGCACATCGCGGGCCATGGCCAGCAGCATCTTGCGAAAGGACTCGGCCTGATTTTCCTCGCGCGTGTTGAATTCCAGTTTGTCGAGTTTGGTCAGGCCGTCCACCAGTTCGGCCACCGGAGCGCCGAATTTCTCGACCAGCTCGGCCTTGGTGACGCCGCAGTCTTCCATGCTGTCGTGCATGAGGGCGGCGGCCAAGGCTTGGGCATCAAGCTTCCATTCGGTGCACAGCGCCGCCACCGCGATCGGGTGGGTGATGTAGGGTTCACCGCTTCGACGCATCTGACCCAGGTGCGCTTCGTCGGCGAAGCGATAGGCTCGCCGCACCAGGTCCACGTCCTGGGCGCTGAGGTAGTCGAGACGGTCCACCAGCGCCGCAAAGCTGGCCGCCGCAGCGCTGACTGCAGCGGGGCCGGCCGCCTGGGGGCGGACCGGGGGCAGGCTCGAGGGGGGCACGACAGCACTCATGGCAACTATGGTAACGCTTTGGTACTGCGCTTCCTTGCGGGCGCAAAAAAGCCCCATTGAAGGGGCTTGCTGATGAAGCGGCAGGAAGGGTCGCTGCAGATGAAGGTCAATTGACGCGCTTGAGCATTTCCAGGCCAACCTTGCCGGCGGCGATTTCGCGCAGGGCGGTCACGCCGGGCTTGTTCTTGCTCTCGATTTTGGGGGTGTGCCCCTGGCTGAGCATGCGGGCGCGGTAAGTGGCGGCGAGCACCAGCTGGAAGCGGTTGGGGATCTGCTGCAGGCAATCTTCAACGGTAATGCGGGCCATGGTGGGTTTCCTGGTGAAGGGTCAGGCAATGTGCAATGCCTCGAAAGTGCTGGCCCGTGCACGTCGCTGGGCGATGTAGCGCAGCCGCTGGGCGTGAACGATGGCCTTGAGGTCGAATAAGGCCCGTTCAAAAACTTTATTGATTATAACGAAGTCGAACTCCTTGGCCTGGGCCAGCTCTTCAGCGGCGTTCTTCAGCCGCAGTTCGATGATGTCGGGAGAGTCTTCGCCCCGGCGTTCCAGGCGCGAGCGCAGCTCTTCCCAGCTGGGTGGCAAGATGAAGATCAGTACTGCGTTGCTGTACATGCGCTTGATCTGTAATGCGCCTTGATAGTCAATCTCCAGAACCACATCCGAGCCCTGGGCCATGCGGTCCTCGATCATTTTCTTGGAAGTGCCGTAGCGCTGGCCATGCACATGCGCCCATTCGACGAAGGCGTCAGACAGCACCATGGCGTCAAATTCCTGCGCGGAAACGAAGAAGTATTCCCGGCCATGTTTTTCCTGGCCACGGGGCGCACGGGTGGTGTGTGAGACGGAGGGCTGGACCTGGCTGTCGAGCTCCATCAGCGCCTTGACCAGGCTGGATTTGCCAGCACCGCTGGGCGCAGCCACGACAAAAAGGTTTCCGGGATAGTCCATGGGGTGATTTGTGTCTGCTTTTCAGGACTTGTTCATTCAATGTTTTGCACCTGCTCGCGCATCTGCTCGATCAGCACCTTCATGTCCACGGAGAGGCGGGTCATTTCCAGCACGGCTGATTTGGAGCCCAGGGTGTTGGCTTCGCGGTGCAGTTCCTGGATCAGGAAGTCCAGGCGCTTGCCGATATCGCCACCCTGGGTGAGCAGATGCGAGATTTCCTGCAAGTGCGAGCGCAGGCGGGTGATTTCTTCGGCCACATCGATGCGGATGGCAAAAGCGGTGGCTTCACTCAGGGCGCGGTCCTGGGCCGTCTCGGGCAGAGTCTGACCCTCTGCCAGGGCCATGGCGTCTTTCCAGCGTTCCAGAAAACGCTGGCGTTGCTGCTCGACCAGCAGAGGAACCAGCGGCTCGGCCTGGGTGGCGAGTTCCTGCAGTTGTGCGATATGGCCTTGCAGCATCGCGGTCAGCCGCTGTCCCTCGCGCTCGCGGGCACTGCGCAGGGCGTCGATGGCCTGGCGAGCCAGCTCAAGCCAGGCGGCGCTGTCGATGAGCCGGGATCTGCCGCTGCCGCTGGACAGGCGCAGCACGTCAGCCACGCTCAGGGCGCGTGCGCCCGGCAGCCAGCTCTGTACCTTGTCCTGCAGGGCAGCGATGCGTTGAAGGGTCTGGGCAGAGGGCGCTTGCGCGTTGTCAGTTTCGCCAGAGTCGATGCTGGCGCGCACTTCGACTTTGCCTCGGCGGATCTGGCGGGTGATGAGCTCGCGCAAACCCGGTTCGAGCTGGCGCAGTTCATCGGGCAGACGCAAAGAGAGGTCAAGAAAGCGGCTGTTGACCGAGCGGATTTCGAGACCGAGGCGGGCCTTGGGCTGGCTGCCCTCGGCATCGGCAGGCGGCAGGCTGTGCTGCACGCTGGCGTAGCCGGTCATACTGTAAACTGGCATGGACTGGTTTCCTTGGGGCCGACGCTTTGGGCGCAGCGGTCATCCGGGGTGGGCGACCAGGCGAACGAAGGCCTGAAACGCCCCATTATCTCAAACTCCCTTGACGGTCCCGTGGCTGCCTTTGCGCAACAGGGGCCAACAGGCGCTATGGGCTGAAAACATGAGCACCACTTATCAACGCACCGGTCGTGCGGCCGATGCCCTGCGCAGCGTACGCATCACCCGCGCTTACACCATCCATGCCGAAGGCTCGGTACTCATCGAGTTTGGCCTCACCCGCGTGCTTTGCACCGCCTCGGTCGAGGAAAAGGTGCCCAGCCACAAAAAGGGCAGCGGCGAGGGCTGGGTAACCGCCGAATACGGCATGTTGCCCCGGGCCACCCACACCCGCGGTGACCGCGAAGCCGCGCGCGGCAAGCAAAGCGGCCGCACACAGGAAATCCAGCGCCTGATCGGCCGATCCCTGCGCGCTGTGTTTGATCTGAAAAAGCTGGGCGAGCGCACCCTCCATCTGGATTGCGACGTGTTGCAGGCCGATGGAGGTACCCGCACCGCCAGCATCACCGGCGCCTTTGTGGCGGCACAGGATGCGGTCAACTGGCTGATCGCCACCGGCAAGCTCACCGTATCCCCCATCCTCGACCATGTGGCGGCCATTTCGGTGGGCCTCAAGGACGGCACGGCCCTGCTCGACCTGGACTATCCTGAAGACTCGGCCTGCGATACCGACATGAACGTGGTGATGACCGGCGCCGGAAATTTTGTCGAAGTCCAGGGCACGGCCGAAGGCGTGGCCTTTACCCGCCAAGAAATGGACCGCATGTTGGCTTTGGCCGAAAAAGGCATAGGCGAGCTGGTGCAGCTGCAAAAGAAGGCCTTGGCCCAGGGCAAGGGACACTGAAACGATGAAGATCGTTCTGGCTTCGAACAACAAGGGCAAGCTGGCCGAGCTGCAGGCCATGCTGGCCCCTCTGGGCATGGAACTGGTGCGGCAGGCCGACCTGAACATACCCGAGGCCCAAGAGCCTTTTCGCACTTTTGTCGAAAACGCGCTGGCCAAGGCGCGGCATGCGGCCCAACTCTCCGGCCTGCCGGCTTTGGCTGACGACGCGGGCTTGTGCGTGGACGCGTTTGGCGGCCAGCCCGGTGTGGATACGGCGTATTACGCCACCCGCTTTGGCTACGACAAAAGCGATGACAACAACGTCACGGCGCTGCTCGAGCAAATGCAGGGCGTTGCGAATCGGCGCGCGGCCATGGTCAGCACGCTGGTGGCCGTGCGCTCGGCCGACGATCCTGAGCCGCTGATTGCGGTCGGCCGCGTGAGGGGCGAGATCGCCACCGAGCGACGCGGCAGCAATGGTTTTGGTTTTGATCCGGTGATGTTCATCCCCGAGTTCGGCAAGACCTTTGCCCAGCTGCCTGTGGAAGTGAAGAACGCGAACAGTCACCGGGGCCGCGCCGCGCAGCAGATGCTGGCACTCATGCGCGAGCGCTGGCTGGGAGCGTGAGGGTATGAGCCATCCGCTCGATCCGGTCCATGCGATGCGTCCGGGCCTGCTGCAGCTGCCGGGCCTGCCGCCACTGTCCCTGTATGTCCACCTGCCTTGGTGCATCAAAAAGTGCCCTTACTGCGACTTTAATTCGCACGAGTGGCGCGGGCCGGGCGATGCGCGCAGCGTACAGGACAGTTACATCGATGCGCTCTTTGCCGACCTGGAGGCCAGCCTGCCGCTCATCTGGGGCCGCACGGTCCACACCATTTTTCTGGGCGGGGGCACCCCCAGTCTGTTTGAGCCGGAAGCCATCGACCGGCTGGTCGGCGGCTTGCGCTCGCGTCTGCGTCTGACGGCCGATGGCGAGATCACGCTCGAAGCCAACCCCGGGACTTTTGAAAAAGACCGTTTCAGGGCGTTCCGCCAAGCCGGCATCACCCGTCTGTCGATCGGTGTGCAAAGCTTCAATGATGTGCATCTGAAAGCGCTGGGGCGAGTCCATGACCGGGCGCAGGCACTGGCCGCCGTGGCTGAGGCGGCCCAGGTCTTTGACACCTTCAACCTGGACCTGATGTACGCCCTGCCCGGGCAGACCCTGGCGCAGCTGACCGAAGATGTGGAGGCCGCGCTGTCGTTCGCGCCGCCGCACCTGTCGATTTACCACCTCACCATCGAGCCCAACACCCTGTTTGCCAAGCGCCCGCCCCCCTTGCCTGAAGAGGACGAGGCCTACGCCATGATGGACCGCATCACCGAGCGCACGAATGCTGCAGGCCTGGGGCGCTATGAGGTGTCAGCCTATGCCCGCCCCGGCCACGCCTGTGCGCACAATCTCAACTACTGGCAGTTTGGCGACTATCTGGGCATTGGCGCAGGCGCGCACAGCAAGCTCAGTTTTGCCCACCGCATCGTGCGGCAGGTGCGCTTTCGAGAGCCACAGCTCTACATGAAACAGGCGCTGCAGGGCGATCCCGTGACGCACAGCGAGGACGTCTCGCGCGAGGACCTGCCTTTTGAATACATGCTCAACGCCTTGCGTCTGAAGGAAGGCTTCGCCTTGAGTGACTATATGGAGCGCACGGGCCTGGCGCTCACCAGCATCCAGAGGGGACTCAAGGAGGCCGAGCAAAAAGGCCTGATCGAGCGCGACTGGACACGTGTGTGGCCTACAGACCGTGGGCTGGACTTCCTGAGTGATCTGCAGGCGCTTTTCCTGCCGCAGTGACCCGGCGCATGACCAGACCCTTGTTCACGGTCGTGTTCAGAGCCAGGACCGCCGGGGCTTGAAGTTGCACAGGACTTTCACGGCGTGCGCCAGGCCAATGCGCCGAGCAAAATGAGCTGCAGCTGTTGCACACCGGCCTGCAGCATGGCCTGTTCAATGGCCGGTTGATCGGCCGGCAGGTCCAGAATTTCGGGTGCGGTGGCCAGCATGGTGTTGACGATGAGGCTGCAGACCATCTGAAGAGTGAACACCGATACCTCCTGGTAGGCGGGCATCGAATGCATGTCCCGGGCCATGTCATCCACAAAGTGCCGAACCTCCTGGCGTATGGCCATGCGCAGGATGCGACTGCCACCGGCACGCTCGCTGGCGATGAACAGGAACAGCAGCCGGTTGTCGCGCACATACTGGTGGTACACCCTGACCGATTCCCGTACCACGCTGGTCTCGGCACTGCCAGGCTGGCGTGCCTGGCGCAGCAGTTGGCGAAGGGTCAGCCCCACCTCGTCCACCAGCGTCAGGCCCAGCTCGTCGGTGTTGCGAAAGTGTCTGTAAAACGCGTTGGGCACCATGCCCGCTTCGCGAGCGATTTCGCGGATGCCCAGGCTGGTGAAGCTGCGTCCCTCACCGATCAGTTGCAGTGCGGCTTGCACCAGGCTTTTGCGTGTCTGGTCCTTGCGGTCCTGGCGGCTGACCGGGGCGGTCTGCGGCGCTGCGGCAGTGCGTGGCATGGATGGAATGAACAGGGCGTATTATTTGGGTGTACGATCGTACACAAACAAGGAGTCCCAGTCCATGTCCGATGCCTATCTGAACTTTGCCAACTCCGCCGTCGGTGCGCGTCTGGCCGCCTGGCTGGGCTTGCCCAAGCCGGTGCCGCTCGAGCGCTTTGCGCCTGGCCAGCCGGTGATCGACGGCGAGGTGCTGGTGGCCGCTGGTGGCGAGCCGCAGCTTCTGCCTGTCTTGCTGCAGGCCCTGACGGCCATGCAGGCACGCACCGTGGCGCATGCCAGTGTGCCCGGCTGGACAGCGATGGCCAATCAGGCCGGTGCGATGAGCGGTCCGTGGGGCGTAGACGGCCAGCCCGGAGGCCCGCTCAAGGCGGTGGTATTCGACGCCACCGGCTTGCGCAGCGCCAGTCAGGGCGAGAGCTTGTACGCCTGTTTTCATGCGGCATCGCGTTCCTTGCGGGACTGCGGCCGGGTGGTGGTGCTCGGTCGTCCGCCCGAGGACTGCAGCGATCCCGCGCAGCGTGCCGTGCAGCGAGCGCTGGAAGGCTTTGTGCGGGCCCTGGCCAAGGAGCTCAAGCGCGGCATCACCGCGCAGACGGTGTGGGTGACAGCAGGGGCAGAGCATCACCTCGAAGGTGTGCTGCGCTTTTTGCTTTCGCCGCGCAGTGCCTATGTTTCAGGGCAGGTGATTCGCGTGGGCGACTTTGCCCGACCGACGGGTTGTGACGGGTCCCGTCCCCTGGAAGGCCGGCAGATCATGGTCAGTGGTGCGGCTCGGGGCATCGGCGCCGCGATTGCCGAAACCCTGGCGAGAGACGGTGCCAGGGTGATTTGTGTGGACATGCCACAGGCGCAGGACGCACTGGAGGCCACAGCGGCCCGCTTGCAGGGCCATGCGCTGGCGCTGGACATCACCGACCCGGCGGCCGCTGCCGCCGTGGTGGAGGCCGCCCGTGCCGATGGCGGCTGGGACGGTGTCGTGCACAACGCGGGCATCACCCGCGACAAGACCATTGCCCGCATGGCTCCCCACCTCTGGAGCACCCTGGTTGCGGTCAATCTCCTGGCCCCTGAAGAGCTGACCCTGGCCCTGCTGAATGCGGGTGCCCTCAAACCCAAGGCCCGCCTGGTGTGCGTATCGTCCATCTCCGGCATCGCCGGCAACCCGGGGCAGACCAACTATGCGTTCTCCAAAGCCGGTGTGATCGGTCTGGTCCAGGGCCTGGCGACCCGACTGGCGGGGCAAGGCATGGCCATCAATGCGGTGGCGCCAGGCTTCATTGAAACCCGGATGACGGCGGCCATGCCGCTGGCCATTCGTGAAGCCGGACGGCGCATGAATTCGATGGGGCAGGGGGGGCAGCCGGTGGACGTCGCCGAGACGGTGGCCTGGCTGCTGAGTCCTGCTTCGCAGGGCATCAATGGCCAGGTCCTGCGGGTCTGTGGTCAGAGCCTGATCGGGGCCTGATATGTCCATCACGGTCCGTCCCGCCAGTCCGCTGCTGAGCCTTGGCCGGGTGCTGGCCACCAGTTTCAGGCGGCCCCGTCCGGTGCGCACACTCAGCCCGGTCTCTCTGGTGATGCCGGGTGTGGTGATCGATGCCGGGCACATGGCCCGCTATGCCGCTGTGTGCGGCTTTACGCCCACCGGGCAGGCACCACTGACCTATCCCCAGGTGCTGACTTTTGCGCTGCTCATGCACTACCTCAGCTCCCCAGCCTGTCCCTGGCCGGCCATCGGCACGGTGCACCTGGCCAATGCCATCACACAGCACACACCTCTGCGCCCGGGCGAGCCTTTGTGTCTGGCGCTGGAGACCGGCGAACTGCGCTCGCACGACAAAGGCCAGGTCTTCACACTGGCATTGCGCATCCTGCGTGAGGCCACCGGTGAATGCGCCTGGCAGGGCACCCAGACCCTGCTGCGCATCGGCGTGAGCGAGCCTGCAGGGCCGCCATTCGAGGCCGGACTCGATACCGACCTGCCCTGGTCCTGCGCGGGCCGCTTCGAGGCCCCGGCCGACATCGGGCGTCGTTATGCAGCGGCCTCGGGTGATTACAACCCGATCCATCTGTGGCCGCTCACCGCCCGCCTGCTTGGCTTTCGGCGAGCGATAGCCCATGGCCTGTGGACGCAGGCGCGCGCGCTGGCCATGCTGCAGCCCGACGGCCTGCTGCCGCAGGCTTCCCTGCAGACCGTGTTCAGGCGGCCCTTGCTGCTGCCCGCTGCGGCTACGCTCTGGAAGACCGGGCCTGAGCGTGGGCAAGAACTTTTTGAAGTGCGGGATGCCGCTGGCCAGTCGGCCCATCTTCGCGCCCTCCTGACCTGACACAACCCAACCGAGGTGCCACTGACATGACCCCCAGCCTCCTGCGCCGCGTCGCCATTGTGGGCGGCAACCGCATTCCGTTTGCGCGTTCGAACACGGCCTATGTGCGCGCCTCCAACCTCGAGATGCTGAGCACCGCGCTGCAAGGCCTGGTGGACCGCTTCGGCCTGCACGGTCAGCGCCTGGGCGATGTGGCGGCGGGTGCCGTCATGAAGCATTCGCGCGATTTCAACCTCGTGCGCGAGGCGGTGCTCTCGACCACGCTGTCGCCAGAGACCCCGGCCTTTGACCTGCAGCAGGCCTGCGGCACAGGGCTCGAAGCGGCCATGCTGGTCGCCCACAAAATCGCCGTCGGGCAGATCGAATGCGGCGCGGCCGGGGGTGTGGACACCACATCCGATGCGCCGATCGCCCTCAATGAGACATTGCGCCGTACCTTGCTCGACCTCGCACGCGCGCGCAGCATGGGCCAGCGGCTGCGCACCGCGCTGCGCATCCGGCCCGGCCAGTTTCTGCGACCCGCATTGCCACGCAACAGCGAACCGCGCACCGGCTTGTCGATGGGGGAGCATGCCGAACTCATGGCGCGCCAGTGGGGCATTGCCCGCGAGGAGCAGGATGCCCTTGCGCTGCAGAGCCACCTCAATTTGGCCAAGGCCTACGACAGCGGTTTCTTCGTCGACCTGATGACGCCCTTTCAAGGCCTGCGCGAGGACAACAATCTGCGCCGCAGCCTCAGCATCGAGCAACTGGCCCAGCTCCGACCGGTCTTTGACCAGAAGGTCGCACCCGGAGAAGGCACGCTCACCGCCGGCAATTCAACGCCTCTGACCGACGGCGCTTCGATGGTGCTGCTGGCCAGTGAAGACTGGGCCACAGCATGTGGCTTGCCCGTGCTGGCGTACCTCACATTCAGCGAAGTGGCTGCGGTTGACTTCTTCAATGCCGATCCTGCCAGAAGGGAAGGGCTGCTGATGGCCCCCGCCTACGCTGTGCCGCGCATGCTGGCTCGCGCAGGCCTGAGCTTGCAGGACTTTGACTTCTACGAGATTCACGAAGCCTTTGCGGCCCAGGTGCTCTGCACCCTCAAGGCCTGGGAAGACCCGGTGTTCTGTCGTGACAGATTGGGCCTGTCCCGGCCCCTTGGCGCCATTGACCGCTCCAGGCTCAATGTCTGCGGCAGCTCGCTGGCCGCAGGCCATCCCTTTGCAGCCACTGGTGGGCGCATTGTGGCCACTCTGGCCAAGCTGCTGGCGCAAAAAGGCGGCGGCCGCGGCCTGATTTCGATTTGTGCAGCCGGCGGCCAGGGTGTGGTCGCCATTCTCGAACGTTGAGGTGGTGTCCCCATGCTGAACTACAAAGCCCCCCTGCGCGACATGCGCTTTCTCATGAACGAGGTCTTCGACTTCCCGGGCCACTATCGCCAGCTTGGCAGCGGCGAGGACGCCACCCCCGAGACGGTCGATGCCATCCTCGAAGCGGTGGCCAGCTACTGCGAAGACGTGCTCGCGCCGCTGTATGTGAGCGGCGGCGAAGAGGGCTGCCATTGGGACGCCGGCGCGGTGCGCACCCCTGCAGGTTTCAAGGCGGCCTATGCGCAGTTTGTGGCCGGGGGCTGGCAAGGCCTGTCTTTTCCGCCCGAATATGGCGGCATGGGCCTGCCCATGTCGCTCAACCTGCTCAAGAGCGAGATGATGGGGACCGCGAACTGGTCCTTCAACATGTACCCGGGCCTGAGCATCGGCTGCATCAACACCTTGCTGCAGTACGGCAGTGACGAGGTCAAGGCCCGCTACCTGCCGCGCCTGGTCTCGGGCGAGTGGACCGGCACCATGTGCCTGACCGAGCCGCAGTGCGGCTCCGACCTGGCGCAGGTGCGCTGCCAGGCCAGGCCGCTGGGCGACGGGACTTATGCGCTGACCGGCACCAAGATCTTCATCTCCAGCGGCGAGCATGACCTGACACAGAACATCGTGCACATCGTGCTTGCGCGCCTGCCCGATGCACCGCCGGGCACACGGGGTATTTCGCTGTTCCTGGTCTCCAAACACCTGCTCCATGCCGACGGCAGCCTGGGCGCACGCAATCCGGTGCACTGTGGTTCGATCGAGCACAAGATGGGCATCAGCGCCAGCGCGACGGCGGTGCTCAATTTTGACGGTGCTGTGGGCCTGCTGATCGGCGAACCCCACAAGGGGCTCGAAGCCATGTTCACCTTCATGAATACGGCCCGCATCGGGACCGCCATTCAGGGTGTGGCCCATGCCGAACTGTCCTTTCAGGGGGCGCTGGCCTACGCCAAGGAGCGCCGGTCCATGCGTGCCCTTTCGGGCAAGAAGGAGCCCGATCAGGTGGCCGATGCCTTGATCTGGCACGCCGATGTCCGGCGCATGCTGCTGACGCAAAAAGCCGTGGCCGAAGGCGGTCGCGCCATGATCTACGCTGCCGCGCAGTTGGCCGACCGCATGTTTGCTGCGGCCTGGGCAGGCGACGACGCGGCCTACGAGCGTCACGACAGTGCCCTGGGATTTTTCACGCCCATCCTCAAGGGTTTCCTGACCGAGATGGGGGTCGAGGCCGCCAGTCTTGGCGTGCAGGTGCTGGGGGGGCATGGCTATATCCGCGAGCATGGCATGGAGCAGATCCTGCGCGACGCCCGCATTGCCACCCTGTACGAAGGCACCACCGGCATCCAGGCGCTGGACCTGCTCGGCCGCAAGGTCCTGCTGCAGACGCGTGGCCAGTGCGTGCGCGAATTCACCCGCAGCATGCAGGCCCTGGCTCGTCCCCGCCTGCTCTCGGGCGGGCCGCTGGGCCGCATGGCCCGTGCCCTGGCCTGGCGCGCTGTGCAATGGAATTTGCTGACCCTGCGCCTGATGCTCAAGGCACGCCGCAACAAGGAGCAGGTGGGCGCTGCGGCCAGCGATTACCTGATGTATAGCGGCCTCGTGATGATGGGCTACCACTGGGCTCAAATGGCCTTCAGGGCCGATGAGGCCTTGCGCAGCGGACAGGGGGCAGAAACCGAGGCGTTCTACCGCGCCAAGATGGAAACCGCCCAGTTCTACTTCGAGCGACTATTGCCCCGCGCCGATGCCCATGTCCGCATGGCGCTGGCCCCTGCAGAGACTCTTTTGCAAACGCCTGCCGACGATCTGGCGGCGGCTTGAGCGGCCGACCAGACCGTTTGGCCAGCGCCGCTGACCGGTCTTCAGTGGCGCTGTTTTTCCAGATAGCGCAGCCGAAAGCGCTGGATTTTTCCGGTGGCCGTTTTGGGCAACTCGGTCACAAAATCGATGTAACGCGGGTATTTGTAGGGTGCCAGGCGCTCCTTGACAAAGGCCTTGACCTCTTCTTCGCTCAGACTTTGCCCGGCCTTGAGCACGATGAAGGCCTTGGTCTTGGTCAGGCCGTCGCTGTCCTCCTTGCCGATCACGGCGGCTTCCAGAATTGCCGGATGCTGCACCAAGGTGGCCTCGACTTCGAAGGGAGAGACATAGATGCCGCTGACCTTGAGCATGTCATCGTTGCGGCCGGCGTAGGTGTAGTAGCCGTCCACATCGCGGGAGTATTTGTCACCGCTTTTGGTCCAGGCACCCTGGAAGGTGTCGCGCGACTTTTCACGGTTGTTCCAGTACATCAGGGCCGCACTGGGGCCCTTGATGTAGAGGTCGCCGATCTGGTCATGGCCGGTCACGACCGAGCCGTCTTCGTTACGCAACTCGATTTCGTAGCCCTCCACGGGTTTGCCGGTGGTGCCGTAGCGCACATCGCCGGGCCGGTTCGACAGAAACACATGCAGCATTTCGGTCGAGCCGATGCCGTCGATGATTTCGCAGCCGAAATGCTGTGTCCAGCGCTCGCCAATGTCACGCGGCAGGGCCTCGCCGGCTGAAGAGCACAGTCGCAGCGCGACCTGGCTTTTGCGCGGCAGATCAGGGCTGGCCAGCATGCCGCCATAACCTGTGGGCGCACCATAAAAGACGGTCGGCTGGTGATCCACCAGGCGCTGGAAGGTGGCCTGCGGGGTGGGGCGCTCGGCCATCAGGACGACGCTGGCACCCACACTCAAGGGGAAGGTCAGTGCGTTGCCCAGGCCGTAGGCAAAAAACAGTTTGGCCGCCGAAAACACCGTGTCGCTCTCGCGCAACTGCAGCACCCCCTTGCCGTAGAGTTCGGCCGTCCAGTACAGGCTGCCCTGGGTGTGTACCGTGCCCTTGGGTTTGCCGGTGGAGCCCGAGGAATAGAGCCAGAAGGCCGGTTCATCGGCCAGGGTGTTGGCGGGCAGCGCAGGGTTGCTTTGGGCCACCCATGCGGCCATGTCGATCTGGCCGGCAGCCAGCGCCGCAGTGGGGCGGGAGACGAGCACATGCTGCACTTCGCTGGTGTTCATGTCCAGCGCAGCCTGCAAGGTGGGCAGCAAGGCGCCCGAGACCAGTGCCGCCTGGGCGCGGCTGTTGGCGAGCATGAAGGCGTAGTCTTCGGCGGTGAGGAGGGTGTTCACCGCCACAGGTACCACGCCTGCATGGAGGGAACCCAGAAAGGCCACCACCCAGTCGCTGCTGTCCTGCATGAGCAGCAGCACCCGCTCTTCGCGCTTGAGTCCCAGGGCCTGGAGGCCGCCCGCAAAGCGACGGACCTGCTCGGCCAGCTCGCCATAGCTCAGGCGGCCCACATCGTCGATCAAGGCGGTTTTGCCCGCACGGCTGACATGGGTGGCGATCAGGTGCTGCGCGAAATTGAATTCGGTGGGCGGTGCGGTCACGTGGCTCATGTTCTGTCTCCTCGAATGTTTTTCAGAGTGTCGTGGTTCGGTTGGCCCGGCCATCCGGGCTGATCCTCACAGAGGCCATGGGCAGCCTTGCGCGGTGAGCGCGTCAAGGGCCAGCGTACTGCCCTGTATGGCGCTGCGGCGGTGGTAGAAGTTCAGTGCGCGCAGGCCGCCGAGCTCCTCGCCGCCGCCAGCACGTCCCGGGCCGCCGTGCAGGCTCATGGGCATCACGTTGCCGTGGCCACTGTGCAGGGCCGCCACGTCGGGCGAGACGGCATGCACCCGCCCGTGGCTGCTGGCCAGCGCCATCGAGGCCTGCGCCGTAAAGGCGGGGTCTTCGCTGTAGACCGAGCACACCAGCGAGCCTTCGCCGCAGCGGATCATGGCGTAGGCTTCGTCAATGCTGTCGTAAGGCATCAGGGTGGCCACGGGGCCAAACACCTCGACCGCGTGCAGCACCTGGGCGCTCATGGGCGACTCGGTGCCCAGAAGCACCGGGGCGACGCAGGCGCTGGTCGCATCGGCGTCCACCAGGGGGGCGGTGTTGCCATCAAACAAAACGCTGGCTTCGGTCTGGAGGCGAGCCAGGCCCGCCAGCACGCTGGCTTTTTGTTCCTGGCTGACCAGGGCACCCATGCGCACGGTTTCGCTCCTCGGGTTGCCCACGGTGCACTTGGCCAGGCGTGCCCCGATGGCGTCAGCGGTGGCTCGGTACAAGGCACGTGGCACAAAGATGCGGCGGATCGCGGTGCATTTCTGGCCGGATTTGACGGTCATTTCGCGGGCGACTTCGGCCACCAGCAGCTTGAACGCTTCGCTGTCCGCAGTGGCGGCAGGAGACAGCAGGGCGCTGTTGAGGCTGTCGGCCTCGATGTTGCAGCGCACCGACAGCTCGGTCACGGCGCGGTGGCTGCGGATGATCTTGCCGGTCTCGGCCGAGCCGATGAAGCTGACCGCGTCAAAGGCCTGCAGCGGGTCCATCAGGCCAGCGGACGAGCCGCAAATCACCGACAGGGCGCCCAGAGGCAGCACGCCTGCGTCGATCACGTCCTTGACCATGCGCTGGGTCAGCCAGGCGGTGGCAGTGGCGGGCTTGACGATGACGGGCACGCCCGAGAGCAGGGCGGGGGCGGCTTTTTCCCACAGGCCCCAGCTGGGGAAGTTGAAGGCGTTGATGAACAGCGCCACGCCCTGCGTCGGCACCTGGATGTGCTGGGTCTGGAAGGCCGGATCCTTGCCCATGCGGATCCGTTCGCCGTCGAGCAGCAGGCTGGCCTCGCCCAGCGCCGCACCTTGCCTGGCGTAGTAGCCCAGGGTGAAGAGCGCACCGTCAATGTCCACGGCCGTGTCCTTGGCCACGGTGCCGCTGTTGGCTGTGGCGATCTCGTCGTAAGCGTCGCGGTGGGCCTGCAGTACCTCAACGATCCTGGAGAGCAGCGAAGCGCGCTGGCCGTAGCTCAGGGCGCGCAGGGCCGCGCCGCCTTGTTCGCGTGCAAAGGCAAAGCCTTCGGCCAGGTCGATGCCGCTGTTGGACACCCTGGCCAGCTCGGTGCCCAGCACCGGGTCAAACAGGGCCATGCCCTGACCCGTTCCGGTTTGCCAGCGGCCTGCGAAGAAGTTGGGGAGCAAAGGACTGTTCATGTCGGTTTCAATCGGTTGGGCCAGTGTGGATCGGCCAGGGTGTGCAACAAAAAGCGGGTCGAGCCACCCGCATGGGGTATAAATGCACTATCGTGCGTGCTGGAGAGTATGCATTAAAGTGCATCCGTTGTGTGCGGGTTGAATTCAGGGTTTACCCTGAGTTTTGATGGGGTTTCAATATGGGATCAACCGAATGGGTGGACATCGCGTCTGCCGGAATCGATACCTCCAATGAGGCGGGGCGCAGTCCGTTTCTGGTGGCTTTGGGGGAGCGTGTGCGCAGTTTGCGTTCGCGCAAGGGCATGACGCGTCGTGCGGTGGCGCTCGCCGCGGAGGTCTCGGAACGGCATCTGGCCAACCTCGAATACGGCACCGGCAATGTGTCGGTGCTGGTGCTTTTGCAAGTGGCCCAGGCCCTGCAATGTTCTTTGGCCGAACTGCTGGGTGATGTGACCACCTCGTCGCCGGAGTGGCTGCTGATTCGCGAGCTGCTGGCCAAGCGCAGCGAGGCGGATTTACGCCGTGCCAGGGTGCAGCTGGTCGAGATGTTCGGCGAAGGGGGTACGGCCAAGGAGCGCCAAGCGCGCATCGCGCTGATCGGCTTGCGGGGTGCGGGCAAGAGTGCGCTGGGCCAGCGTCTGGCACGTGACCTGGGTTACCCCTTCATCGAGCTCAGCCGCGAGATCGAACAGTTCGCAGGTTGCCAGATCAGCGAGATCCACAACCTGTACGGCGCCAATGCCTACCGCCGTTACGAGCGGCGCGCCCTTGAAGAAGCCATCCAGATCTATCCCGAAGTGGTGATTGCCACGCCGGGTGGGCTGGTCTCGGATTCGGCCAACTTCAATTTGCTGCTCTCGCACTGCACCACGGTCTGGCTGCAGGCTGACCCGCAGGATCACATGGGCCGCGTGGCCGCGCAGGGCGACATGCGGCCCATGGCGGCGAGCCGCGAAGCCATGGAGGACCTCAAGCGCATTCTGGAGGGGCGCTCGGCCTTCTATTCCAAGGCCGACCTGAAGGTGAACACCAGCGTGGGCACCGAAGACCAGGCGTTTGAAAGCCTGCGCCTGTCCGTTCGTCAGCACCTGGGGATGACTTCCTAGGGTAAACACCTAATAAATGCACTAAACTGCATATTGCTGCGAAGAGGAGTCTGCACTAAACTTCGTGCAAACCTGCACTGGAGTGCATGTTTTCCCGAATAACCTCTTGGAGACCCTCATGAGCGCTGCGCTGACTGTTGATTACCAGACCCATCCTGACCACTACAGGCACATTCAGCTGTCCTTTGACGGCGAAATCGCCACGCTGGGCATCAAGATTGATGAAGACGCCGGTCTGCGCCCGGGCTACAAGCTCAAGCTCAACAGCTACGACCTGGGCGTGGACATCGAACTGCACGATGCGCTGCAGCGCATCCGTTTCGAGCACCCCGAAGTGCGCACCGTGGTGGTGACCAGCCTGCGTGACCGTGTGTTCTGCTCGGGCGCCAACATCTTCATGCTGGGTGTCTCCAGCCACGGCTGGAAGGTCAACTTCTGCAAATTCACCAACGAAACCCGCAACGGCATCGAAGACTCCAGCAAGCACAACGGCCTGAAATTCGTCGCAGCCCTCAACGGCGCCTGCGCCGGCGGTGGTTACGAGCTGGCCCTGGCCTGCGACGAGATCGTGCTGGTCGATGACCGCTCTTCGTCCGTGTCCTTGCCCGAGGTGCCGCTGCTGGGCGTGCTGCCCGGTACCGGTGGCCTGACCCGCGTGACCGACAAGCGCCATGTGCGCCACGATCTGGCCGACATCTTCTGCACCAGCCAGGAAGGCGTGCGCGGCCAGAAGGCCGTGGACTGGCGTCTGGTGGATGCGATCGCCAAGCCGGCCGTGTTCAAGGATGTGGTCAAGGAGCGAGCGCTCAAGCTGGCCGCCTCCAGCAACCGTCCGCAAGGTGCCCAAGGCGTGCCGCTGACCCCGCTGAACCGCACCATTGAAGCCGACCGCCTGAGCTACACGAATGTGAGCGTGACGATCGACCGCCTCAAGCGCACCGCCACCTTCACCGTCAAGGCCCCGACCGCCCCCGTGGCGGCCGACCACGCCAGCATCGAGGCGGCAGGCGCCCAGTGGTACCCGCTGCAGATGACCCGCGAACTCGACGACGCCATCCTGCACATGCGCACCAACGAGCTGGACATCGGCA
>CAYSIY010000003.1:0-37554 GCA_964431215.1 uncultured Limnohabitans sp.
GTGTAGGTGCCTGCTGCAGGGCTGGCAATGATCGCGTTGGCTGTGGGCGCAGCGCCACTGATCGTGACGGTCGAGATCGCGGGGCTGGCCGTGAGGTTGCCCACCGAGTCCTGCCCGCTGATGGTAAAGACACGCGCCCCATCAGTACGACTAAGGCTGGTGTTCTGGTATTGCAGGGCATTGAGCAAGGCCCGAGCCTGATCGGCAGTGACGGCACTGCTGTCGGACAGACTGAAGACGAAGGCTCCCGAGGTGTAATTGACCACCCAGGCCACGCCCCCCAGAGTGGCGGCGGTGTTGGCCGCCACGCCACTGCCGTTGGCGTTGAGCGTGAGGCTGCTACCATTGGCTCCGGCAATCACCAGCTTCTCGACCACGCCGTCCTGTAGGCCGATAGCCGTAACCGTCAAGCGCGTGACGCCCTTGGGCTCGACCACACTGGCGGAGGCATTGTCCACCAGGGGACGGGCAGCCGTGCCGCTGTAGGTGTAAGCCTGATTGAAGCCTGCGGCGCCGCCATTGAGGTCAATGACGGGGCCCACACTATCGGTGGTCACAATGCTGGTGACCGGCGCACTGGCGTTGCCCGCCTGGTCAAACAGCGTGAAGGTGAACACCCGGTCAGGCTGGCGGGTGTCTACCGCGCCAGCGCTGCTGTTGATGTAGCGGATGTTGCGCAGCAGGGCCTGGGCACCGCGGAAATCGGTCGGCGTGGATTGGGCAGTGAAGCTGAGCACGCCGCCCGAATAGCTGAGGTTCCAGATGATGCCTCCGTAACTTACGCTGGCCGGAATGCCGCTGCCCGAAGTGTTGATGGTCTTGTCTCCTACCAGCAGATATTCACTTGCACCGTCAGGAGGCGTGATGGGGGCAATACCTACCGTGACCCGAGTGATGGGGTTGGCCTCGGTGATGGCCGCGTCAGTGCTGGCGGTTATAGCCCCGTTATCAAGGCTGTATTCGACGTTTTTGGCGGTCATGGCCAGCACAAAGTTGGCGCTGGCGGCGTTGGCGCGGTCCATGTCGAGCAGGGGCGCGATGGTATCTACCGTGAGGGTGCGCGAGGTGAGCGTGACATTGCCGGCACGGTCGCGTGCGGTGACGATGACCGATTTGTCGCCCAGGGTGTTGCTGGCACTCTGGTCCAGGGCGGCCACATCGTCGCTGCTCATCTGGTAGCTCCAGCTGCCATCGCTGGCCAGGGTGGCGTTGCGCACGCGGCTGCCAAAGGTCAGGGTGACGGTGGCGCCCGGCTCCACCGTACCGGTGATGGTGGCGTTTTGTTCGGTGGCCGAGATGATGTCGTCGGTGGCGATGCGGTTGGCCGAAATGCTGACCGAGGGGCCGACGGCATCGTAGTTGAGGGCCTGGTTGGCGGTTTTGTTGCCGTCAACCGTGGCACTGACGTTGTACACACCAATGCTGGTGGCCAGCGGGCTGAAACTGCCAGACTGTGGCGTCGCGCCAGAAGTGTCAACCGACCAGTTGCCGTTGGCGTCGGCCGTGACCTGGTAGGTGGCCCCGGCCACCACCAGCGTGACCACCTTGCCAGCCGCCGCCGTTCCCGCAATGGTAGGGCGCAGGGCATTGGTGTAGTGGCTGCTGGTGATGACAGGGAAATCACCGTTGAACACGGTGCTGCTGGCGACCGGTGCGGTTTGCGGATTGCCCGCCCGGTCGGTCTGGCTGGCCGTGATGTCGATGGCCGTGGAGGAAGCGGTGGGCGGCGCATAGCTGCCGCTGACCGGAGTGGCGGTGCCGGTGTCCACCAGCCACTTGCCGTCGGTGCCGGCCACCACCACATAGGTGGCGCCGTTGGCGGTGACGGTCACGCTGGCACCGGGCTCGGCCCCGCCAGTGAGCACGGGGGTGTTGTCGCCGGTGGTGACGATGGCGTCGATGGTGGCGGCCACGGGGGCGACGGTGTCAATGGTCAGGTTCTGGCTGACGCTGCTGCTGCTGTTGCCCGCGCTGTCAATGGCCCTGGCCAGGGGCGAAAGGCTGCCGTTGTTGACGGGCACGAAGGTGCCCAGCACCGTCTGGCTGGCGTTGGTGCTGGTTCCGGTGTCAATGCTCCACGCCCCGGCGCTGTTGGCCAGGGTGGTGAAGCTGGCGCCGCCCACCACCACCTGCACCTGCATATTGGGCTCAGAGGTGCCACGGATGACAGGCGTGGTGTCGTTGGTGATGGTGCTGCTGGTAAACACCGGGGCCATGGGCGCCACGGTGTCGATGATCAGGGCGGCGCTGGTGCTGGCCGAACCAACGCTGGCTGAAATGACCAGCGCTCCGTTGGTCACGGGAGTGAAAGTCCCTGTCACGATCTGCTGGTTGGAAACCGTACCGGAGCTGGTGTCCACCAGCCATTGCCCCTGGGCGTTGGCTGTGACGGTGTAGGTAGCACCACCGGCTGTGACGGTGACGCTGCTGCCCGCCTGTGCGGTGCCCGTGATCTGCGGAGTGATCTGGTTGGTGCTGCCACTGGTACTGATGGTAGGAGCACTGGTGTTGATGAGTACCGTGTGATTGGCGCTGGCACCAGCGTTGCCCGCCGCGTCGGTGGCCGACACATTGACCGTTAGGTTGCTGTTGTTGCCTGGGCTGGTGTAAGTGCCTGACACCCGCATCTGGTTGGCGTTGGTGCCAACGCTGGTGTCAATCTGCCAGGTACCGGAGGTGTTGACCACCGTAGTCCAGGTGGCACCGCCAGCCGTCAGGGTGATGGTGGAGCCGACCTCACCCTGACCGCTGATGCGAGGGCTGAGAACGCCAGCCACACTACCGCTGGTAAACACAGGCGCCAAAGGTGCAACGGTGTCGATGGTGTAGGCCGGCCCGCTGGTGAAGCTGCCGCTGATGAGCGGGTTGCCCGAAGCATCGGCGATGCCGATCTTGCTGGCCAGGATCAGGCGAATGCCGTCTGCGCTGAGGGTGTTGAGCCCAGTGATGTCCACCTGCCATTGGGTGGCCAGGCCATTGACTGGGTTGAGGGGCACGATGGTGTAGCCATGACCGGTCAGCTCCAGGCCCGACAGGTTGGTCAGGCTCAGGTTGCTGGCGGACAGGCCACTGATGGCCTCGGTAAAGCTGAGCACAAAACGGGCGGTCTGGCTGCTGGCCATTTCTGCCGCATTGAGCAAGCTGTCGGCCTGATAGCCGGTGCCGGCCTGCACCAGGCTGGAGCCGCCTCGGGTGATGCCGGAAATATCGGGGGCAAAGGTGTCGTAGGTGATGCTGACGGCATCTGCCGTGGTGACGGCGCTGATGTTACCGGCCGTGTCGCTGTAGAGGTTGCGCGGCAAGGACACGCTGCCGGTGCCGCTGCCCACGCCTTGCACCGGGGTGAACAAGACGGTGTACTGCGTAGCCGAAACGCGGGTGAAGTTGCTGATGGTGCCACCGGCCACCACCAGGTCGCCCTGGCCGAAATCCACCACTTCTTCGTTGAAGGTGATGGTAACGGTGGTGCCCTCGCCTGCCCTGAGGCTGGTTTTGCCGGCCACGATGCTGGCCACGGTGGGCACCGCCAGATCGACGGTGAAGGCGGTGCCGTTGACGGCGTTGGCCGCATTGCCCGCCACATCGGTCACGACAATCGAGGGCGTCCAGGTACCCGCAGGCAAGGCGTTGGTGACGCGCAGGCTCCAGGCACCCGTGACGCTGTCGGCGGTCGTGTGGTAGGTCTGGTTGTAACCCGCGCCGTTGTTCAGCGTGACCGACACACGGGCACCAGCCTCGGCAAAGCCGTTGAGCCAGGGCGTGGTGTTGCGGGTGTTGTTGTCGTTGTAGCTGGGGGTGCCACCGGTCAGGGTGCCGGTGTCGCTGGTGCTGTCGTGGGTGAGCTCGCCACGCACCAGGCTGATCAGGGGTGGGGTGCGATCGAGCGTGAAGGTGGTCTGCGCCACGTTGCTGATGTTGCCGGCTGGGTCGATCTGGCGCACTGAGATGGTCTTGGCGCCATCGGCTGCCTGTGCACCTGATGCAATGGCGGCGGTGTAGTCGGCCAGGGTGCCCCAGGCACCGTTGCCAATCCGGTACTGCAGTGCGGCACCGCTTTCCTGACCAGATACGGTCAGGGTGGTGACGTTGGTGATGCCGTCGCTGCTGCGGGCGCCGCCGTCCTCGTTGGCACTGTCGGTGAAGGAGAGCGTCAGATCGCTGGCCGCAGTGTCGCGGGTCACATTGAGTGCACTGCTGGTGGCACTGACGTTGCCGTTCACATCGATCAGGCGGGCCGTGATGCTGTAAGCGCCATCGGTCAGGGTGGTCAGGCTGTTGTAGTCGGCAATGCTGAGCCAGCCGCTGTCGTAGGCAGGGGTCGTACGGGTGATTCTGTACTGCACCGTGTCGCCGGCGACGTTGCCGCTGACGCTCAGGCGCAGGTCATTGGTGATTCGGTCGGCATTGGTACCTGTACCACCGCTGAAGCTGGCGTTGCTGCTGTCAATCAAGAGGCTGATCGTGGGGTTGTTGGGCAACGTGGTGTCCACCGGCACGCTGAGTGTGGCCACGGCGGTGTTGACGTTGCCGGGGGTGTCGCTGAATTTGTTGGCGGCCACTTCCACCCGCAAGTTGCCCGTCAGGCCGGCCTTGAGGGCGCTGATACGGAAGTCGCGAGCCAGGCCGGTGGTTCTGGTGCCAGCGGCGATGCTGTAGTCCGTACCCTGCGTCAGCAACTGGCCACCCGTGGCAGCATCGTACACGTCAATGTCCGAGGCCACAAAGCTGGTGCTCGGGTCTTCACTGAAGGTGAAGGTGAAGGTGTCGCTGTTGTTGGCGGTGGTTTCGCTGTTGCGGGCGATGGCGTAGTTGCCGGCGCGGCTGATGGTGACCGTAGGCAAGGTGCTGTCAACCAGGTTGTTGGCTGCGGTGCCCGAGCTGTAGGTGCCTGCACTGTGTGTGAGGGTGACCACGTTGCGGGCAGCGTCCCACAGGTTGCCGCTGCCCAGAGCCAGGCGGTTGGCTTCGATGGTGATACCGTCGGTGTCGCTGTCAGTGCCGGCAATGGTGTAGCTGAATTGGAGCTGGTTGGTGCCCGAGCCGATACCGTTGTAATAGGCCGGGCGCTGAACGCCGCCCACATTGAGGTTGATGAAAGGCGCACCCGTGCCTGAGCCGGTCACAAAGACGGCTTCGCTGAAGGTGATGGTGACGGTGACCGTGTCGCCCGGAATGTAGGTGTTGTCAGCGCCTGCACTGGTGTTGAGCACCACGCTGCTGACGGTGGGCACGACCGCATCGATGCTGTAGCTGTTGCCCGCCGAGGTACCCACATTGATGGCGGCCTGGTTGCCGTTGATGTCGCGGATGGTGCTGCCGCTGACCAGGGTCAGGGCGCTGGCGACGTTTTCAATGCCGCCGATGGTGTCGGAATCGTTGGCCTTGACGAGGTAGACGAATCTGAGGTTCCGGTTGTCGGAGAGGTTGGCGTCGTAGACCGCTTTGAGCTGGGTCGATGGTGATGACGTGGTCAGAAAGCCCAACTCGGGTTTGCCACTGACGAACACGTCTTCGTTGTAGGTGATGGTGAACACCACGCGGTCACCCGCCACCAGAGGGCGCTGGGTGGCGCTGGTGTAAGTGGTGGCGTTGGTGGAGGCCGTGATGCTGGCACCGGCACTGTCGAGCGCGGTAACAACCGGGTTGAGAGAGGTGAGCGCCGGGGCGGCTGTGTCCACCGGCACCACCAGGGTGCCCGCTGCCGTGTTGTTGTTGCCCGCAAGGTCATTGAACTTGTTGGCAGCCACTTCCACGCGCACATTGCCCGTGCGGCCAGCCGCCGGATTGATGGTGTAGGTGCGCGTCAGCCCGGTGGTGGTCCCGGGGGTGATGGTGTAGTGGGTGCCCGCCGTCAGTTTGGTGCCCCCGGTGGCGGCGTCGTAAACGTCGATGTCGTTCACGTCAAAGGTGAGCAAGGGGTCTTCAGTGAAGGTGAAGGTAAAGGTGTCGCTGTTGTTGCCCGCCGTGGCGTTGTCTTCGGCAATGGTGTAGTTGCCTGCGCGGGTGATGGTGACGGTGGGGTCTGTGGTGTCGACCGCAATCGCGTTGTAGTCCGGCCCATTGGTGGCGTTCCTTCCATTGTTCACAGCTTGCGTCTGTGAGGCGCTCACACGGGTATCGGCGGGGTTGCCTGCGGCGTCGATGATGACGCCATTGACACCCAGACCCAGCGCATTGGCCAGCGTGGTGATGCCGTCGGCCGTGTCATTGTCGCCTGCGGCGATGGTGTAGTAGAAGGTCAGGGTGTTGGTGCCGCTGCCCGTGCTGTAGGCAGCGGGCTTGTTGAAGCCGCCCACATTGATGATGTATTCGGGTGTGCCCGTTACGGTGACGGCTTCACTGAACACCACATCGACCTTGACCCGGTCGCCCACCACCAGGGTGCCGGTCTTGGCGTTAGCCGTGGCCCCTTGCGTCGCGGTGATGAGCACATCGCTCACGGTCGGGGTGGTGGTGTCGATGTTCACGCTCAGCGTGTTGGTGGTCGCTCCGCTGTTGTCACCGCCGTCGGTGTTGAAGTTGCCCGTGGCATCGCGGAAGGTGTTGCTCGCCAGGCTGATCGTCACCCCCGTGGCCGTGCGGCCCGCCGCCGGCGTGAAGGTGGCCGTGTACACCGTGGCGCTGCTGGCCACCAGGTTGCTCACCGTGCCGTTGGTGTTGCCACCCAAGACCTCGATGTCAGAGAGCGCAAACTCTAGCGGCGCTTCGCTGAAGGTGAAGGTGATCGTGGCCGTCTCGCCCGCCTTGAGCGTGCCTGTGGCCGGGCTGATGGCCATGCCCACGGTGGGACGCACCAGGTCGGCATACCCACTTTGGGTGTTGTTGGCGTCCGCGCCGTCTTGGTTGCTGTTGCCTGCCAGGTCGGTGAACTCGTTGTTGGCCACGGTGATGCCAATGGCCCCGCCGGTGACCGCCGCCACGTTGGGCGTGAAGGTGGCGGTATAGCTGAAGGTGCCGTTACCGTTGTTGACTTTGCTGCTCAAAGCACTGAGCGTGCCGCCGGTGACCGCCAGACTGTTGCTGGCCGCAGCCGGGTTGGCGGGGTCCCACACAAAGCTGGTGCCCGGGTCTTCACTGAAGGTGATGGTGATGGTGGGGTTGGCATCGCCCTGCTTGAAGCTCGTGGGCAGGCCGGTGATCGCCACCGTCGGGCGCACCGTGTCAATAGCCAGATTGACGATGTTGGCGTTGGCCGTGCCTGCGGCATCTGCGCCGTCGGTGTTGAGGTTGCCCACCGCGTCTTCAAAGCGGTTGTTGTCCACCCGCACGCTGGCCGTGCCGGTAAAGTCCGCCTGCGGGGTGAAGGTGGCTGTGCGTGTGGTGCCACTGGTGGTCAGGCCGCTGAGCGTGCCACCCACCACAATGATGTCGTCGGCGGTGAAGGTGGCCAGCGGGTCTTCGCTGAAGGTGAAGGTAATAGTGGCCGTTTCACCCACCTTGAGCTTGCCACCCACCGCATTGCTGGTGATGCCGACCGTCGGGCGCAGGGTGTCCACCGTCATGCTCACGGTGTTGCTGGCCGCTGCGTTGTCGTTGCCTGCCGCATCCTGGAAGCGGTTGGCCACCACGCTGATGCTGGCCGCCGTGGTGCTGCCCGCTGTGGGCGTGAAGGTCGCCGTGCGCACCAGACCGCTGCCGCCGAGTGCGCCCAAGCTGCCGCCGATGACGCTGATGTCGCTGCTGTCAAAGGTACCCAGCGGGTCTTCGCTGAAGATGAAGGTCAGCACCGCCGTCTCACCGGCCTTGAGTGCCGTCATGCTGCTGCTGATGCTCACCGTAGGGGCTGTGGTATCGATCGGCAACGCCAGGCTGTTGTTGGCCTCACCGCCGTCCAGGTTGACGTTGCCCGCTGCATCGGCAAAGGTGCCGCTGGCCACGCTGATGACCGCCGTGGTGCTCAGGCCCGCCGTGGGCGTGAAGATGGCGGTGCGCGTGAGGCCCGTGCCGCTGAGCGCACCGAGCGTGCCGCCGCTGACCGTGATGTCACCGGTCTGACTGGTGTCGTTCCAGGCAAAGCTGCTGCCTGGGTCTTCGCTGAAGGTGAAGGTGATCGTCGCCGTCTGCCCTGCCCTCAGGCTGGTCGGGCTGCTGCTGATGACCACCGTGGGGGCCACTGTGTCCACGCCCAGGCTGAGCACTGCGCTGGCCGCCGTGTTGGCGTTGCCCGCCGCGTCGGTAACGCTGTTGGCATTGAGCTGCACCGTCAGGTTGTCCGTGCTGCCCGCCGTGGGCACCACCGCCGCTTCCCACACATTGGCGTTGGCCGTCGGCGAGATGCCTTGCAAGGTGCCGCCCGTGACCGTCAGGTCGCCCGTGGTCAGGCCCACCGGTGCCTCTGTGAAGGTCAGCACAATCGTGGCCGTCTGGCCCGAGCGCAGGCTCGTCAAGCCCGCCTTCTCGCTCAGGGTGACCGTCGGGCGCTGTGTGTCAATGGTCAGGGCCAGGGTGTTGCTGGCGGCCGTGCTGGCGTTGCCCGCCAAATCGAGCACATTGCCCGAGCCCACCACAATGCTGCCCGGCGTGGTACTGCCCGCCGTGGGCGTGAAGGTGGCGGTGTAGCGCCACGGGTCCAGGGTAGTGCCAGTGCCCAGTTTGGCGCTGAGCGCACTGAGGGTGCCGCCAGTCACAGCGATATCGCCTGTCGTGCCGTTCCAGACAAAGCTGTTGCCCGGGTCTTCGCTGAAGGTGAACGTCACCAGCGCCGTGTTCGTGCCCGTCTCTGCGTTCAGAGCGAGACGGTTGGCGCTGATCGTTACCGTGGGCGGCGTGGTGTCAATGGCCAGGGTGTTGCGCCCCTCGGCGATGGCGGTGGTGATGATGGAGGCGTTGTTGCCCGCCGTGTCGGTGATGGTGGCGGTGCCCGCCGCGCCCAGGGTGAGGGCGTTGGCGCTGGCGGTGATGCCGCCCAGGTTGTCGGTGTCACCGCTTTGCACGGTGTATTCAAACACCAGGGTGTTGCTGTTGCTGCCGCTGACGTAGGTGGCCTGACGCACCGCACCACTGTTGAGGGTGAGCAGATACTCCGGCACGCCGGAAACCAGCACGGTTTCGCTGAACTTGACGCTCACGCGCACCTTGTTGCCGGCCACCAGGGTGGTGCCGGCCGGTATGGCCGTGCCGGTGCCGGTGACGGCACTGAGGGTGACGTCGCTGTAGCTCTGGCCGCTGGCAGTGTCCACCACGGGGGCGCGGGTGTCCACCACGGTGGTCACGGTGTTGGTGCCTGCGCCGGCTGAGACCGTTGTATCAGCTCCATCGGTGTTGGTGTTACCGGCCACGTCGGCAAAGCGCCCGTTGGCAATGCTGATGCTGCCGGTATCGCTGAAGTTGAAGCTGGGAATAAAGCGGGCGGTCCAGGTGAGGCCGGTGCCATCGGTGGGTTGCAGCTCGCTGAGGCTGCCACCCACGACCGTCAGGGACGACAGACTGAAGCTGGTGCCCGGGTCTTCGCTGAAGGTAAAGGTGACCAGCGGCGCATCGCCCGATTTGATGCTGGCCGGCAAACCCGTGATGCCTACTGTCGGCGCCGTGCGGTCGATGGTGAAACCGGTGCCGCTGACGGTGGTGGCGTTGCCGGCCGGGTCGGTCACGGTCACGCGGGTGGTGTAGCTGCCGTTCGTCAGGTCGGCATTGGGTTGCAAGGTCCAGGTGCCGCTGGGGCTGGCCGTGGTGGTGACGGTGCTGACGGTGGCATTGCTGCTGTTGATGAACTCCACACGCACCAGGGCACCGGCATCGGCGCTGCCGCTGTAGGCCGGGCGGGCCAGGTTGCTGCGGTTGTCGGTGAAGTCGCGGCCGGTGTCGCCCACACTGCCGGCTGTCAGGCGGGCGGTAATGGCGGCCTCGTCGGGTGCGCGGTTGTCAAAGATGTAGGTAAAGGTTTGCGGCGTACTGGTGTTGCCGGCCTTGTCAATCTGGCGCACAGAGACGCTTTGCACGACATCGGTGTTGGCCGCGCTCGGCGGCGTGTAGCTGGTGGTCCAGGTGGTGTTGTCGGTGCTGTACTGGACGATGGCCCCGTCTTCGGGGATGCCGTCCACAACCAGGGTACCGTTGCTGGTGCGGCGGTCGGTGTCGCTGCCGGGCTGGCCGTTGCCGGTGTCAGTGACGAGCCGGGCAGTAAGGTTGGCGACCGTGGTGTCTTTGGTGAAGGTGATGGAGTTGGTGCCCTGACTGGCCACGTTGGAGGCATCGATCTGCCGCACAAAGACCCGGTACTGCCCGTTGGGCAGGGTGGCCATTTCGGCGTTGTAGGCGTCGGCGGTTTTCCATTCGCCTGAACCGGCCACAAAACCGGCCCCGGAAACGTTGTCGATCTTGTATTCGACGCGCTGCACGCCCACCACGGTGTTGCTGGCGGTCAGGCGGGTGTCGTTGGTAACGCGATCGGTGTTAAAGCCTGCCGCGCCATTGCTGGTGTCATTGGTGAGCGCCACATTCGGGTCAACCCCGGCTGTGACCACAGTAAAGGGGGTACCCGCCTTTTCCGTGCTGTTGCCTGCCAGGTCGGTGACGGTGATGGTCGACGTGTAAGTGCCCGCTGCCAGGGCGTGGCCGGCGTTCTGGTTCACCCCAATCTGAATGCTCCAGGCGCCGGTGGGCGAAGCGGTGGTGGTGTAGGTGCGGCCATCAATGAGCACCGACACCGCAGCGTTGGCTTCGGCCTGGCCGCGCAGGATGGGCGTGGTGCTGCCGGTGTTGTTGTCAAAAGCGTTGCCAGTGTTGGTGAGGGCGTTTTCGCCTTTTTCGAGCTCGCCGGTGATGGCATTGGCGTCCGGGCGCACGGTATCGACCGTGAAGGTTGTGCCCGACTGGGTGGTCACGTTGCCCGCGCGGTCGATCACGCGAATCTGCGGGGTGTAAGGCTGGTGGGTCAGGTCTTCGCCCGTCGGCACCGTGATCTGCCAGTCGCCGCTGGTGGCGTCGGCGGTGGTGATGTAGGTGCGGCTGCCCAGCGTGACCTCGACCCGAGCGCCTTTTTCGGCGGTGCCGCTGAGGTCGGGCGTCGTGACGTTGGTGATGCCGTCGCTCGGCGAGATCCCGCTGTCAGAAGTATTTAGCGGGCGCAGACGGCCGGTGATCTCATTGGCCAGCGGGGCCTGGGTGTCCACCGTGAAGGGCGTGAGCGTGCCGGTGCTGACGTTGCCAGCGGTGGTGGTGGTGGTGACGCTCGGGGTGTAGGTCACGCCATGCTCCAGCGTGTGTTCGACCTGCACTTCCCAGGCGCCGGAGGTGGCGTTGGCGGTGGTGGTGTAGGTGCGCTCGGTGCCGGCAATGGTGAGCTTGACGGTCACCGTGGCCCCCGGCGCGGCGGTGCCGCTCAGGCGCGGGGTGGTGACGTTGGTGAGGTTGTCGGTGGTGGTGCTGGGGTTGCCGTTGCCGCTGTCCGAAATGGGGGCCAGTCCACCCTGCGTGGTGGGCACGGCGGCGGTGTCAACGTTGATGCTCAGCGGGGTGGCGACCGGGTTGTTGTTGCCCGAGGCGTCCTGGAAGCGGCTGGCCGCCACGCTGATGGTCAGGGCCTGTGTGGTGTTGTCGGCAGGCCGCAGCACGGCGGTGTAGTAGGTGCGGCCGTTGGCATCGGTCAGGGGGCCGGTGAGCTGGCTGCCCGCAGCGCCTTGCCAGGTGCCGCCGCTGCCGCCCAGGGTCACGTCGGCAAGGTCAAAGCCGGTGGGCGGTTCGCTGAAGGTGAAGCGGATGGTGGCGCTGTTGACCTTGTTGAGCGTGCCGTTGCTGTCGTCACGGCTGATGGTGACGGTGGGCAGCACCGTGTCGACGGTGATGGTGTTGCTGTTGGAGCCGACCGCCGTGGTGTTAATCACCGCGTCGTTGCCGGCGCCGTCGCGCAAAGTGACGGCGGGCGGCAGCACCAGGGCATTGGCCAGCGCCGTAATGCCGCCGGTGCTGTCGTTGTCGTTGCTGGCGCTGCTGACGACGTAGCGGAACTTGAGGGTGTTGGTGTCGCTGCCGCTGTGGTAGATGGCCTGGCGGCTGCTGTTGCCGTCAATGACGATGTTGTAGCTGGGCTGCGTGTCGGCCGTGGTGCCGCTGTTGCCCGTGAGGTTGACGACTTCGGTAAAGCGCACCTCCACTTCGACAATGTCACCGGCCACCAGTTTGTTGCTGGCTTTGGTGGCACCCGCTGCGGTCAGGGCCAGGATGTTGATGCCCTGCACGCTGGGGCGCTGGGTATCCAGGGCACCGCTCTGGCTGTTGTTGGAATCTCCGCCGTCCTGGTTGAGGTTGCCTGCGGCGTCAAAGAAGGTGTTGCTGGCCACGGCCACGCTGATGGTGCCGCTGGCCTGGCCTGCAGTGGGCGTGAAGGTGGCGGTGTATTCGCGCGGGTTGGCCGGGTCGGCCACCACCGGGGTGCTGAGGCTGCCGCCGATCACGGTCACGTCGCCCAGGCCAAAGCTTGAGCCCGGGTCTTCGTCAAAAGTGAAGGTGACGGTCGCGGTATCGCCCGCCTTCATGGTGGCGGGCAGACCGGTCACGGCCACGGTGGGCGGCGTGGTGTCAATGGTGAAAACGGTGCCGTTTTTGGTGGTCTGGTTGCCAGCGGCATCCGTCACCACCAGCACGGGGGTGTAGTCGCCTGCGGGCAGGGTGTCGGTGATCCGCAGGCGCCAGTCGCCATTGGCATCGGCCTGACCGCTGTAGGTCTTGACGCTGCCCGCAATGGTGACTTGCAGTTGCACCCGCGCCAGCGGCTCGGCACGCCCGGCCAGCCAGGGAGTGGTGATGTTGGTGCGGTTGTCGCCCTGCACGCCCGAGTCGCCCACAAAACCGGTAGCGGCCAGGGGGCTCAGGCTGCCCGTGATGTTGGCCGCGTTGGGGGCACGCAGGTCAAACTCAAACTGCAGCTCGGTGGGGGCGCTGATGTTGCCGGCCTTGTCGACCTGGCGCACCTGCACCGTCTTGAGGCCGCTGTCGGCTTCGGTGCTGAAGGGGGTGTAGGTATCAGACCAATCGGCTGCGCCAACCTTGTACTGGACTTTGCCACCGGTCTCGGGGGCGCTGACGGTCAGGCGGGCGTCATTGGTGACCTTGTCGGTGGCCGTGCCGGTCAAAGTGTTGCCGGTGTCGCTGGTCAGGCTGACGGTGAGTGGCGCGGCGGCGCTGTCTTTGGTGAAGGTCAGGCTGCTGGTGCCCGGGCTCCACACGTCGGCGTTGTTTTGCTGGCGCACGAACACGGTGTAGTCCGCATCGGCCGCTGTGGCCATGAAGCTGTTGTAGGCGGTCAGGGTGGTCCAGGCCAGCACCTCGTTGCCGCCGCGAACCACGCGGTAGTTCACCGCCTTGGCGTTGGTGAGCACGCCGGTGGTGTTGAGTGTGGTGTCGCGGGTGTAGAGGTCGGTGGTGGTGCCGGTGGTGCCAGCGGCGTTGGTGTCATTGGCCAGGGTAATCGTCGGGTCGCCACTGGCGGATTGCACCGTCAGCGCGGTGCCCGCCTGGGTGGTGGCGTTGCCGGCACGGTCGGTCACGGTGATGCTGATGGGGTAGTTGCCCGGTGCCAGGCTGTGGGTGGCATGGGGCGCACTGCCCACGGTGATGGCCCAGGCGCCGTTGGCGTCTGCCGTGGTGGTGTAGGTCTTGCTGTCAATCACCACGGCCACATGGGCATTGGCTTCGGCCTGGCCGCTGACTTGCGGTGTGGTCAGGCTGGTGATGTTGTCATTGAGGTCACCGGTGTCGTTGGGGGCCACAGCAGTGAGGCGGCCGCTGATCTGGCCGGCCAGCGGTGCGGTGCCGTCCACCGTAAACTGGGTGCCGTTGCTGGTGGTGACGTTGCCCGCCGCGTCGGTGACGGTGATGATGGGGGTGTAGGGGCCGTCCTGCAAATTCACGGGCACCTGCACCGACCAACTGCCGTCGGTGCTGCTGGCCGTTGTTTCAAGGGTCTGGGTACCGATCTGCACCCGCACACGGGCACCGTTTTCTGCGCTGCCGCTGATGAAGGGGTTGCGCGTGGCGGTGTAGTTGTCAATGGTGGTGCCAATGGCGGCGCCAGCGGTGTCGTTGGCCGCATCGTTGCGCAGGCCGCCGCTGGGGTTGGCCGGGGCCTGGGTGTCGACCCGGAAGCCAGTACCGCTGGCGGTGGCAAAGTTACCCGAGCTGTCGATGGATTTGATGCTGAAGGTGTAGTCCACCCCATGTTCCAGGGCGTCGGCAATCGGCAACTGCCAGACATCGCCGGTGCTGGCCACGGTGCTGTAGGTGCGCTGTTGGCCGGCAATGGTGATGGTGACCTCGACCGTGGTGCCTTGCTTGGCCGTGCCCGCCAGAATCGGCTGGGTGTTGTTGGTCAGGTTGTCGGTCTGGCTGATGCCGGTGTCGCTGAAGCTGGTGCGCTGCAGCGCGCCGGTGGGCGGGGGCAGGCCGACGGTGTTGACCGCCAGGCTCAGGCTGTTGCTGTCGGGGTTGGGGTTGGTGGCGGCATCGGCAAACTTGCCAGCCACCACGCTCAGGGTCGCGGGGGTGTTCTTGCCGGCCACTGCTGTGAAGGTGCCGGTGAAGGTGACGCGGCCTTGCGCATCGGTGCCCCGCGTGAGCGCACCCAAGGTGCCACCACTGCCGCCAATGCTGACGTCGCCGGTTTGGGTGCTGTGGTCCCAACTGAAGCTGGTGAGCGGGTCTTCACTGAAAGTGAAGGTGATGGTTTCGCTGTTGATGGTGTTGAGCACCGCACTGCCGGCACGGCTGATGGTGACGGTGGGCGGCGTGGTGTCGATGGCGATGGCATTGACGCCCTCGCCCACCGCAGCCACGCTCAGGTTGGCCACGTTGCCGGTGGCGTCCTGGATGGTGGCGGTGCCCGCCTGCAGGGCGTTGGCCCGCGCGGTCAGGCCGGTGGCGCTGTCGGTGTCACCGGCCTGAACCTTGTACACAAAGACCAGGGTGTCGGTGTTGCTGCCGGTGGCGGTGGCATCGTATTCGGCCACACGGGTGGCGTTGCCATCGACCAGGAAGGTGAAGGCGGGCTTGGTCGTGAGGCTGCCAGCGACGCTGACCACCGACGAGAACTTGACGAACACACGGACTTCGTCATTGGCCACCAGGGTGGCTGTGCTTTCGGACCCGGCCTTGAAGCCCTTGAACTGCACCGACTGCACCACCGGGGCCTGGGTGTTGACCGGCACGGCCACCAGGTTGTTGGCGTCCGTGGCGTCGTTGTTGGGGTTGCCCGCCGCATCGGTGAAGCGGGCGTTGTCGATGCGCACCTCGACATTTTGTGCAGACAGACCCGTAGCGGGGGTGAGCGTGACCTGGTAGCGCGTGGCATTGACTTGCACCAGGTTGCTGATGCTGCCCTTGGCCGAGCCGCCCACGACCGTGAGGTCATCGAGCGCGAGGCCGCTGGGCGGCTCCGAGAAGTCGAGCTGGAGCACCGCAGCATCACCGGCCTTGAGGATGCCGGTGCCCACGCGGCTAATCGCCACGGTGGGGAGCACGGTGTCCACATTGAGCGTGAGCAGGTTGCTGGTGGCGGTGTTGGGGTTGCCCGCAAAGTCGAGCACGCCGCCCGCACGCACCTGAATGCTGTGCGAGGTACCCGCCTGCATATTGTCTGGCGCGGTGTAGGTGGCCGTGAAGTTGTTGGTGCTGCCCACCCGGGTCAGACCCGTGAGGGTGCCACCGCCGAGCACTTCAACGGTGCTGGGGCTGATGTTGAAGCCATCGGGCAGCTCGCTGAACTGCAGGGTGACGGTGGTGGTTTTTTGCAGGGTGTTGAGGTTGGCGTTGGCCGTCACCAGCGTGACGGTGGGCGCGGTGGTGTCGACCCTGTGGGTAGCCTGGTTGTCCAGTGCCGGGCTGCTGAGCACCGCCATGTTGCCGGCGGCGTCCTTGATGGTGGCCAGGCCGTCGCCAGAGGTCACGGCACGCAGGTTCAGGCTCACGCCATCGGTATCGGTGTCGCCCGCCGCAACGGTGTATTCAAACTCCTGCGTGGCACTGAAAGCGTCGCCACTGTTGCCCAGCCAATAGGCGGGCATCTGGGCCGAGCCTACACGCAGGGTCACGTAGGGCCTATGGGCAATGTCATCAAACTTGATCTGCACAGGGTCGTCAAAGGTGACGCGGATGCGGATCTTGTCGCCCACTTTGTAGAAACCATCGGTGCCTGCGCTGCTGACAATGGCCACCGCTGTGACCTGCGGAGCCACGGCGTCAACCTGCACGCTGTTGGCATCGACAGCAACCGCCGGTACGGCCAGCGTGGCGTTGTTGCCAAAGGTATCGCGGATGCTGCCCAGCGTGGTGCTGCCATTGGTGACCTGCAGCGCGGTGGTGCTTGCGGTGATGCCGCCGCTGGTGTCCAGATCGGTGTTGCGAACGGTGTAGAAGAACACCAGCTTGCCGCTGCCAGCAGTTTCGCTGGCCACGGCGTCGTAGCTGGCCTGCACGGTCTGGCTGCCCACCTGCAGGGCAAACTGGGGCCGGCCGGCCACCACCACCGCCTCGTTCATGGTAACTTCAACACGGATCTTGTCACCGGCCACCAGAGCGCTGGCGGTCTTGGCCGCGTCGGTGGCACCGTCCACACCGCTGATGCTGACCGTTGTGGCGCTGGGCGCGAGGGTGTCAAAGCTGCCTTGCAGGCGGTTGTTGCTGTCGTCGCCGTCGGCGTTGAGCGTACCGAGCGGGTCGGTGAAAGCGCCGCTGTCGACGAAGATTTCGGTTATGCCCGAGCTGTTGGGCGTGGGGGTGAAGGTGGCGGTGTAGCGCCAGGGATTGCCGCTGCTGCCGTCACCGAGCTTGGCACTCCAGTTGCCCAGGGTGCCGCCCAGGGTGGTGACGCTGGTGCTGGTATTAAAGCTGCTGCCCGGGTCTTCACTGAAGGTGAAGGTGATGGTGGGGGTGTCGCCCGCCTTGAGAGACGCGGGCAAGCCGGTGATGGCCACCGTGGGTGGCACGGTGTCGATGGCGATGGTGTTGGCGTCCGGCCCGTTGCCGCCATTGGTGCCGCTGGTCGGGCTGGCGCTTACACGCAGGTCGGCGGGGTTGTTCGCCAGATCGGTGATGACGCCATCGGCGCCCAGGCCCAGTGCATTGGCCGCTGTGGTGATGCCGCCCGTGCTGTCGTTGTCGCCCGGCTGCACGGTGTAGAAAAACACCGCCTTGCCCGTGCCTGCGGCGGCGCTGGCGGTGGCGTCGTAGCTGGCGGGCCGGTTGAGGCCACCGACATTCAGGGTGTATTCGGGCGTGCCCGTGACCTTGATGGCTTCGCTGAAGCTCACTTCGACCCGGATGCGGTCGCCCGTGGAGAGAGCGCCCGTCTTGGGTGCGCCCGCACTGGTGACGCCGGCGATAACGACATCGCTCACCCTCGGGAAGGTGGTGTCGAGGTTGACACTGACGGTGTTGGTGGTGGCCCCGGTGTTGTCGCCGCCGTCGGTGTTGAAGTTGCCCGAAGCATCGCGGAAGGTGTTGCTGGCCAGGCTGATGCTGACGTTGCTGGCCTCGGTGGTGGCCTTGGGCGTGAAAGTGGCGGTGTAAACCGTGGCGCTGGTGGCCACCAGGTTGCTGACGGTGCCGTTGGCTCCCGAGACCACGATGTCGGCCAGCGTGAACTCCAGCGGTGCTTCGCTGAAGGTGAAGGTGATCGTGGCGGTGTCGCCCGCCTTGAGCGTGCCTGTGGCCGGGCTGATGGCCATGCCCACCGTGGGCAGCACCAGGTCGGCAAACCCGCTTTGGGTGTTGTTGGCGTCTGTGCCGTCGGCGTTGGCATTGCCCGCCGCGTCGGTGAACTTGTCGCTGGCGATGCTGATGCCGATGGCCCCGCCGGTGATGGCGCTCACTGTGGGCGTGAAGGTGGCCGTCCAGACCAGCGGGTTGGCCGTGGCCGTGACGGTGCTCAGCGTGCCGCCCGTGACCTGCACGTCGCTGTTGTCAAAGCTGCTGCCCGGTGCCTCGCTGAAGGTGAAGGTGATGGTGGCCGGTGCGTCGCCCGACTTCATGACCGCAGGCAAGCCGGTGATCGCCACCGTCGGAAGCACGGTGTCGATGTCCAGGTTCAGGAGGTTGGCCTGTGCGTTGCCCGCGGCATCGCCACCATCGGTGTTCAGGTTGCCGACTGCGTCTTCAAAGCGGTTGCTGTCGATGCGTACACTGGCCGTGCCGGTAAAGCCCGCCTGGGGCGTGAAAGTGGCCGTGCGTGTGGTGCCCGTGGTGGTCAAGCCACTGAGGGTGCCGCCCACGACGATGATGTCATCGGCTGTGAAAGTGGCCAGCGGGTCTTCGCTGAAGGTGAAGGTGATGGTGGCGGTTTCACCGGCCTTGAGCTTGCCGCCCACCGCATTGCTGGTGATGCCCACGGTGGGGCGCAGGGTGTCGATGGTCAGGCTGACCGTGTTGTTGGCGTCTGCCGCGTCGGCGTTGGTGTTGCCAAAGCCGTCGGTAAATTTGGCATCGGTCACGGAAATGCTGGCCGGTGCCGTGCTGCTGGCGGTCGGTGTGAAGGTGGCGGTGCGCACCAGGCCACTGCCGCTGAGGGCACCGAGTGTGCCCCCCGCCACCGCAATGCTGTTGCCTGCTGCTGTCGGGTTGGCCGGGTCCCACACAAAGCTGCTGCCCGGGTCTTCGCTGAAGACAAAGGTGATGAGCGCGGTTTCGCCGGCGCGGACACTCGCAGCACTGCTGCTCAGGGCCACGGTGGGGCGGACGGTGTCGATGTCCAGGGTCAGGCGGTTGTTGCTGTCCAGGCCGTCAGCGTTGCTGTTGCCGGCCGCATCGTTGAACTTGTCGCTGGCCACCTGAATGCTGGCGGGGGTGGTGCTGTTGGTGGCGGGGGTAAAGACCGCCGTGCGGGTCAGCCCGGAACCGTTGATGGCCCCCAGGGTGCCCCCCGAAACCACGATGTCGTCGGCGGTAAAGCTGGCCAGCGGGTCTTCGGTAAAGGTAAAGGTGATGGTGGCGCTTTGCCCGGCAGCCAGTTTGCCGTTTGTGGCGTTGCTGCTGATGGCCACGGTGGGACGAACCGTGTCCACCGTCAGACTCAGGGTGTTGTTGGCGTCTGCACCGTCTTTGTTGAGGTTGCCCGCAGCGTCGGTGAATTGGTCACTGGCCAGACTGATGCTGAGTGCAGCCGTGCTGTTGTCGAGGGGCTGAACAGTGGCTGTCCAGACCTTGGGGTCGGACGTGGGCGAAACGCCCAGCAAGGTGCCGCCAGCGACCACGAGGTCGGTGCTGGCGAAGCCGAGCGGAGCCTCGCTGAAGCTGAGCTGGAAGACGGCGCTTTCGCCAGCCTTGACCGCAGTTTTGCCGTTGAGTTCGGTGATGGCTACGGTCGGTGCCGTGCTGTCCACGCGCAAAGTCACGCGATTGTTGGCATCGCTGCCATCGTCATTGAGGTTGCCCGCCGCGTCGGCGAAGGTGCCGTTGGCGATGCTGACGATCACATCCTGAAGGTCGATGGCGGCGGCACCTGTCGGCGGGGTGTAGGTGACTTTGTAAGTCTTGTTGCTGGTGTCTGCGCTGTCGAGCACCAGATTGCTCAGGCTGCCTTTGCCTGCGGGTACCACGATGTCGTCAATCGTCAGGCCGCTGGGGACTTCGCTGAAGACCAGCGTCAGCGTGGCGGTGCCGCTGGCGTTGACATTGGGGGTGTTGCTGCTCACGGAGACCGTGGGGCGCAGGGTGTCAATGGTCAGATTGACGGTGTTGTTGGTGTCTGTGCCGTCGGCATTGAGGTTGCCTGCGGCGTCCTGGAAGCGGCCACTGTCGATCTTGACGCTGGCGGTACCTTCAAAGCCCGGTGTGGGGGTGAAGGTGGCGGTCCAGACCAGAGGGTTGGCCGTTGGCACCGGACTGGTCATCGTGCCACCGCTCAGGCCAACATCGCCCAGCGTGAAGCTGCTGCCCGGATCGGTGTTGAAGCTGAAGGTGATGGTGGCGGTGTCGCCCAGCTTGAGCGTGCCCGTGGGCGGGTTGCTGCTGACGTCCACGGTGGGGGGAGTGGTCACCACCTGGAAGGGGGTGGCGTTGTAGGCGGTGGCGGTGTTGCCCGCCACATCGGTCACAGTGATGGTGGGCGTGTAGCTGCCCGGTTGCAGTGCCTGGTTGGTTGGCACCGAAATCGTCCAGTTGCCACTGGCGTCGGCACGGGTGGTGTAGGTCTGGTTATTGAGCGCAACCACCACCTGGGCGTTGGGCTCGACCACACCGACCAGCACCGGTGTGGTGTTGCTGGTGACGTTATCGACGGGGCTTCCTGTGTCGCTGTTGGCACTCAGGCCGCCCAGCGTGCTGCGGGGCACGGTGGTGGCGGGGGCCACAGGCTCAGGAGCCACAGGCAGCGTGGTGTCCACGGTGAATGCAGATCCAGCAGTGGGCGTACTGGCATTGCCTGCCTTGTCGGTCAGGGTGATGACCGGGGTGAAGGTGTTGCCGCCCAGGCTGCCGTTGGGGCCGGTGCCGCTCAGGGCGACCGTGGGCGTGACCGACCAGACGCCAAACTGCGAGACGGTGGTGGTCAGGGTTAGCGGGTTGCCATCCGGACCATTGACCAAATTACCCTGTGCATCCTTGATCTGCACACTGACGGCTGTACCCGGCTCGCCAGTGCCCGTGATGGTGGGCGTAGGATCGTTGGTGATGCCGTCGCCAGACGAGAGGCCGGTGTCGCTGGGGTCGGTGGTGCTGTTGCTCAGACGGCTGGTGATGGCAGAGGCGTCGGGGGCAGCAGCATCGACCGTGAAGGCCGTGCCATTGACGCTGGCCACCAGGGCATTGGCCCCTTGACCTTGGGTGACCGTGAGCACCGGCACATGCGTGCCGTTGTTCAGCGCCTGTGGGGTGAGGCTGAAGGTGTTGTCAGGCTTCAGCGTGATGCGCAGCGCCGGGTCGGTGGCGGCGGTGCTGTAGGTCTTGCCGTCGAGCGCCACGGTCAGAGCGGTGGTGCCGCTGGGCACCTTGCCGCTGAGCGCGGGGGTGTTGTCATTGGTCAGGCCATCGGTGTTGCTGCCACCGATGCTGGCCGGGCCTGCGGTGTCCTGGTCTGTCGGCAGGCTGAGGGTGGCATCGAGCACCACGCTGAAGGCCGGCAAAGCCGCGGAGGTGCTGTTGCCCGCTGCGTCCGTGACCTTGATTGAGGGCACATAGGGCGTGCCCTGGCCGCCCGAAGCGGGCAGTGGGTCGGTGGCCGGAAGCGTGAGTGTCCAGGCCCCATTGGGGGTAACGACAAGACCGGAGCCCGCAACCGCGCTGCTGTAGGTTTTGTTGTTGAGCGTGATCTCGACCGTCGCGCCCGGTTCAGCGGTGCCGGTCAAGACGGGCGTATTGCTGTTGGTCACAGTGGGCTTGCCAGACACTTGGCTGCTTGTAGCCAACTCACCTGTGCCAGCGCTGGGAGCGCTGGTGTCGATCGGCAGCACGGCTTTGGCGGCGTCGGTGCCGCGCGTCCAGGCGTTGTACACCGGCGAAACCACACCGTCTGTTCCGGTGACTTGTGCGGTGATGACTTTGTTGCCGTCTTTGCTGGCGGCCAGATCGGCCGAGGGCAAGAGGACCACGGCATAGCCACGTCCCACATCGTCGGCAGAGAGCGTGAGTGTGACGGTTTTGGGCGTGCCGCCCGCGTCCGCAGGCAAGGTCACGGTCAGGGTGTCGCCTGCCAAAGCCTGGGCAGGCAAGGCCACCGGCAGGGCAATGCCAACACCGGCTTCGGCCAGGTTGATGCGGCCATCCAGCAAGGGGTTGGGTTGGCCATTGGCCAGTGGTGCAAGCGAGGCTTCTTGCGCAGCAGTGACGTTGATGCCAACGGGGGCGTTGAGCGCCCGGCTGTTGCGGGTGGGCACGTCCAGCATGGCGTAGTCGGCGGTTTTCGTGTCGCCTTCGTACTCGAAGGTCTTGGCCCCTTGTTTGAGCATTTCGTTCACGGTGGCCGCACTTTGCTGGCTGTTGGCCAGACGCAAGGCCTGCACGTAAGCGTCAATGGTTTTGCTGGGGCTGCCGGTCACGGCATCGTTGCCCGAGAGTTTGGCCAGGGCACGGCCATAAGCCTCTGCCTCGTTGTTAAGGCTATCGCCTTCGTTGTATTCGGGGTTCCGTTGGCCTGCGGTGTTGATGACGGGCACGGCCGGGCCGGTGATGCTGCTCAGGCCAAACTTGGCGGCCACTTCGGCATTGATCGCCAGGGCGGTGTCTGCGGCCGGCGGCTTGGTGGCGGCTGCAATCTGCTCAGGCGGCACACCCGAGTCGAGCATGGCCTTGCGTACAGCGATTTCGGTGATGGGCGAGACCGTGACCGGATTGACCTGACCGGCCACAATGAACACGAAGGCACGCATGGGCACTTCGAGATCAACCACCTGGCCAAGGTTTTCGTCCATGTAGTCGGGCGCAGTGCCATTCAGACTGGTGGCCTTGATCATGACCAAGCCAGAATAATTAGACGGCAGAGAGAGATTGATCTTGCCGTTTTTGTCGCTGACGGCACTAGCAATGCGGTTACCCGCTTGGTCAAACACCTCGTAAAGCACTTCGGCAATAAATGGCCCACCCAGGCTCACCGCAGCCAAAGAAGTATTTTGTGCAACGGTTACCGGTGCAGGGTTCGAAGAACTGCTACCGCCTGCAGCCGCTCCCAGGCCCAGCAAAGCCCCCAGACCGGCAAGCAAACCCCAACTGGAGCCGCTGCTGGCCGGCGGCAAGGGTGGGGTCACGACTGTGGCCGTGGACGTTGCAAAGACTTCTGTGGTTCCGGGAATCGCATTGACGGCTGAGCTGGCACCCAGATCCGAGAAAATCGCTTGCCCGACGACCTCATCGTCCAGAAATTCCAGAGCGAAGTCCGGCTCGTTGGCTGCGCGCAAGGCGCCGTCCTTGACCAGGATGGATTTGCCGTCATTGATGTCGAGCACGAGATCGGTGTCCACCGTCTTGACCCGCTCCACATCCCTGCGTCTGACGTTGATTTTGAGCCTGTTGGCTCGCTGTGAAGGCTCCACCGCGGCCTGGGGCAGGTTGCCAACGGCAGCCCCTGTGACCGGCCTGGACGGCACCTGCTGCTGCAGCGACGGCTGTTCAACGGTACGGGAAATTTGTTCGGTTGTTGTGGTGCCGCTGGAGCGAGGTTTGGAGGTGGCCATGGTCGTGCTATCAGTAATCAGAACGTGAATGAGGGCGCTTTTCGCGCAGATACCAAACTGTCCCGCATTTAAAAAAAAAATAAGTCCTCAGAGAGCCAGAAAGCGGAACTTTCTTACCATCCAAAGGACTTCGGTTTTTGCATCATGAGATTCCCTGCTCGGGGGTTCATGGATTCCCGCGTGCGCGGGAATGACGGGAAGTGGCGCAGGGGTCCACTCGCTTGCGTCATGCCCGACCTGATCTGGCATCCATGAATTACTTCCGGGAATCTGATGGGGAGACTGGGTCGAGGTAGGCCAGCAAGGCCCTGAGGCTTCTGGCGCTCTGGTCGAAGGAGGTGCGGCAGGCGTCGATGGCCTTGACCGTTTCGGTATTGTCCTGTCGCGAGGAGCGCAGGACCTGCAGGAGGTTGTCGCGGTCGTTGACCATGATGTCGCGGAACATTTGCAACTGGCTGGAGAGCGTTTCGTCGACCTTGCGCTGCCCATCGGACATGGACATGACCGCTGCGCTCATCTGCTGAATGGAGTCAGCGCTTTGGGTGGCCGCCAGGTTCTGGAGTTTGGCGTTTTCCACCAGGATGGCCTGGGTTTGAGCCAGCGACATCTGCATTTCGCGCAGAGCCTTGATGATTTCCTGCTGCTGCACGGCGATGGGGGCAGAGGCAATCTGCTCGTCGAGTCGGGCACCATAACCCAACTGCCGGACCACCGTCTGCACCTGGCGCGCAGCGGCAGAGCCGGTTTTGCGGGCGCTCACGAGCATGAGCGTGACGATCAATGAGCCCAGCAGACCATATAGGGAAGCCACGAACGCCGTGCCCATGCCGCGCATCGGCGCCTGAAGCTTGCTCACCATGTCAGAGAACATAGCTGTCGGGGACATGGTGCTGCTGCCGGAGTTGACGAGTGCACTGAATACCTTGCTCAGGTCGTCCAGCGTACCGAGCAGACCCACAAAGGTACCCACCAGCCCCAGGCCCACCAAGGCCCCGCCGAGAAAATTGGGCAGTTCCAGGCGGGATTCCAGGCTGTAGCTGGCCGTCTCGAGCTCGGCCGTCACGGCCGCTTGCCGTGTATCGGGCGACAGGGTGGTGTGACCCGCTAACAGACGGTAAACAGGGGCAAAAATGGATTTGTCGATGCCTTTTTCGATCTCCAGGGTCCGCATCTCATCGGACAAGCTCAGCCAATGCCTGGCCAGCCTGGCTTCATAAAGGTATTGGCGCAAGGCCAGCATGGCCGCGACGATGGCGATCAGGCAGACCCCGAAAATGGCGTAGACCAGTGCCGGATGGGGTGTTGAGACAATGGTCTGGACGATGGCGTCGGCAAAGAAAAGTGCGCCCGCCGCAATGACCAGAATCGCTGGCCACATCAGACGCGCCCAGTGAAAAAGGTCATTCGCCGTAAAACGTGGCATGTCAGGAATGCGCGGCGACGTGGCGAGAGGCGGTAACGCGGCTTCTGTGTCTAAATAGGTCATGTGGCTCTCCGGTGGTTCAGTATTGGGGCAGTGGTTTGTTCGTCAGGCGGTGGGCAATCCATCACCCTCGCGCATGCGGGGGTCAATGGATTCCCGCTTTCGCGGGAATGACAGCAAGGGACGCGGGAATGACGCAGGGGTGCGCGGGAATGACAGGAAGAAGTGCCCATGGTCATGAATTGCGCAGGTGGGCGATGAACACACGACGCGAAGAGCCGGTGCTGGGTGGCAGTATGTTGAGCGTTCTCGATGTGATGGCTTCCTGCGGGACCCCAGCGAGCAGGAGTTGCTGGCGAACCTGGGTCAGACGCCAGAACGATTCGCGTGTGGTGGTCTCATTGCCATCTGTCGCGATGGCTAGGCTCCAACGACCAGCATTGGTCTGCGTGACGAGCTGTCGAATCTGGCTCATTTGCGCCGCCGAGATCTGAAAAACGTAAGGATCGAACTCGATTACGCCAATGCTGGCTTGATCACCCCACTGTAGCCGATCGCTCAGTTGCTGTTTTTCATCGACCAGCACAGGCACCGCTTGCTGCCTGCCCACGCGCAATGAATTGGTCGGCTTGGCCGCTTCCACTTTGGGGGGCTCCGGCCTGAGCACGGGCGGGGCCACAGGGGGCCGCGTGACCGTGGGACTGCTGACGGGCTCGGGATTGGGCTTGGGAATGTCGGGGATGACCGCAATGAAGGTGCCTAAAGCGGCGAGCAGCATGTTTTCTTCGTTGATCTGGTAGAGCTGCTGGGCCTGCCGGGCGAGTTTGAAGTTGCCCAGCGCCTCGACGTTGAGCGAGACGAGTCCAACAGCCATGATGCCCACCATGAACAACATGTTGAGCACCACATTGACCAGCGCATCCACATAACCGGGCCAGTAGTTGTTGTCTTCCAGTGGCTTGTGTTTTTTTCTCACAGTCTGTCCTTGTCAGGCGTCAGCGTTTCTGGAGTTCAAGGTGCACCGTCACCTCTCGCAAAGGCGCTGTGCCGCCATTTTGCAATGCAATGCGCACACGCTGTGACGACACACCCGCATCGATCAGCCAGGTCCTGAGCAGTTGCAGACGGGCAAAGGCACTGCGCTGCAAGAAGTCATCGCCCGAAGGAACCTCTGTCCAGACCCGAACAGGGTCACTGCTGGCCTTGATGCTCTCTACCCAGGACAGGAAGAGCTGTTTCTGGGTGCGGTTAAGTTCGGTGGCTTCTTCGGTGAATGCGATGCGGTAGTGGTCAGGCGGCACAGGCGCCGGCGGGGTGGGCGCAGGCACGGCCACGATGGACGCGGGTGCAGGCGGCATCGGTGCTGCTTTGGGCAGGGGTTGGGGGCGCACTTTCTGAAGCTCAAGCTGGTAGAGGATGGCCTCTTTAGCCAGGATGGGTTTGAGTTTTTTTATTCTTTCAGGCGTCAGGTTGCCGAAATCCACTTGGCTGAAATCAATCTTGGCCATTTGCTGCGGGGTCAGGCTGCGGCTGAGGACCACGCCGGAAAAATCGAGGTTCTTGAAGTTGATCTTTCGGATATCCACCTTGGACAAATCCACCTGGGCCAGAAGCTGTCGGTCCTGAGCGGCCAGCGAAGCGGCCTGTCGGGCGGCATCACGGTCAAAAATGCCGTTGGCGAGGTCAAGCACTAGTGGAGTATCCGAGTTGCCGGCCGCGTTGGCTACTGCTGCGCCGGATTTACGGCCGAATCTGGCCGAATGGAACTGAGCAGTGAGCAATTGGGAAGAGTCGATGGGGGGGGGGGCATCACGGCCCATGTCTTCGACCGCCATGCTGGGGCCAGCGGGGCCGTCGGTCATGCCTGCAATCTGTACCATGCGTTTGACGTCTTCGCCAGAGCCAAAGCCGATGCGTGAAATCGCTTGCTGGTAGCTTTCGCTGATGCTGCCAATCTGCCCGATGGTCATGATCAAGACCGCGCAGACCAGCAACAGGCTGAGCAGCAGCGATGCCATCGCCGCCACGTAGCCTGGCCACACCACATCGTTTTGTCCTCCAGATCCGCCGGCCATGCTGGTTTACCTTTCTCCCATGGATTGGGTCAGCGTCTTGGTAATGGGCTTGGTGAGGTAACTCAGCACGGTGCGATCCATGGCCTTGATGTCCACACTGGCTGAAAGCCCGGGGCGCAAGTGTATCTGACCGGCCTTTTTCCCCTTGAACTCGGTTTCCTTGATGAGGATGCGGACCCGGTAATAGCTGTGGGGGCCTTGCCGGGTTTCTTCGGTCAGCACATCGGGGCTGACATAACTCACCTGCCCCCGCATGGCCCCAAAGATGGACGAGTCATAAGCATCGAGCTTGACACTGGCCGACTGCCCGACCTGGATGAACGCAATGTCGGCCGAACTGACTTTGGCCTCGGCGATCAGGTCACCGCCTGTGGGAGAGATTTCGAGCACCACGTCGCCGGGACGCACCACCGCCCCCAGAGTCGTCATGCGGATGTTGTTGACCATGCCGTCGGTGGGCGCCACCAGTTCGGTGTGTTCGAGCAACTGGCTGCGGTCGCGCAATTGCTCGGACTGGGTGTTGAGATCTTCCTGCGCCTTGGTCATTTCGGCCTGAGCGTCCTGGAAATACTTGTTGCGCTTGTTGGCAATCTGCGCCTCGATATCGGCCACGCTGCGCTGCAGGCGCAGGATTTCGGAGCGCGAGACATCGCCGGTGGCGACGAGTTTGGCGTTGATGTCCAGCTCGCTTCGGGCCAGACGCAAGATGTTTTCGAGCGAGCGGATGTCTTCCTTGTAGGCCGTTTGCCGCTTGTTGTAGAGGTCGGTCTGGTTGCGGATGTACTCGGGGTACTGCTGCAGCTCGGGGGCAAACTGCAAAGGCTTGCCATAGACCTCGGCCTGCAGGCGGGCCACCGTGATGCGCAGCGCTGCCACCTTGGCGCTGCTGTCGGCCACGGCGGCCTGGGCACGCTCTTTTTCGAGCGTCACCAGCAACTGCCCCGTGCGCACCTGCTCACCTTCCTTGACATGAATCTGCGTGACCACACCCGACTCGGGCGACTGGATGATCTGGGTGCGCTCGGCCGCAATGATCTGAGCGGGCGCGCGCGTGACCTGATCGATCTCGGCCACCGAAGCCCAGGCCAGCAGCAGCGCCATGCCCCCAATGATGAGGTAGATGGTGCGGCGGGCCCCCTTGGGCTCGGGCAAATCGGCCGGATGCTGCACCACGCGCACGGCTTGCGCCTTGGGCGTCGCCACTTGCACGGCGGCCTGGGGCTTGGCCGGTGAAGGTTGGGGCTGGCCCATGGGAGGTTCGTTTGGATTACTGGGTGTCATGGGGCAGATTTATGGATTCCCGCGTTCGCGGGAATGACGGGAAAGAGAGCGGGAATGACGGGAAAGAGTGCGGGGGGCGAAGGGCATGGCTTATTTGGCCGTTTGCTGTGGCGTTTCGTTGTTGTGCTGGCGGATGCGTTCGAGGATTTCGTCGCGGGGGCCATCGAGCACAATGCGGTTGCCGGCCACGACGATGATGCGCTGCACCAAAGGAAGAACACTGGGCTTGTGGGTCACGATGACGAGGGTCTTGCCCTTGTTGGCCTCTTGCGCCAGGGCCTGCAGGCACACGCGCTCCTGCTCGTCGTCCATGGTGGCGGTGGGCTCGTCGAGTAGCAACACATCGGGGTTGGTCAGGATCAGGCGGGTAAAGGCCACCAACTGGCGCTGCCCCCCGCTCAGGCCCTTGCCGCCTTCGGCAATCGGGCGTGACAGGCCCAGTGGGTGGGCCGAGACAAAGCGCGTCATGCCGGTGCGGTTCATGGCGGCAATGATGGCCTCGTCGCCCGGGTCGGCCATGCCAATGAGCAGGTTTTCGCGCAGCGTGCCCTGAAACAGGCGGTGGTCCTGCTGCAGATAGCCGACTTCGCGGGCCACCACTTCGCGGCTGATCTGGGTGATGTCGAGGCCGTCGATCATGACGCGGCCCTGCTGCGGGTGGTAGAGGCCACTGAGCAGACGCAGCAGGGTGGATTTGCCCGCGCCAATAGGGCCGAGGATGGCCACGCGCTCGCCCGCCGCGATCTGCAGCTTGGGCACCAGGACGGCGGCCGGGTTGGGCATCATGGGGTTGCCCGAGCCATAGGCAAATTGCACGTCTTCGAGGGTGTAGTGGCCGCGCAGGTGGCTGGGCACAAGGGGCTGTTCCACGCCATGATGATCGGTCTTGAGCTCGTAGAGTTTGTTGAGTCCTTCACCCGCGGCTTTGGCGTGTGCGCTCTGGACCAGCAAACCCGGCAAAGCCATGACCGGTGCCAGCACACGGCCGCTCAGAATGGAGCAACCGATCAGGGCCCCCATGGTCATGTGGCCCTGCATGACCTCGTAGGCGCCAGCAGCCACCAGCAACACATAGCTGACCTGCTGAATGCCCGCAGAAAAATAGCTGACGGTTTCGGTTGTGTGGCGCATCTTCAGATCGTTCTGGATGGTCTGGCCATTGACCGAGAGCCAGCGCGAAAGGAACTTCCAGCCGCCTGCACCGGCCTTGATGGTCTCCACCCCCTCCACCGCCTCGACGAGCAGACCGGTCTTCATGTTGGAGATGGCCGCGCCCTCTTTGGCCAATTGGTCCACGCGCTTGCGGGTACGCACGCCCAGGTACAAAGCCAGGCCCGCAAAAATCAGTGGCACTGCAGCCACCAGCGGCGAACCGATGAACAAAATGACCACCAGGAACAGGATGCCCAAAGGCAGATCGACCAGGGTAAAGAGCGTGCTGGCGGTGTAGAAGCTGCGCACTTGCTCGTAACCCCGCATCTGGCTGGCCAGGCTGCCCACCGAGGGCGGCAACTGGTCGACCCGCAACTGCAGCAGCCGCTGAAAAATGCCGCGCGAGAGCCGGTTGTCCAGACCCACGATGACGTGGTCCATGACGTGCGAACGGGCGTACTTCATGGCCAGCTCGATGAGGATGGACAGGCCCACGCCAGCCGTGAGCACCACCAGTGTGTATTCGCTGCGGGTCGGAATGACCCGGTCATAGACCTGCATGCTGTAGAGCGAAGTCATGAGCGCGAGCAGACCAATGAAGGCCGAGGCGGCAATCGCTTCGAGCAGGGTGCCCCGGTACTGGCGCAAGGTCTGCGCGACCTGGATCTCGAAACGCTCTTCGGGTGCCGCTTCGGAACGGGTCTGCAAAGGCCCCTGCCCGACCTGCATGGGCACCAGCACCGCACGCCGCGCCCATTGGTCGCCAGGCAAAGCCACCGAGCCCTTGGGCGTGAGCGCCACCCAGCGGCCCAGCGGGTCCTGGTCGGCCAGCACACACCAGCCCAGCACAGGGTGGTGGGCCAGCAGGGGCAACTGGCTGCGGTCGGGCGCATCGAGCACCATCGGCTCGCCCCAGCCCATGCGTTGCCCGACCACTGGCAATAGCTGCAGCGGGTCATTGGCCTCGGGCAAGTGCTGCAGACTGGCCTGCAACTTCAGGCCGTCGGGCGCCGTGCCCTGGGCATGGGCGAGTTTTTCGAGCGCCCAATGCAACTGCGGCAATTGCGAAGAAGAAGAATCAGAAGACATATAGGAACTTTTTGGGCATCAGGGGGCCGGCTGCACGGGGTCGCCCATGCGCACTTGCAGGCGGTACAGGGCGGCCATCATGGCCGCATGGCTGTCGGCCATGGCGTATTGGTTCTGGGCCAGCTCGCGCACAGCGTTCATGAGGTCGAGCCAGGACTTGCGGCTGGCCGTGAACTGCCGGGTATAGGATTCGAGCACCGACTCGGAGCCCTTGACGGCGCGCTCGAGCGCCAGCAAGCGACTGCGGCTGGAGTTGAACTCGTCACGGTCGGTGAACAGGTTTTCGGTCACTTCACGCACGGCGGTGTCGACCGCCTGCTCCAGGCTGGCAGCGCGGCTGGCCAGGGCCTGGGCTTCGACCGCTGTGGCCAAGCCCGCTCCAGGCGTGTAGCGCAGGCCAACAAAACCGGTGATGTCGTTGTTGGCCGCGTTGATGGGCTGATCTACCCGCAAATAGACCTGCGGGTACTGCTCGGCCTTTTTGGCGTCAATGCGGTGCTGGGCCGCGATGGCGTCCTGCCGGGCCTTTTGCACATTGGGGTGGCGGCTGGCCACCTCCAGCCAGTCCACCTGCTGCAGCCATTGGGCCTGGGCCTCGGTGGGGCCGATGCCCGGCGGGCTCACCGGGGCCAGATTGGCCATGGACGTCAGTCCCTCCAGCCCTGAAAACTGCTCCAGACGGCTGAGCGCCACACGGCGGCTGTTTTGCGCCTGGGTCAGCTCGACTTCGGTCTGCAGCATGCGCGAGTTGACCAGCTCCAGATCAATCGGCGGCGAGGCCTCGGCCTGCACGCGGCGCTGCATCTGCTCGCGGTAGGCTTGCAGACGGTCCAGAGTCTCGCGCGCCACCCGGATGCGGCCATCGGCGGCCATGAGGTTTTGCCAGGCATTGATGATCTGCACGCCCAACTGCTGCGCCGTGATGTAAATGCGCGCCTGATTGACGTCAATATTGGACTCGGCCTCGCGGATGCGGGCGCTGATGCGACCCGCGTCCCACAGGGTCTGCTCCACACGCAGCACACGGGTGGAAATCACGCTGGTGTTGGTGGACCGGTTTTCGAGCACCGCACTGACCGAGGGCAGCCGCTGACGCTTGACCGCTGTCTGGTCTTCACCGGCGGCCCGCATCTCCAGGCGGGCAGACTGCAAAGACGGGTGCGCCTGCACAGCGGCGTCAAGAATGTATTGCAGACTCAAGCCCCCCTGAGCCGTCAAAGCCCCCGCCGGCAAACGAACGTCATTCCCGCGAAACTGACCGTCATTCCCGCCCGTCCTGACGTCATTCCCGCGAACGCGGGAATCCACCCTGCTGCCCGCCGGCAAATCCCCCACCACACGCGGCAGAGGCATCACATCGCCCGTGGACTCACGCTGAGGCTGCGGCGCGGCCGAAGCAGCGGCAACGCCCCCCGCCGCCAGAGCGGCCGTGGCCGCTGCCGCCGCAGAGCGGTCGACCTTGGCGCGGGGCTTGGCCTTGACGCTGTCTTTGGCTTTGGCCTTGGCGCTGGCTTTGTTGCTGGCCTTGGCCTTGGAGGCAGGCCGGGCCACACTCGACCCCTGCCCTGCCACGGCCGCACCCTGCCCAGCCGCAGGCGACTGGGCCTGCACCTGCGCTGCAATGAGCAGGCAGGCCAGGGCCATGGCGCTCAGGCATCTGGGGGAGGATTTGACGGTTAGGGTCATCACGTCGGAGCGTAAAAATTGATGATGTTTTGGATTACGGTCAGATTGGTGATATCCGCCGGGTTCTTGTTTTGGATGTCAACCCAGATATTGGTCAGTTCACTCCCATCGTTGGCTCCGGTGTTATTACCGACCTTGCTGACATCCAAACCCAAAGCGGCCAAGTCAGGTTTGGTCAGCGTGGTGCCCGCAAAGCCGCCTGGGGTTACGTTGCCGGGCGTAGGATTTCCTCCGCTTGCAAAATTCTGCTCTGCCAAGTCAATCAGCTTGCCCACGATGCCTGCATTTAGGGCCGTCTGATTCGCGTTGCTCAGACTGTGGAAAAGGTCGGCCGCAAGCCCCCAGTTGCCCGAATCCACCCGTTGAGACCAATCGGCAACGTAGGTGTTGTAGGTGTTAACCAAGGTTTGCAACTCGGAGAGCTGATCCACGTCGGTCGAGACCCTGTAATCCACGGCTTTGTTGTAAACGGTGAGGTTGGCAACGTTGAGGTTGGCATCCGATTCGTTGATCAGACCCACGATGGCTCGCCAGTCAGCCGCCGTGGGCGCACCCTCCGTGATGGTGTTGCTGTCCGCGTAACGCTGAATGCGGGTAGAACTGGCCAGACTTTGCAATTCAGCAAAGCTGTCGGCACCCGTTCCATCGTTAGCAGTTTTTTGAATGGCCAGCAAAAACTTATCAAGGTGGTCTTGTGAAGGGTTAGTAGGGAAGTCAAGCCCCAAATCAGTCTGGATCTGGGTCGGGGTGAGCTTTTCTGCCGCGGTTACAGCATCGGCATCGTCTTTGGCCGCCAATGCCAGAACTTTGTCTACCGCTGTAGCCAGGGTCTGGATCTCTTTGACGGTATCCACTTTGTCAAAAGTCTTTTCGGCGATGACGGTGTTGAGCAGACTGGTGCGCCGAAGATCGGCAGCGGTCTGCGTCGTCAGCACATTGCTGCTGAAATCCGTCACCCCAATGCGCACGTAGTCGATGGCCGTGGGGTTGGGGTTGAGGTCATAGGTGGTTACATCACTGGGTGTGGTGTCGTTGTTGCGATACCCCATGGTGGTTACACCACCGTCAGTGGTCTGGACCGTGCTGCCGGAGGTGTAGTTGCTGGCGCTGCCGTTAGCCTCGTTGAGGATTTTGAAGTAGCTGGCAGCGATGTCCTTGACCTCGGCCAAAGTATCGATCTTGTCGCCGCCTGTGACAGCCGTGCTTCCATCGTTGTTCACCAAGGTATCGATGGCGTCATTGAGGGCATTGAGGTCAGCGAGTTCGATGTTGCCATTGGGCTGGGCATTACCAGTGGTAGGGTCCTTGGCCTTGATCCGGTCAACACCAATGTCCTTGTAGTCTTGCGCGGTGGGGATAGCCGCTGTCTTGACCTTCGCGGGGTTGGCTGTGGCGTCGGGGTTGACATCTCGCGCCCAGGCCTGCACCACGGCCAGCGACATGAACGATTGCAGATTGGCCAGGGTGTTGACACCTGAACCATCGTTAGCGGTGGCTTTCACATGGTTATTAAAGTCGGTCAGGTTGCTGCTGGTGCCGGTGGACGAAGCGCCGCGCAGCCCGATGGCGGTGAGTTCTGGGGCCGTGAAAGTGACGTTTTGATCTGCAGCACTCTGCAACACTTTGGCTGCGGTATCGGCCAGGGCCTGCAGCTTGGTGCGAGTGTCCACGTCGGTGCTGCTGCGGTCGGCAACGATGCTGAGCATCAAGCTTTCTGCTGCACTGCCGCTGGCGACGCCAGTCACGCCGATGGTGGCCAGGTCACCGGCCAGGGGATTGAGGGTGGTGTTGGCGTCCGTAGCGGTGCCATTGGCCTCTTGCACGACGCGGATGTAGGCATCGGCAATCGCCTGGAGCTTGGCGCTGGTGTCTACCGAGGTGGCGGGCAGTGCGTCGACCGCAGTGTTGAGGTAGGCAAGCTGGGCGGCGCTGATGGCGTCAAATTTGGTGGTGTCTGCGGTGCGGAAGCCGAACACGCCCACATTGGTCCAGTCGGCAGCGGTGGGGGCCTGCGTGGTGTTGGCGCTGTTGGCGGTGTCCACCACGTAGTTTTTGATGATTTCGAGGCTGGTGAGGGTCTGCAGGCGCTCGAGCTGGGTTTGCGTCCAGGCTTCGCGGGTGCCGTCGGTCTTGAGGCGCTGAGTGTTAAAACTGCCGGCCAGCACGCCCGCAGGGTCTTGATCGCGGATGGCTTCGCTGACTTTGTTGGCCAGCGCAGTGTTCTGGACTTCGGTGCCCGAAAAGCCGGTCAGGCCGAGACTGCGCAGCTCGTCGGCGCTGAATTTTTGCGCCTCGGTGAGTGTGGCACCGGTGGCCAGGGCGGCCACGGTCTGGATTTTGTCGAGCGTGGCGGCGAGTTTGTTGATTTCTTCCACCGTGTCCACGCTGGTGCTGGCCAAGTTGCCGACGATGAGCCTGAGGCGTTCCAGGGCAGCGGCGTCGGTGCTGGCGCTGCCAATGCTGGCCCCAATGGCGGCATAGTCGGCGGCGGTGGGGTTGGCGGTGGTGGCGTCGATGGCGGTGCCATTGGCTTCGGCCAGGATGGTGTTGTACGCCTTGACCATGGCGCTGAGCTTGTCTGCGGTGTTGAAGCTGCCCAGGTCAGTCGCGGCGCGGATGGCGTCGGAGTAGGCCGCAAGGTTGGCGGTGGTGACGTTGCTGGCGTCCACACCGAGGCTGGTCAGTTGGGCGGCTGTGATGCCGGCCGCAGGGGTGCCGGTGGTGCTGCGATTGCCTTGCACCAGCAGGGCCAGGGCGTCCACCGCGTCGGCCAGGGCCTTGATTTCGGCGTAGGTGTCGGCCTCGGTGGCATTGAGGTTTTTGATGCGTTCATTGAGCAGGCTCAGGGCCTGGGGCTGGCTGCTCAGGCTCAGGGGGGTGTTGGCCCCGAGCAGGTTGATGTAGTCAGTGAGGGTGGGGTCTTGCTGGGGGGTAGCATCGGCGGCGCTGCCGTTGGCTTCGGCCACGATTTTGCGGTAGGAGTCCACCAGGGTTTGCAGGCTGGCGGTGCTGTCGAGCGGGAGCTGGGTACGCGGAAAGAAGCCCAGGAGGCTGTTGATGTTGAGGGCGTCCACGCCGGTCACGCCCGCATTGGCAAAGTCGGTGACCGAGGGCACCGGTTTGGTGGCATCGCCTTTGTAAGTGGTGATTTTGGTCAGGCTGCTGTTGGTGCTGCTGCCCCCGCCTGCAGCGGCCAGCACTGCCACCCCGCCCGCCACGGCGGCCAGGCCCCAGCCGCTGTCAAACCAGCCTGCACCACCTTTGGCGAGGCTGGCTGCGGCGGTCTGGTTGGGGGCCAGGCTTTGGGCGGTGATGCCGGTGTTTCCTGCAGAAAACAGGCCGCTGCTGGTGTCGTACACCATGGGTTCGCCAGTAGTGGTCAGGCCACTGAGGCTCATGCCTTCAAATTCAAAATAATCGCGGATGACGATGTCGGGGGACGCCACGTCGTTGCCGGGCAGAGCCACCAGCAGGTCTTTGCCCACGCGCTTGAGCTGCAGCTTGGCCGGTGATGTGAAGGTCAGGGCATTGGCCAGTTGGTAACGGGTATTGGCCGAGGCCTGCAGCACCAGGGCCTGGCCGTTTTGCCCTGCGCCAGCGGTGACGCTGTGGGTCTTGAGAGCTTGGCCTTGCTGGATGGCGCGGACGGTGAATTTGGCGTTCATGTTGGTCTGGATTGGGTGTCTGTGAAGTGGGCTCAGTTGAGGAGGTAGGCCCACTGGATGAAGATCGTGGTGGTTGGTCTGTCGCCGTTGAGCGGGGTTTGAGCAATTTTGCTCACTGCGGTTTCATAACCAAAAATAATGCGCCCAAACACGGCATAACCATCGACAGCAGTTGGGTTGTCACTGGTATTTTGACGGCTTGGATTCGCATCCCAGGCGGCCGAATTGTCTTTGAGATTGATGAAGAACTGACTGGTGGCCGAGTCAACAGCTTTTGCTGTTGACGTATCCACACCTACCCGAGCCATGGCGATGGTGCCGGTGAGGTTGGACAAGCCGGTGTCAGTGGTTCTTTCAATGGCAATCGGACTGTTGCCCGGTTTGGTCTTGTTCGACGAAACATCAGCAAGATTGGTGAAGCCGCCACCTTGAACAGCCGTGCCCGCCAATATGCGATGGAAAATTGTTCCGGCATAAAAGCCATCCACCACGTACTGCGCAAAGTTGTTGCTGGAGATGGGGGCTTTGTCTTTTTCGAGCTCGATCACGATCTCGCCCGCGTCGGTGCGCATGCAGACGGTGGGCAGGGTGCTGGCCTGGGCGGCGGCCACAGCGGCTGCCGAGCAGGGGCCGGGCGCGCGCAGGGCGGCGCTGACGTTGCCGGCAGCGTCGCGTGCCCACACGTGCCAGGTCGGGCCAATGGTGCGCGTCCAACTGCGTTGTTCCGAAAAGCAGGTGCTGGCGGCCGCCGGGCGCGTGGCGCTGCTGGTCACGCAGTAGGCGGTCACGTCAATGTTGTCGCTGGCGTCTTGCACCTGGAGGGTGATGGTGGGCTGGCCCAGCTCGTTGCTGGCGATCAAGGGGGCTCCGCTGGCGTCTGCCTCGAGCGTGACGCTGCCAATGACCGGGGCCTCGCGGTCTGACGAGGTGGCGGGGCTGGTGACGTTTTGGCTGTTGCCGCCGCAAGAGATCAGGGAGACGAGCATGCCGAGGGTAGCTGCAGTTTTAAACCTGTCCATTATCCGCGCACAAAAAACAAGGCCGCCCTGCCTTGCAGGGCGGGCAACCCGCTGCGAATGACCGTGTAGGGGACAACATGGATTGGCCAGCCCTGATAGGGGAAAAAAATTACCTCTGTAGCCTAAGGGATATGCCCGGCTCGCCCAGAGGAGAGCGGCCCACATAGAGGAAGAATGTTCCCTCATATAGGGGTTTCCCAGCCTCTGCTGTGGTGGTGCCGCTTAACCTCGCCCAACTCCCCCCTTTGATGTTGGTTTGGCATGCATTTAGCGATTTTGGAAGACGACCCGATACAGAGGGAATTTCTGGCCGCTTGGTGCCGGTCGGCTGGCCATGAGGTGACGTGCTGGCCCAGCTTCAGTTCGGTTCGCACCGGGCTGGCGCATGCGCATTGCGATGTGTTGCTGCTGGACTGGACCTTGAAGGATGGCATCGGGCTGGAGGTGATCGAGTGGCTGCGTCTGGCCAAGGGCTGGAGCTGCGCCATTGTGGTGCTGACGGCGCACGAGGACGAGCGGCTGGTGGTCGAGGCCTTGTCGGCAGGCGCGGACGATTTCATGATCAAACCGGCCAGCAAGGAGGTGCTGCTGGCCAGAATCCAGGCCGCCTACCGCCGGGTGTCGCCGCAGGGTTTGCTGGTGTTCCGGCTGGGGCCTTACGAGGTGGATGTGTCGCGCCACCAGATCTCGATCGAGGGTGTGCCGCAGGCCATGACCCAGAAGGAATTCGAGATGGCCACTTATTTGCTGCAGAACCCGGGCCGTCTTTTTTCTCGCGACCACCTGCTCAACAAGGTGTGGGGCATGGAGGTGCTGGTCGAGAGCCGCACCGTGGACACGCACGCCAGCAGGCTGCGCAAGAAGCTGCGCCTGGACGGCTCCACCGGCTGGCGTCTGACTTCGGTGTACGGCTACGGCTACCGCCTGACCGCCGCCGACGCAGAGGAGTAACCCGCTTCCTCTACGTCATACCCGCGAACGCGCATAAGCGCTAACTTAGAATATGCCTTGCCTTGACTCTCTGCGAACATCGCCTGCGTGCGGGTTCGGCCAGCCTGTGGCGCACGTTATCCC
>CAYSIY010000004.1:0-36171 GCA_964431215.1 uncultured Limnohabitans sp.
CGATGGTGCAAAAGGGGTAGTTCTCGGCCGCGATGCCGGCTTTGGTCAGGGCGTTAAAGAGGGTGGACTTGCCGACGTTGGGCAGGCCCACGATGCCGCATTGGAGGCTCATGGAAGGGTTCCTTGTAAATCGACCCCCTCTGCACCATCGAGCCCAACGTGGGCATGGTCAAGACGCTGGTCCCGCACCATGCGCAGCCGCAAAGCAAAAGCGCAAGCCGGGCATGTATGCATCGGTCTCCAGAGGATTTTGTCCTCGGTTTGCCTAGGGGAAACGGATGCCGATTGTACTGATCAGCGAGCCGCTGCTCCGTTCCTGCTCCGCCGCAACACGGTGACAGACGGGCACAGACTTGCCCTGCCGGAGCGTCATTCGACTGGCGATCAGCCAATTGCCTGGGCTTTTGTCGTGCCAGCGATCAATTGCTGCAACATGTCTTCAGCAATGATGGGCTTTGCGATGTGTCCATTCATTCCAGCATCGAGGCAACTTTGCACATCTGCGGTCATGGCATTGGCAGTGAGCGCGAGGATCAGGGCTTGGTTGGATCCGGGGCCTTCGATCTGTCGGATTTCACGCGTAGCCTTCAGTCCATTGAGTACGGGCATCTGCAAGTCCATCAATACGGCGTCGAAGGGACGCCCTTGCTGGCGTGCCTTCTGCACAGCATCCACCGCCGCGCGACCGTCTTCCACCAATTCAACGCTTGCACCCTCTTGCACCAGCATGTGTTCGACGATCTTGCGATTGATCGCTTGGTCTTCTGCCACCAGAATGCGTAAACCTTGCAAGCGCAAGCTTGCCCCTGGTTGCGTGGATGATGCGTCAACTTGTGGCAAATGCTGGACCGTAACAGCGGATGCAGTTTCGGGAAGCTCCAAAATCGCATCGTCGGGAGCAATCGCAAGACGGATGTCGAAGCTGAAGGTGCTGCCCTGACCCTCTTGACTGTGCAACTCAATTGCACTTCCCATGGCTCTCACCAAAGCCCAACTGATGCTCAAACCCAGGCCCGTTCCACCGTATTGCCGCGTGGTGCTGGAGTCCGCTTGATTGAAGGCGCCAAAGATATGGGCGTGCTTTTCGGGCGGGATGCCGATGCCCGTGTCTTTCACTGAAAAGCGCAGTTGTACGTTTTGCCCACTGCGACCTATGACTTCGATCGAAACCCTCACTTCACCCGACTCAGTGAACTTGACCGCATTACTGCCCAGGTTGAGAAGGACCTGCCTCAGGCGCATTGAGTCACCGAGCAACACTGGCGGCACCTCGGGCGCAATCTCCAGAAGCAAGCTCAGTTTCTTGGCATCGGCCGAAGGCTGCAACATGGTGACCACGGCTTGGATCAACTCGTTCAGCGAAAACGCAGACTTGACAATATCAAGCTTGCCTGCCTCGATCTTGGACATGTCCAGAATGTCATTGACCAACGCCAACAGACTTTGCGCCGAGGTGGTGCTGGCAAGCAGAAGCGACTGCTGATCCGCTGACAAGGGCGTGCGCGCCAGAATCTGCTGCACACCCATAATGGCATTGATCGGCGTGCGCATCTCGTGGCTCATGTTGGACAGGAACGTGCTCTTGGAGGAATTTGCGGCCTCGGCTTCCAAGGTCCGCTTCTCAAGTTGAGCATTCAACTCAACCAGCTTTTCCTGTGCCAGCTTGATGTCGGAGATGTCGATATGAACGCCGGATATGTGCAATGGACGCCCAGTGTCATCTCGCCGAACGACCCTTCCACGCGCCAATACCCATGACCATCCACCATTTTTATGGTGCATTCGCATTTCACATTCGTACGATGGCAGCTCCCCAATGAGGTGCTGATCCAATGCCCTGCGAGCAACCAACACATCGTCTGGATGAACATGATCCATCCAGGTCTGAAAGGATATGGGTTGCAGTTCACTGAGGGACCTCCCCAGAATTTTCGCCCATCGTTCGTCAAATCCGAACTCGCCGGCTTTAATGTTCCAGAACCAAGTACCGACGGAAGTGGCATCCAAAATATCATCCAATTGTTGCCGCTTTAAATTCAGCTCCATTTCGGCGCGTCTGGTTTCAAGCGCGCGGGCAGCAGCAGATGCCAGCCGAGTGAGAATTTCTCGTTGTGACGGGGTCAGCTGGTGCGGAATCCGGTCAATCACGCAAAGGGTCCCAACTCTGGACCCATCCTTTAGCGTTATGGGTGCGCCCGCATAGAAGCGTATGTCGGGTTTGCTAGTGACCAGAGGGTTGTCTGAAAAGCGTTCATCAGCAAGCGCATTGGGCACTTCAAACACAGCATCACCGTGTATGGCATGTGCACAGAATGCAACGTCGCGAGGAGTCTCTGAAACGCCAGGCAAGCCCACATTTGCTTTAAACCACTGTCGATGGGAATCGACAAGGCTTATCAGGGAAATCGGTACGCCACAGGCAAGAGACGCTGCGATGACAAGGTCGTCAAATTCCTGTTCTGCAGGCGTGTCAAGTACAGCCAAAGCATCCAAGGCAGCTTTTCTACTTGCTTCGTTCGCTGGCAATTGCGCCGATTCCATTGTTGAATATCCGGTCTCGGTGATTTTCTGGGGATAGCAAATGCATCGCCATCGTTCATGGTATGTCTCAACAGCCGTACTTGACAACCCTGTCGCTACCGCTTGGCAATGCTTGCATCCGATGCAAAGCCGAAATAGTGCCACAGCAAACCAAGCCCAACCCAAGATGGCCCATACCTGTTGATGCTCTTGTCAGCAGGACTTTTTGTCGTGACTTTGCCGATCGGCGTCTATGAATGACCGGAAGTCCTTCAGGCCGTTGGCCTTTTATGGGTCCAGGCTCAGGGTTGGATGCCGGTGATTGTGATTTCCGGCTCACCCCTCAATGCAGCACCTGCTGTGCAATCACCGTGTAGACCGGGATGCCGATCAGGATGTTGATCGGGAAGGTCACGCCCAGGCTCAGCCCGAAATACAGCGCCGGATTGGCTTCGGGAATGGCGTAGCGCAGCACGGCGGGCACCACGATATAAGAGGCACTGGCCGAGAGCACCATCAGCAAGGCGGCGTCGGCCACGGGCAAGCCCAGCAGCCAGGCCAGCGCCAGAGCCAGCGCGGCATGCACCACCGGCCCGATCACGGCATAGCCGATCAACACGGGAGAGGCCTTGCGCGCTTCACTGAAATTGCGGGCGACCAGCAGACCCATGTCGAGCAGGAAAAACGCCAGCATGCCCTTGAACAGATCGCCCGAAAAGGGCTGCATCACGGCCTTGCCCGACTCTCCGCTGATGTAACCCACGGCCATGGCACCGAGCAGCAGCAGGTGGGCACCGTCGGTAAAGGACTCGTGCAGGATCTTGCCGATCGAAGGCCCCGAGCGGCCCCCAGGACCCCCCGCGCCGAGTGCCGCCGTGCCGTTGCTGGCGGCCACCACCGGGGCCGAGTCGGTCTGTGCATGGCGCAAGGCATTGGCCAGGAGCACCGCCATGATGATGGCGGGCGATTCCATCACGACCATGGCCACGGCCATGTGCCCGCCAAAGTTCAGTCCGGCGTTCTCCAGGTACTGCATCGCCGTCACAAACGTCACCGCGCTGACCGATCCATAAGAGGCCGCCACGGCGGCGGCGTCATAGCGCGAGATCCGGTTCTTGAGGAAGGCGTAACCCAGGGCCGGCACGATGAAGGCCATGGCGATGGCCGCCGACAGGCTCAGGGCGACGTCCAGCGTCAGGCCCGATTTGGCCAAGGCAAAACCGCCCTTGAGCCCCAGCGCCATGAGCAGATAAAGCGACAAGAATTTGGCGATGGCCGGCGGCACTTCGAGGTTGGAGCGGAGCATGCCCGCAAAGACGCCGAAGACGAAGAACAGGATGGCAGGGTCCAGCAAGTTTTGCACGTTATTCCTTTCGATGAGGGTATCGGGTGCAAATGCTAGGCAGGCCTGGTCATAAAGTAAAATCGATTTTTAGAAACTTGAATATAGCTTTATATCTATAACCATGGCCGATGCGGTCTGACCCATCGGCTGCGTTTTCAATCGATGGGCCAGCTTTTGGCCTGGGCCAGCAGGTGATCGCGAAAGACCTGTGCAATCGGAGAGAGTTGCTTGGCTCGCGGATGTACCACATGCCACTGCGAGCGAATGGGCATGCCGGCCACAGGCAACTGGCAGAGGTCGCGGCTCAGGTCTGCCGCCTTGATGGCGTGGCGTGAAATCACCGCCACCCCCAGATGACCGGCCACCGCCTCCTTGATGGCCTCGTTGCTGCCGAGCTCCAGCCGGTTCTGCGGCTCAAAGCCATGGGTTTCAAAAAAATGGTCGGTGGCCAGGCGGGTGCCTGAGCCGCGTTCACGCAGGATGAAGCGTTCACTGGCCAGGGCCTTGATGGGCAACCGCTGGCGGGCCGCCAGCGGATGGCCTGCGGGTGCGATCAGCACCAGCGGGTTGGCCAGAAAGGTCTGGTCCTCCAGGTCCATGTCCTGCGGCGGCATGGACATGACGTACAGGTCGTCCCGGTTCTCGCGCAATCGCTGGACCACACCGTCCCGGTTGAGTACTTCCAGCGAGATGTCGATACCGGGGTGGCGTTCACAAAAACCGCCCAGCAATCGGGGCACGAAATACTTGGCGGTGCTCACCAGGGCCACCCGCAAGCGCCCGCGCGTGAGGCCCTGCATGGCATTGACCGTCTGGCCAAAGCTCTCCCACTCGTCCACGATGGATCGGGCCGTGCGCGCAAGCTGATGACCCGCATCGGTCAGATGGACTTTGCGGGCAATGACCTCGTACAGCGGCAAACCCACCGAATCGGTGATTTCGCGCAACTGCATAGAGGCCGTGGGCTGGGTGACGTGCATGGCCCGGGCCGCCGCACTCACGCTGCCTGTATCCGCCAATGCCAGAAACAGCCGCAACTGCCGAAACGTGATATTCATCGGAATTTGTCTATGAATTGATAACCTAAAATCAATTTTACATAATGCAATTTCAGCATGACAATGCGGGTTTTTCAGCGTCTTCCTTCATGCACAACATCATCGACCCCGCCATCCTGTTCTTCGTTTTTGGCGTGCTGGCGGGGCTGGTCAAGTCCAATCTGGAAATCCCGCCGGCCATTTCGCGTTTCCTATCGCTCTATCTGCTGATGGCATTGGGCCTCAAGGGTGGCTTTGCCCTGGCCCAGTCGGGCCTGACCCTGGAGGTGGCCACCGGCCTCTCGCTGGCCGTGACCCTGGCCGTGCTGGTGCCTCTGCTGAGCTACGCGGTACTCAGCCGCTTCCTGTCCGGCTTTGACGCTGCAGCGGTGGCGGCCACCTACGGATCGGTCAGTGCCGTGACGTTCATCACCGCCATCGGCCACCTTGAAAACCAGGAGATCGCATTTGGCGGGCACATGGCAGCCGCCATGGCCCTCATGGAGTCGCCCGCGATCATCATGGCGGTGCTGATGGCCAATGCGCTGCGCCGCCGGTCTGCAAAAAACACCCCGGGCACGCCCCAGGCCAGCGAGCTGGCCGTCGGATCGCAGGCGCCGGGCTTCTCGCTGGGCAAGGTACTGCACGAATCGTTCACCGACGGGGCTCAACTCTTGCTGCTGGGGGCCATGGCGGTGGGCATCCTCACGGGCGAGCAAGGCAAGGCCGCCATGCAACCTTTCTCGGTGGACTTGTTCAAGGGCATGCTGGCCTTCTTCCTGCTCGACATGGGCCTGCTGGCGGCACGCAACCTGCCGGGCCTGAAGGGCCAGTCGCCCTTGCTGCTGGCCTATGGCCTGCTGGCCCCCCTGGTGCACGCCAGCCTGGCGCTGGGTCTGGGCCTGCTGGTGGGGCTGTCGCAGGGCGACACCACGCTGCTGATGGTGCTGGCCGCGAGCGCGTCCTACATCGCCGTGCCTGCGGTGGTGCGCTACGCCATCCCCGAGGCCAACCCCTCGCTGTATTTCGGCCTGTCACTGGGCCTGACCTTTCCGCTCAACATCCTGCTGGGCATTCCGCTTTACACCGAGGTGGCCCGCTGGGCCTGGGCCTGAACCCTATGGACCCGCTGCACTGGCAACACCCCATCGCACTGCCCACGCTGCACGGCAAGCAGGCGATCATTGCGCCGGTGCTGGAGCCCGCCACCGGCTGTACGGTGGTGCATGTGCCCGAGGTCAATACCGACCGCTTTGGCACCTTCACGCGGGACATTGCACGCGCGGGCAACCAGCTCGAAGCGGCTCGCACCAAGGCCCGTGCCGCCCTCGAACACAGCGGCCTGGCGCTGGCGATTGCCAGTGAGGGGGCGTTTGTGTCCGACCCGATCGCAGGCGTGATTCCCTGGAACGTGGAGGTGGTGCTGCTGATCGACACACGGCATGGTCAGGAAATCGCGGGCGTGGCCCAGGGGCCGGCACGGGCAGGCCAGGGCCTGGCCCGCACGCCCGACGAGCTGTTGCAACTGGCCCGGGAGCTGGGCTTTCCAGAACACCGCTTGTGTCTGCGGCCGGACCACAGTGAGGACGCTCGGGTGATCAAGGGGCTGGGGTCGGCAGACGAGCTGCTGGACGCTTTTGCACAAGCCCTGGCCCAATCGTCACGCGGCCAGGTCTTTGCAGAGAGCGACCTGCGCGCCCACTGCAACCCGACGCGACAGGCCATGATCCGCCGGGCTGCCGAAGACCTGCTGGCCAAGATGCTCAGCGCCTGTCCGGCCTGCGGCCTGCCGGGCTTCGCCCTGAGCGGTCATCGTCCGGGCCGCCCCTGCAGGCTCTGTGCCAGCGCCACGCGTGAGCCCCTGGCGCATCTGTGGTCGTGTGGCGTCTGTCACCACAACGAAGAGCGGCGCGACGGTCTGCCGACGCTGGCCGACCCGGCACGTTGCGATCGCTGCAACCCCTGAGCGGCTGGCGCACCCCGGTTGGCCTGCCTGGCCACACGGCAAATGCCCGCCCTGCACGGCGCCCGGGCCGCCCCTTCTACAATCGAGCGCATGGCTTATCCGCACGACATCTGCATTCGCGGCGCCGGCATCGTTGGCCGTTGCCTGGCCCTCTTGCTGGCGCGCGAGCGGCTGCGGGTGGCCCTGGTCGAGCAAGCCCCGCCCGGCAGCGGCCCCGATGTGCGGGCCTACTCGCTCAACAGCGCGGCCAAAGCCCTGCTCGAAGACCTGCGCTGCTGGCCCGAAGGGCCTGCCGTCACGCCGGTGCGCGCCATGCAGGTGTTTGGCGACGCCGGGGGTGCCTTGCACTTTGATGCCGCCGATCAGGGCGTGGACGAGCTCAACTGGATGGTCGATGTCCCGGCCCTTGAACAGCACCTCGCGGCCGCCGTGCGCTTTCAGCCCCTGATCGAAGTGTTGTCCGCACCCGTCGCGGCCCCACTGACCGTGGTCTGCGAAGGACGCGCCAGCCAGACCCGCGCCGAACTGGGCGTGGCTTTTGACATCACGCATTACGATCAGCACGCGCTGGCGGCACGCCTGCGCTGCGAGCAGCCCCACAAGGGCACGGCCCGGCAGTGGTTCCGCTTTGGCGCTGCACCGGGCCTGCGGCAGGCCCAGCCCGAGATCCTGGCCCTGCTGCCGCTGGGCGGCCAAGGCGGACACGAAGTCGCCCTGGTGTGGTCGGTGCACCCGGCTCGCGCCCAGCAACTCATGGCCCTGGAGGCCGAGGTCTTTGTGCAGGAACTGGAAAACGCCTGCCACTTTGCGCTGGGCCGCATGCAAGCGAGCAGCGAGCGCGCCCTCTGGCCCCTGCAACTGGCGCGCGCCTCGCGCTGGACCGGCACCGTCCCCGGCACCCCCGACCAGTGCTTTGCACTGGCCGGAGACGCCGCCCACACCCTGCACCCGCTGGCCGGCCAGGGCCTGAATGTGGGCCTGGGCGATGTGGCGGAGCTGGTCAAAGTCATTCGCCAGCGGGAATTCTGGCGGCCCTTGAACGACCTCAAGCTGCTGCGCCGCTACGAACGCGCCCGTCAGGACGACGTTCTTCGCATGGGGCTCGTCACCGACGGTCTGCAACGCCTGTTTGCCCAGCATGGGCCGGTATGGCCGCAGTTGCGAAAGTGGGGCCTCAACGGTTTTGACCACTGCGGCCCCCTCAAACACTGGATGACGCGCCAGGCCATGGGCACATCCACTTTCACAAACACATCCGCATGAAATTTAGACATTGGCTCGCACTGGCTTCGCTCGCCCTGGCGGTACTCACCCCGGCCAGTGCCCAGGCCCAGGAGGCCTCCATCCGCAAGAACCTGAGCGAACGGCTGCCCAACATCCCCAAAATCGATGAGATCAGCAAGACGCCAATGAATGGCCTGTATGAAGTGCGCATGGGCAGCGACATCATGTACAGCGACGCTGAGGGCAACTTCCTGATCCAGGGCGCGCTGATCGACGTACGCCAAAAGCGCAATCTGACCGAAGAGCGCATCGACCGGCTCTCGGCCATCCCGTTTGACCAGCTTCCGCTCAAGAACACTTTCAGTCAGGTGCGCGGCAATGGCAAGCGCAAGCTGGTGGTGTTCGCCGACCCGAACTGCGGCTTTTGCAAACGGTTCGAAAAAGACCTGCAGAAACTCGACAATGTGACCATCCAGCATGTGCTCTACCCCATTCTGGGCGAGGACTCGAAAACCAAGTCCAGAAACATCTGGTGCGCCCGGGACAAGGCCAAGGCCTGGAACGACTGGATGATCCACGGCTTGACGCCGCCAGCGGCCAACTGCGACACCGCCGCGATCGAGGCCAATGTCGACTTCGGCAAGAAAAACCGCATCACCGGCACACCCACCTTGTTCTTTGCCGACGGCAGCCGGGTGGTCGGCGCCGTGCCTTTGGCGCAGATTGAAAGCCAGTTGGCCAGTGTGAAGTGACGGCCATGAAACTCCTGCAGCACACCGAAGACCCCACCTGGGTCCTGATCCGTCGGCTGGGTTATGCCGGCCTCATTCCCTTTGTCTTCCTGGCCCTGTGTCTGTGGGTGGTCGGTGAAGATCTGCACCCCTATGTGGCGCTGTCGATGCAGGCCTATGGCGGCGTGATCGTGTCCTTCCTCGGCGGCATCCACTGGGGTGTGGGTTTTCGCAATGCCATCACCACCCGCAAGGCCCCATCGGTGCATTTGGCCTGGGGGGTGTTGCCCTCGCTCCTGGCCTGGATCGGGATGATGATGCCGGCCTTTGCCGGCCTGCCCCTGCTGGGCTTTGTGCTGATCGCCTGCTACCTGGTGGACCGCAAGACCTGGCCCGCCGCCGGCCTGGCCCCCTGGCTGCCGATGCGCCTGCACCTGACCCTCGTCTCCAGCCTGAGCTGCTTTCTGGCCGCTGGCGCGACCTGACCCCTTCCGTTCGGGCCGAACGGTCAACGATGATGAGTGCCTTGTCCATGCCCAAGCTCCTGTACCGCATTGAAGCCGCCAGCCTGCACGCCCACCTGTTTCGCGTCACGCTGACCATCGCTCAACCTGCGGCGCAGCAAATCGTCTCGCTGCCGGTGTGGATTCCGGGCAGTTACCTCGTGCGGGAGTTTTCCAAAAACCTGCAGCAATTGAGCGCACGGCAAGGCCGACGCCGAGTGCGGGTGCAACAACTGGACAAATGCAGTTGGCAAATGGACTGCCAAAGCGACCAGGCCCTGACCCTGAGCTACGAGGTTTATGCCTTGGACCCTTCGGTACGCGCCGCCTGGCTCGATGCCCGGCGCGGATTTTTCAATGGCACCAGTCTTTGCCTTCGGGTGCACGGCCAGGAGACCCAGCCGCACCAGATGGAGCTGCTGCCGGTCAAGGGCCAGCCGGACTGGCAGGCCGCCACCGGGCTGACGCCCGTGCAGAGCGACAAAAAGGGCTTTGGCCTTTACCAGGCGAGCGACTACGACGAGCTGGTCGACTGCCCGGTGGAGCTGGGCACGTTCTGGAGCGGCAACTTCAGCGCCTGCGGCATCCCGCACCGCTTTGTGGTCTCGGGCGCACTGCCCTCGTTCGACGGCGAACGTCTGCTGGCCGACACGCAAAAAATCTGCGAAGCCGAAATCCGCTTCTGGCACGGCAGTGGCGCACAAGCCGGGCGCAAGGCGCCCCACAAGAACTACCTGTTCATGCTCAATGCGGTCGATGACGGCTACGGCGGTCTGGAGCACCGCAACAGCACAGCGCTGATCTGCAGTCGCCGCGACCTGCCTCGCACGGATGAGAAAAAAACCAGCGAGGGCTACACCACGCTGCTGGGCCTGATCAGTCACGAGTACTTCCACACCTGGAACGTCAAGCAGTTGCGCCCCGATGCCTTTGCGCACTACGACTACACGCGCGAGAACTACACTCCGCTGCTGTGGTTCTTCGAGGGCTTCACCAGCTACTACGACGATCTGCTGCTGCGCCGAGCCGGGCTGATCGACGACGCGACCTACCTCAAGCTGCTGGCCAAAGCCCTCAACCTGGTGGCCCACACTCCGGGCCGACATGTGCAGACGGTGGCCCAGGCCAGCTTTGACGCCTGGGTGAAGTACTACCGCCAGGACGAGAACACGCCCAATGCGACGGTCAGTTACTACACCAAGGGCGCACTGGTGGCCTTGTGTCTGGACCTCTCGCTGCGGGCCGAGGGCAACACGCTCGACGAGGTGATGCGCGGCCTGTACAAGCGCTGCAAGGCGGGCCCGATGCGCGAACAGGACCTGCAGGACGAGCTGCAGACCCTGACCGGCCGCTCATGGCAGCAGGAGCTGCAGGCCTGGGTTCACAGCACCGCCGAACTGCCTCTGGCCAGGCTGCTCGAATCACAAGGCATCCGCATCCACGCCGAGCCGGGGAGCTTTGCCCAGCATCTGGGCATTCGCCATGCGGACGCCAACGGCAGCGTTCAGGTCAAGGCGGTGCTGCGCGGCAGTGCGGCCGAACAGGCCGGGTTTGCGGCAGGCGACGAGTGGCTGGGGCTGGAAGTGGGCGCGCGCGGGCAGCATGGACACTGGCGTGTCTGCAAGCTGGCCGATGTGCCCGAGTTGCTGGGCCCGGAGCGCAAGGCGCTGGCGCTGGTGTCGCGGGACAAGCAGTTGCTGCGGCTGCCTCTGGTGGTGCCGCAGCAGAGCACGGTGTGGCGGCTGGAGGCTAATGCCGATCGCACTTCGGGCTGGCCGGCGATTTGACCGTTGGTGGCTGAGAGGGATCGGAGACGTCTGGTTCCTCATGATGCGGGTACGCATAAATCGTCACCCTACGTCTCCGATCCCCCTCTGATTTGCGGCACGGGTCTTTTCGGCTTGAATACCCACGCGCTGTGGCTGTGCGGCTGCCGTCCACCAAATGCCTAGGTGGCCATAGGCCTGCCGCCAACCTCCTTTTCTTGTGAACACAAAACCTAGGGTTTTCACTGATCGCATGGCGACTCAACTGGTACAGAATACATACCAGTAGACCACATTGAACCCACACACAGCATGAGCACCACACTGAAATTGCTGCACCGCATGCCCGGCGGCGAACAGGGAATTCACAAGCGCACGGTTCGCGATCAACTGGCCGACAAACTCAGCTACATGATCCAGAGCGGCCTGCTGCAGGCCAATGACTATCTGCCGTCGGAACGGGAGCTCAGTGAGACCTTGAAGGTTTCTCGCGAGTCGGTGCGTGGTGCGATTGCCGTGCTGGCCGACCGGGGCATGGTGGAAGTCTCGCAAGGCGCACGCACACGAATCGTGGGCACCGCTGGCTTGACCATGGTGGACTCGGTGCGCTCCATGTCGGCACTCAAGACACACGATCCCAGCGTGGTCAACGAGGCCCGGGAGCACATCGAAGCCCAGGTGATTCGTCTGGCCACAGCCCGTATTTCTGAGGCCGACTTGGCGCACATGCGCAGCCTGGTCACAGCCCAGCAGCAAATGCTCAGTGACCCGGTGGCCTTTCAAATTTCGGACCGTGAATTTCACAGCACCCTCTACAACGCTTGTGGTAACCCTTTGCTGACCGACTTCGTGTCCGACCTGTACGACTACGCATTGGACTTTCGCCGACAGGCCCTGCAGCGTACGGGCGTCATTGCCCAAAGCGTGCAAGACCATGAGCGCATCGTGGCGGCGCTGAGCACCCGCAATGCGCTCAAGGCCGAACAAGCCTTGGCCGCACACCTGGATCACATTCACCAGACCACCGAAGCGGTCAGGACGCCAGCCCGCAACAGCAAGCCCAAAAGGTCTGCGCCATGAAGACAACCATCGAGGTCTTCGACAAGCGGGCAACGATCGCGCTGCGAGACACAGCCCGTGAAAAGCTCTGCACCGGAGCCGTCTGGGGTGAAGGCCCCGTATGGGTACAAGCCCAGCAATGCCTGCTTTGGAGCGACATTCCCAACAACCGCATCCTGTGCTGGAGCCCTGCGACAGGACTGACGGTATGGGCCAAAGAGGTGGAATACACCAACGGCCACTGCCTGGACCTGGACGGCAGCCTGCTGCACTGCTCGCACGGGCAGCGGGCCATTGTGCGCACGCCATTGGTGGGCGGACAGTTGCACGGCGAAACCCCGATGCAGGTGGTCATCGATCATTACCAGGGTCGGCGCCTGAACTCACCCAACGACATCGTGGTCAAGCGCAATGGCAGCATCTGGTTCACCGATCCGCCCTACGGCATCTTGTCTGACCGCGAGGGCCATGCCGCACCTTCGGAACAAAGCGCCAACCACGTGTTCCGCTTCGACCCTGCGACACAGACCTTGCACACGGCCACCGACTGGCTGCAAGAGCCTAATGGGCTGGCGTTTTCGCCGGACGAAAAACGACTCTACGTCTCAGACACCTCTGCTGCCTTGAAAACCGATGGTTCTGGGCATCACCACATTGCGGTATTTGATGTAGACGCACAAGACCAACTGAACAACCCCCGCGTATTCGCAGAAATCAACCCCGGCCTGGCCGACGGCTTTCGGCTGGACACACAAGGCTGGATTTACACCTCCAGCGAGGACTCGGTGCAGGTCTACCACCCCGACGGTACGCGCCTGGCCAAGCTCCATGTGCCCGAGAAAGTGGGCAACCTGTGTTTTGGCGGCCCGCTTCGCAATCAGCTTTATGTGGTGGCCAGCAGTTCGCTGTACCGCTTCAGTCTCAACACCCAAGGAAACGTTTGACCATGAGCACGGAAATTTTGTTGCTGGTTGAAAAATGCAGCCACGCGTTCAGCTTCTACAACCTTCAAACCGGGCAGCGCGAAACCAGTGTGGCCTTGCCCGATTACCCCCACGAATTCGTGGTGGACAGCCAGCAGCGCTACGCCTACGTGGGGCACTACGGGGTCGAGCATTCGGGCATCAACGGCCCGGGAGGCAACCGCGTTTTTCAAATTGACCTGCAACAGCGTCGCCTTGTGCGCGAGATCGATCTGGGTCACTACAACCGCCTGCACGGCATGCAGATGGATGCACATGACCGCCTCTATGTGCTCAGCGAAGAAAAGTCCACCTTGCTGGTATTGCCTGAGCCGCAAACCGATACCGCGCCGAGCCGCGCCGTCAGCAGTGGTGGCCTCAAAAGCCATTTGTTTGCGCTCAGCCGCGATGGCGAAACCGCTTACTGCATGAACCTGCTCAGCCACACCGTGGCCAAGGTGCGCCCCTGGGACCCGCTGCACACGCCCGTGCTGTGCAGCCCGGGCCTCAAGCCCGAAGGCTACGCCTTGAGCGACGATGAAAAAACCCTGTTTGTGACCAACCGCATCAGCCAAAGCCTTGCGGCCATTGACACACAGACCATGCAGGTGCGTCTGACAGTGCCATCTCGGTTAGATCCGACACGCCTGTACCTGCACCGCGACGGACAGCGCCTACTGGTGACCAATTACGGAGAGCGCAGCCTGTCGGTGGTGGACCCGATCACACTCAAGGAGCGTGCACATGTGCTCACAGGTGGACGAGCCATTGCCCTGTCCTACCACCCCACGCAGCCACTGGCTTATGTCTCACTCGATGACGACCGGGTCGGCATCTTCAGTCTCGACACCTGTGTGTTCGTGGGCTACATCGCCACCCAGCGCGAACCCGATGTTTCCAAAGTCGTGATGCTCTGAACTCTGCCAATCCACCATGAACACCAACCCGACCTCCTCCGCTTCACGACCCGTGGTGGCCCTTACCTTGGGCGACCCTGCTGGCATTGGCCCTGAGCTGATCGCCAAACTCCTGGCCAAACCCGATGTGTGTAGCCACGCCAACGTGGTGCTGGTGGGCGACCCCTGGCTGTGGGCCGAAGGCCAAAAAATTGCAGGCCAGACAGTGGCCGTCCAATCGGTCAATCGGCTCAGCGAGGTGCGCCAGCGCGACCGACAAGACCAGCCCGCTTTTCTGGCCATAAACACCGTGCGGCCCGAAGACGTGCAGCGCGGCGTGGCCGCAGCAGCGGGTGGGCAATCTGTGCTGCAGGTGCTGGACCTGTGCATGGATGCGACATTGGCAGGCGACATTGACGCCATTTGCTTTGCGCCCTTGAACAAGCAAGCCATGAAGATCGGCGGTATGCAGCACGAAGATGAGCTGCATCACTTCGCCGAACACCTGAAGGTGACGAACTACTTTTGTGAATTCAACACATTGGGTGGGCTTTGGACGGCCCGCATCTCATCACACATTCCGCTCAAGGATGTTGCGCAGTGGGTCCAAAAGCCCCGCATCAAGGAAGCCGCACGCTTGATTCACCAGTCACTCAAGGCAAACGGGGTGGACCAGCCCCGCGTGGCTGTGGCAGGCTTCAACCCGCACAACGGCGACGGTGGCGTGTGCGGACGTGAAGAAATTGACACCATCATCCCTGCCGTGCAGGAACTGCAGGCCGAAGGCCTGAACGTAGTCGGTCCTTTCCCTGCCGACACCATCTTCCTCAAGGCACGTGACGGTGATCTGGATGCCATCGTCACCATGTACCACGACCAAGGTCAGATCGCCATCAAGCTCATGGGCTTTTCGCAAGGCGTCACGGTGCAAGGCGGTTTGCCCATTCCCATCACCACGCCTGCACATGGCACGGCTTACGACATCGCGGGCCAAGGCCTGGCCAATGTCGACGCCACCGCCAACGCCTTTGCCATCGCCTGCCGCATGGGCCGTGCACTGCGCAGCCCCGCGACGGCGTAAACGCACATTCGCCCAACTTTCTTTTATCCCAACCCTCAAGGACCGCTATGAAAATCACCGCCGTTCGCGCCCGTGTTTTTGAATGGAAAGGCAAGACCGTTCCACCCCAGGGCAACTTCTGCTCCAACGCCATGGACTTGGTCTACGCCAACGCAGCCAGCCAGCACGCTTCGGGCAAAGACACCATGAACACCTTCCGCTTCCATGGCTGGACCGTGGTGGAGGTGGAAACCGACAGCGGCATCGTGGGCTTGGGCAACGTGGCCTTGGCACCCAAAATCGCCAAAGCCATCATTGACGAGTACCTCACGCCTCTGGTCTTGAACCAAGACCCTTGGGACTACGAGTACCTCAACCAGCGCATGTACCGCGCCACCCACGCCTGGGGGCGCAAAGGGGTGGCCATGGCCGCCATCTCGGCCATCGACATTGCGCTCTGGGACATCCTGGGCAAAAGCGTCAACAAGCCCGTTTTCAAGCTGCTGGGCGGACGCACCAAGGAAAAAATCCCTTGCTACTACAGCAAGCTTTACAAAACCGACATCAAGGACATGCAAGCCGAGGCGCAAAAATTCCTTGATCAGGGTTTTCGCGCCTTCAAGATGCGCTTTGGCTACGGCCCGCAGCATGGCCAGCAGGGTGTGGTGGAGAACCTCAAGTCGGTCGAAGCGGTCCGCGAAGTCATTGGCTACGACAACGACCTGATGCTCGAGTGCTATATGGGCTGGAACGTGGAATATGCCAAGCGCATCCTGCCCAAACTCGAAAAGTACCAGCCCCGATGGCTTGAAGAGCCGGTCATTGCTGATGACATTGACGGCTACGCCGAACTCAATCAGCTCACCAGCATTCCCATTTCCGGCGGCGAGCATGAATTCAGCCTCTATGGCTTCAAGCAATTGCTCGATCGCAAGGCGGTGAGCGTGGTGCAGTACGACACCAACCGCGTGGGCGGCATCACCATGGCGCACAAGATCAACGCACTGTGCGAAGCCTACAGCGTGCCCGTCATTCCACATGCCGGCCAAATGCACAACTACCACCTGACCATGAGCAGCCTGAACTGCCCCATGAGCGAGTACTTCCCGATGTTCGACGTGGAAGTGGGCAACGAGCTGTTCTATTACATCTTTGACGGCGAGCCCGTGGCTGAAAACGGCTTCCTGCAACTCGACGACCACAAGCCTGGCCTGGGCCTGACGCTCAAGACCGAGTTTTTGAGCCAGTTCAACATCATCGAGTGAGCCGCGCCATGCCATTGACAAGACCCTATCGGGGCGTGTTCCCTGTGGTGCCCACCACCTTCACCGAGAGCGGTGAACTCGACATCCCCAGCCAGTTGCGCTGCATCGATTTCATGATCGACGCGGGCTCGACGGGCCTGTGCATCCTGGCGAACTTCTCCGAGCAATTCGTACTCAGCGACGAAGACCGCCAAGTCCTCACCCGCGCCATTTTGGAGCATGTGGCAGGCCGTGTACCGGTGATCGTCACCACCACCCACTTCGGCACCCGCATCTGCGCCGAACGAAGCCGCGCCGCGCAGGACATGGGTGCCGCCATGGTCATGGTCATGCCGCCTTACCACGGTGCCACCATCCGCTGCAGCAACGACAAAATCTACGAGTTCTACGCCCAGCTCTCTGACGCGATCGACATTCCGATCATGATCCAGGACGCACCCGTGAGCGGCACCACACTGCCCGTACCGCTGCTGGCCCAAATGGCCAAAGAAATCGAGCATGTCAGTTATTTCAAGATCGAAACTGCGGGGGCGGCCAGCAAATTGCGCGAGCTGATTGCCGCTGGCGGCAGCGCCATCGAAGGCCCGTGGGACGGCGAAGAAGCCATCACCTTGTTGGCCGACTTGGACGCAGGGGCCACCGGTGCCATGACGGGGGGCGCCTTCCCTGACGGCATCCGCACCATCATCGACCCCTACCTCGCGGGCGACCGAGAAACAGCCGTGGCGGCCTATGCCAAATGGCTGCCGCTCATCAATTACGAAAACCGCCAAGGCGGCATCTTGACGGCCAAGGCCCTCATGAAAGCAGGCGGGGTCATTGCTTGCGACGCACCGCGTCACCCCTTCCCCGCCATGCACCCTGCCGTGCGCACCGGCCTGCTGGACGCAGCTCGCCGCCTCGACCCCCTGGTCTTGCGCTGGGCTCGTTAAACCTCTCTTGAAACCAAGCCCATGAGCAACCCGCACCTGAACTTCATTGACGGCCAATGGCTCGCAGGCCCTGCCGTCAGCAGCAACATCAACCCCAGCCATCTGGACGACGTGATCGGCCAATACGCCCAGGCCGATGCCGCCCAAGTGGACATGGCCGTGCAAGCCGCTGAACGGGCGTTTGCCAACTGGTCCACCAGCGGCATTCAGCAGCGCAGCGACGCGCTCGACAAAATCGGCACCGAAATCCTGGCGCGCCGCGAAGAGCTTGGCCGTTTGCTCTCCCGCGAAGAAGGCAAAACCCTGCCCGAAGGCATTGGCGAGGTCACCCGCGCCGGGCACATCTTCAAGTTTTTCGCGGGCGAATGCTTGCGTTTGGCCGGTGAAACCGTGCCCTCTGTGCGCCCCGGTATTGGGGTTGAGATCACCCGCGAAGCCTTGGGCGTGATTGGCCTCATCACCCCCTGGAACTTCCCCATCGCCATTCCGGCCTGGAAAATCGCCCCCGCTCTGGCCTATGGCAACTGCGTGGTGTTCAAACCGGCTGACTTGGTGCCCGGCAGCGCCTGGGCGCTGGCCGACATCATCAGTCGCAGCGGCATTCCTGCGGGTGTGTTCAACCTGGTCATGGGCTCGGGCCGCGTGATTGGGCAAGCCATGATCCAACACCCCGGCATTGCGGGCATCAGCTTCACCGGCTCGGTGGGCGTGGGTCGCCGCATTACCCAAGACTGCGCAGCGCTGGGCAAAAAAGTGCAACTGGAGATGGGCGGCAAAAACCCCCAAGTGGTGCTGGGCGATGCCGACCTGCCCAAAGCGGTGGAGTTGTGTGTGCAGTCGGCCTTTTTCTCGACCGGTCAGCGTTGCACCGCATCGAGCCGCATCATTGTTACCCAGGACATTCACGACCGCTTTGTACAGGCCATGGCTGAACGCATGGCCAGCCTGAAGGTCGGCGATGCGCTGGCGGCAGGCACCGACATTGGCCCGGTCGTCTCGCAAAGCCAGCTGGAGCAAGATTTGTCTTATGTGGAAATTGCCCGTGCCGAAGGTGGTCAGGTGGCCGCAGGCGGACAAGCCACCGAATGCCACACGGGCAGCGGGCACAAAGGATTGTTCATGCGCCCTGCCCTCATCACTCAGACCACGCCAAGCATGCGCATCAACCGCGAAGAAGTGTTTGGCCCCGTGGCCAGCGTGATTGCCGTGCGTGACTACGACGAAGCCTTGAGCGTGGCCAACGACACCGAGTTCGGCTTGTCCGCAGGCATTGCCACCACCAGCCTCAAACACGCGACGCACTTCAAACGCCACGCGCAGGCCGGCATGGTCATGGTCAACCTGCCTACCGCTGGGGTTGATTACCACGTGCCGTTTGGCGGCCGCAAAGGCAGCAGCTTTGGCCCGCGCGAACAAGGCCGCTACGCCGCCGAGTTCTACACCACGGTCAAAACGGCTTACACCCTCGCCTGAGCCACACTGCATCCAAGCCACCCATGAACACTTTAAGCGCTGCATGGTACTGGTTGGCCACCCCGCTGTCTGGGGCCAACGACCACCTCATCGCGCCGCATGTTTTTTGGCATGCGCGGCTGATGGTGCTGGCGTGGGGCATTTGCCTGCCGTTGGGCGCTTTGGTGGCCCGCTACTTCAAGGTCACGCCGCGCCAAGACTGGCCGCGTGTGCTGGACAACAAGGCCTGGTGGCACAGCCACCGCGCCTTGCAATACGGCGGTGTGCTGGCCATGAGCGTAGGCCTGTATTTGGTGTGGCCGGGCAGCAAAGTTGAAGGCGTGGCCGATGGACTGGCCTGGAGCGCTGCGGGTGTGCACCAGACTATGGGCTGGTGTGTGCTGGTGCTGGGCTGGTCACAAATGCTGGGCGGCATCCTGCGCGGCAGCAAAGGCGGTCCCACCGACCGGCAAATGGCCGGTGACCACTACGACATGAGCCGCTGGCGCGTGGTGTTTGAGCGCCTGCACAAAAGCCTGGGCTGGCTGGCCATCGGTCTGTCGGTGCTCGCCATCGTGCTGGGCTTGCTGGCCGCCGATGCCCCCCGCTGGATGCTGATCACCCTTACCGTCTGGTGGGCAGTGCTGGGTGCCAGTGCAATTTATTTGCAGCGGCGCGGCTGCTGCATCGACACCTACCAGGCCATTTGGGGCACCGCCCCCGACATGCCCGGTCTCAAGCGTCCCCCCATCGGATGGGGGGTACGCCGGACTACCGAACATCCCTGGGGTTCATTCCCCCATCAACCTTGACATTTTTTACACCCCTACGGAGCCCCCATGGCAGGACTTGAAATCAACAATGTGGTCAAACGTTTCGGCGACGTGACCGTGGTGCAACAAATGAACCTCTCGGTCCAGGAGGGGGAGTTTGTCGTGCTGCTCGGCGAATCTGGCTGCGGAAAAAGCACCACCTTGCGCATGATCGCGGGCCTGGAAGACGTCACCGAGGGACACATCTCGATCGGTGGGCGCGATGTCACCCACCTGCCCCCCATGGCCCGCGACATTGCCATGGTGTTTCAGAGCTACGCGCTCTACCCGCACATGAATGTGGCCGAAAACATGTCGTTTGCCTTGAGTCTGGCGGGCAGACCCAAATCAGAAATTCAGGAAAAGGTGAGCGCTGCCGCCAAAATTCTGAACATTGAACACCTTCTCCAACGCAAACCCAAGGAACTTTCGGGCGGCCAACGCCAGCGTGTGGCCATTGGCCGCTCCATCGTGCGCGAGCCGCAGGTGTTCCTGTTTGACGAACCTCTCTCCAATCTGGATGCCAAGCTGCGTGGTCACATGCGGGCCGAACTGGCCATCCTGCACGAGCGCCTGGGCAAAACCACGGTGTACGTGACGCACGATCAGATTGAAGCCATGACGCTGGCCTCGCGCATCGTCATTTTTGACAAAGGCCGGATTCAGCAAGTCGGCACACCCACCGAAGTGTTCACGCGCCCCGCCAATCTTTTCGTGGCCGGATTCATTGGCATGCCGACCATGAACTTTTTCAAGGCCCGATGCACCCAGGAGACGGGGCAAGTCATGCTGCGCGGTGAAGGCTTTGCCTTTGCAGCACCGCAGTGGCTGCTGGGCCAACTGCCCAGCCCCGAGCAAGCACTGACCATTGGCATCCGCCCACAGCACCTCAAGGCCTGTAGCGCAAACGATGCGCAACTGAGCTTGCTGGTGGATGTGGTGGAGTATCTGGGCACCGAAAGCCAGGTGGTGGGCCACCTGCAGACCCCTGGTGGTCAGCGCGTCTCGGCCATGGTGCCGGGCAACGCCTTGGCCCAGCTTCATCAGCCCCTGCACCTGACCTTTGACAGCAACGATCTGCACGTCTTCGACACCGAAACAGGTCGCAGTCTGCGTTGATTTTCCCCCTTCCTTTTTCCCTCAACCGTCCTCAGGAGACAACCATGCAAAGAAGAGACTTCATCCAGGCCAGTGCCGCCACCATTTTTGGTGCAGGCCTGCCCCTCAGCGGCGCAATGGCGCAAAACCGTTACAGCAAATACGCGGGTCAGACCGTGACGCTGAGCATTCCATCGCATCCGCACTACGACGCGATGCTCAAAATCCTGCCCGAGTTCACCAAAGAAACCGGCATCAAGGTCGAAACCGACCGACTGGCCATCGGTCGCATGAAAGAAAAACAGCTTCTGGAAATGGCCAAACCCCAGGGCGACTATGACCTGTGCTGCTATGTGGTGATGTGGAAGACCGAGTACGTGTCCAAGAACTTGGTGCACGAGCTGGAGCCCTTCTTCAAGAATGCGGCACTCGCAGACCCCAATTACGACATCAAGGACATCATTCCGGTCTATCTGGAAAACCTGGGTCTGGTCGGTGGCCCCAAAGGCTATCTCGCAGGCCCCGGCGCCAAGCTCTACGGCCTGCCCTACGGCGCAGAAACCTCGGTGCTCGCTTACCGCAATGACATCTTTGCCAAGCACAACCTCAAAGTCCCCGAGAACTACACACAGTTCCGTGAATTGCTGCGTGTCATCAAGGACAAGGAAGGCATTGGCGCTCTGGCCTCGCGCGGTCAAGCCGGTCACCAGGCCGTCCACGCCTGGTTGCTGCACCTCAATCCGCTCGGTGGCAGCGTGTTCGATGCGCAGTGGCGTCCGCGCTTTAACGACAAGATCGGCGTCGAGGCACTGAAATTCCTGCAAGAAGTCGTGGCCACAGGCCCGGCAGGCATTCCCGGCTATGGCCAGGGCGAAAGCAACACCGCCTTCCTGCAAGGCCAGGCCGCCATGTACCTCGACAGCACTTCACTGGCCGGCCTGGTCAACGACCCCACCAAATCCAAAGTGGCAGGCAAAGTCAGTTGGGCACTGCACCCCATGGGCACACGCCGCGCATCGCAGTCAGGCGGTTTGGGTTTGACCATCCCCAAAAACGCTAAGAATGCCGATGCTGCCTTCCTGCTCATGCAGTGGCTCACGTCCAAGCAGCAAGACAAGGCCGTCACGCGCGTGGGCGGTGCGCCCACGCGTAACTCCACCATGGGCGACGCCGACATGGTGCGTCAATACCCCGAGTTCATCACCTTCAAGGAAGCGCTCAAGTACTCCAACCCTGACTGGCGCCCCATCATTGCCGTCTGGGACAAGATCAACGTGCAAGCCTTGGGCGTGGGCATCTCGGAGGCGCTGACCGGCAAGAAAACCGCTGAAGCCGCGCTCAATGATCTGGTCGCACCGGTCACGCAGATCATGCGTGAGGCGGGCTACAAAATTTAAATCCTTGACCTTGGATCCTCGCTTTCGCGGGGATCCATATATTAATTGAGAACCAACCATGCGTACTCCCTCCTGGGTCCCCGCTCTCTACCTTGGCCCCGCCGTGCTCATTATGGCCGCCGCCTGTTTGTACCCCGTGCTTTCGGCTTTCCATCTGGGTCTGTTCGACTGGAGCATGGGAACGCCCTGGAGTGAAGCCAAGTGGGTGGGCCTCAACAATTTCATCTCGGCCTTTCAACAAGAGCGTGTCTGGTCCTCGCTTTGGACCACCCTGATTTTTGCAGCCGTCTGCGTGAGCGCCGAAATGGTGCTGGGGATTGCCCTGGCCCTCGCGCTCGAAAAACCCGTGCGCGGCACTGCGTTTTTCCGCACCCTCTTCATCTTGCCCATGATGATTGCCCCCATCGCCGTGGGCCTGGCCTGGCGCTACATGTTTGACGCGCAATTTGGCCTCATCAACGCCGTGCTGGGTGTGTTCAAGATTGCCCCGCAAATCTGGCTGGCCGACCCGACCTTGGCCTTCATTGCCATCGTCATTGCCGACATCTGGCAGTGGACGCCCTTCGTCTTCATCATGATGGTGGCGGCGCTGGCCAGTGTGGACAGCTCGGTCATTGAAGCCTCACGCATTGATGGCGCCAACTGGTTCCAGATGACCTTTCGCGTCAAGTTGCCCATGATCATGAATGTGATCGCCATCACCCTGATGATGCGCCTGATCGACGCCTTCCGTGTGCTCGAAGTCATCTACGTGCTCACCTTTGGCGGCCCTGGCGACTCGACTGAAATTTTGGCCCTGCACATTTACAAAACCGCTTTTGTGGGCCAGCAACTGGGCGTGGCTGCCGCCATATCGGTGTTGCTGCTCGTGGTGGTGGCCCTGCTGTCGTGGGGCGCCCTGCGTTTGTCCAACCCGCTCAAAAACGAGCGCTGAGTTGCCCCCAATAGCCACTTCCCTTCTTCGCCAAGGCCCCCTCATGACAAACCGATCTGCACTGCACAACAGCCTGCACTACCTGATGTTGATTTCGCTGGCCATCTTGTGTGTGGCCCCCATCGTGGTGATCTTTGCCACGAGTTTGCGCCAGCAAGTGGACATCTTTGCCGACCCGCTCAACTTCCTCTTCACGCCGACGTTGGAAAACTATCGCGCCGTATTGGAAGAAGACAAGTTCGACCGCTACCTGATGAACAGCTTGTTTGTGGGGCTGGTTTCGACCGCCATTACCCTGGTGCTCGGCTGCATGGCCGCCTACGGCCTGGCCCGTTTTCGCTTCCGTGGCCGCACCACCATCGCTTACACCACGCTGCTGCTGCGCACTGTGCCGCTGGCGGTGCTGGCCATCCCGGTCTTCATGATCTGGAATCAGTGGCATCTGGTCAACAGCTTGTGGGGCTTGGTGCTGCTGTATGTGGCGGTCAATCTGCCGTTCACCATCTGGCTGCTCTATGGCTTTGTGCTGCAAGTCCCGGCCGAGCTGGAAGAAGCCGCCGCCATCGACGGCTGTGGCCCGGTGCGCGTGTTCACCAAGGTGCTGCTGCCCCTCATGGCGCCCGGCCTGGCAGCGGCCTCCATCTTCACCTTCCGCATTGCCTGGAACGAGTTCATCCTAGCGCTGGTGCTGACCGACCGCGGCACCCGCACCCTGCCTGTGGCCGCCTCGCTCTACATCACCGACATGGGTGTGGACTGGGGCCGCGTCATGGCCATGGGCAGCCTGATTGCCATTCCGCCGCTGATCTTTACCTTTGTGGCGGCACGGCAGATCATTACCGGGCTGACGGCTGGGGCGGTGAAGGGCTGATCAATGGCAAGTCAATATAAATTCCCAAGTGAATTATCGGTATTGCCTCTAACAATACTGCCCTCGTGTCAATCCATGACTGCCCAGAGCTTTGACGTTAAATCGATCAGCATGGTCGAATTCATGGAGAACTATCCGCTATCATTCCGCAAGCTAAATATTGAGAATCTGCTTATTTTCTATTTCCACACGAGTGGAATCAGCAGCAGTGAAATAAAGAAAATATTTCACTGCTCTGCATCGAAGGTCTCAAAATCAATTTCATTAGTCAATAAAACCATGAGCGACTCATCGAAAATTCGCAGCAAAGAACATTCGGAAGGCTTTTTGCTTATGACCGCACAGCTACTCAAACATCAAGCAATCGCACTGCGACATGAAAAAGTCATGAGCCAAGACAGTACATCACACCAAGTCACAAACAAGGAGCAATAAATGCCAGAACACGCGAAAATTATTTTTCAAGCTTTGCCCATCGTTTCAATATGGCTCTGCCTAATCTGTTCATTCAGATATTCTCTAAAGGAAAATTGGACGCGAAGCGCAATCACAACCATTTCGTCTTGGGTGTTTGCAGAACTTTTGTGCCGGATCATAACACTCCCTTCCGACGTTCTTAACAGCATACTGCAATTGTATCTAGCGACTATCATCAGTACTTTGGTGTATTTACATCACAACCAATCAAACCGGAATGTTAAGCGCATTATTCTTCACGCAACAATAACGCCTGTTGTCGCATCATTACTGAGCATAGTTCTTTCGATGCTGTACGGCTTTATAATTTATGCGCTCAATGGTTTTTCCCCGCCTGTCGATCTAGGCGTAAACTAGGGATGGTCTGCATAACCCCCGCCAAAGCGCGAGTTGATGAATGAATGTTCACATGGCGAAACCAGTGCTGAATTTGCCACCGATTTCCTACGTGGCGTCCACCAGGCCGCACTCGAAATTTAAAAAACATCACTAAGTAATTTATTCGGCTCGATTTGGAACGCAACTATTATCGGTCTAATAACGAATGGAGCGGAGAATAAAACAGCAACTACGTTAATCATAAAAACATTCCAGCCGAAATTAAAATCAACCTGATAGAATAGATTAAATAAGTGCAATATAAGCCACCCAGCAGCAAGGGCTATGAATATCGACATCAAAAATATTGACAAGAAGTCAAAAGCCAATTCAAGTGATATCTGCGAGCGCGAAGCACCAAATAAGGTTTTCAACGAAATTTCGTGCCAGTTTTCTCGCACCATCACACTCAGGCCCGTGGACACAATAAACCCCAGTCCAACAGAGAGAATGCTTACAAATACGGCAGCCACCAGATCAATTGTCTTTAGAAGTTTGACGATTCCCTCATTGGCCTCAGTAGACATAATGGTTTTCAGCCCCAAAGATGGAAATATATAATATAAAAAACTATTGAGCTCTTTACTGCCACGCCATTTCAACCTATCCTCATCTATAAAGTGAAAGATGCGATGATCTGGAAACCAATTAATTAGATCATTCTTCCTGACGATTATAAAATATTCACCAGCAAGTGTCGAAAACAGAATTTCGCTTTTCGCATCCAATGTACCCGCGTATTTTATCGGAAGTCCACATATGTTCATTGGCATCGATGTTTTTAATCGCGAGTATGAGTTAAGTGAGTCATAAATTTCAGGTGAAATTAATCCATATCCACCAGAATCAAAAATATCAAAATAAATTTCTTTGGGGAAATTATTATTGATGTTAAGATCCTCATCTGTCGCAATCAAACTTAGATCCGCCTGAAAATTCTCCATTTTACACGTGATATTTTTCTGATAAATTCGCTCCACAGCAACACCCAGCACAGCGGAAAGTTGTTCGGAAATCAGTTTTGAATCAATATCTTTATACAAGCCTATCGCCGACGAAAGCCGAGGAAAGGAGCTCTCGCCTTCTTCAATATAAATTAGGTTTCTCTCACGCAATAGCTGATATTTCTTTTGAAAGCCGTCTAACGTGACAACGGCTAGATTGACAAGCAGCAGGGATACTGAAATTGTAGCAACGAGATTACGCTGATCACGCACAAATCGGATACCAGCAACCCTGACACTAGTCAATAGAACAGAAAAATTAAACATACTTATTCCAAAATCTAGAGCTTAATGACAATATCAAACTCTTGCATCAAATCCATATCATGCGTAGCTACGATCAATGTGGCACCGCTCTCCAAACAGTATCTATTAATCGAGTTCATGACTATTTTCTTGTTTATTGAATCAAGGGCGGAAGTAGGTTCATCAGCCAATATGAGTAATGGTTTTTTCACTATTGCGCGAGCAATCATTACACGTTGCCTTTCACCTCCAGATAACTCTGCTGGAAAGTTTTCAAGTCGATGAACAAGCTGAAATTTCTCCAACACAACTCTGGCTGTGGATTGTGCCTCTTGGAGAGATTTTCCCTGGTAAATCAGTGGTAACGCCACATTGTTTTGGGCAGTCAAATGACCAATTAAGTGTGGATGCTGAAATATATACCCAATTTTGCTAGATCTAAGATTTGCCAGATCAGCCGAACGCAATCTTGTCATTTCAAGCTCGTCGATACAATAAGAACCTTCATCAGGCGGCGTTAGTAAACCAAGAATTGCAAGCAACGTGGATTTTCCAGATCCCGAGGGCCCAGACAAGCATGCTCTAGCACCTGCATTTAATTGGAAGCTGATATTTTTTAAAACCTTGATGCGCGCGCTGTCTTTCGAGAATGCCTTGTGGACACCGGATACGGATATTTGCATTTTCAATCACCCGGACGTTTAAATTGAAAGACGGTTCCAGGTACAGAACCAACTCCGATCCATGCTGTTGATTTATCCAATGATAAAATCAGAGCTTTGCTTTTTATGGCCTCTTGCAAATCCGATTTGACTTCAACATAGGCCACGCCATCTCGCCAATCTATATAGTTTTGCGGTAGGTTAAAGAATTTCAAATTATCTAAACCCATTGGTGAATTAAAGTACAGATAGGCCATTACCCTCATGTACGGATAAAACCCAATCGAATCGGTAAGTCCGCCTTCAATAATCATCAGTGGATTTATGCTTTCATCTTTCTTGTCAGCATCCGCAATCTTGTACCCGATCGAATCAATCTTCAAGCGTGTTAAGCCAGACTGCACACCAGGTTGCGAGCTTTTCTGGACGGAAAGCAGATCAATAGCGTCTCCGACTTTTAGTCCGGCTACGGAATCACGACTGACTTCAGCTTGGAACTTCAATTGATCATTCTTGACCAGAACAAACAAAGGATCATGCTGATTTAAGCGACGCCCAACCTCCAATATTTCATTGCTTTTTTGTTGGTTATTTCCCTTGCGTGCAGGATAAATGATTCCATCATGATTGGAATAGATTTTTAACCCATGTCTGATTGACTGGCTACGATTGAATTTTATCTCCGCCATCCGCAAATTCAGCTTGGAAGAAATTCTGATGTGTTCTGGATTTTTCTGAGAGTGCGCATTAAATTCAATCGAAGCAATCTCCGAGGATGCTTGTGCATTCTTATATTGTGTTTCAGCACTTTCAAACTCATTTCTAGAAATGATTCCGCTATTAAAAAGTTCCAGAGACTCATCCAACCTCTTTTTTGATCTTGCAACCTCCTCCATTTGCTCTTTATACTTTTTCCTGGCATTGCTGATTTCAATGAGTTGCCCACCAGAAGAATTAAAACGTTCTTCATCTTTTGCTTTGAGCAATGCAACTTCGGACTCAATGAGTTGACTGACCGTGTCAGGACTGTCAATTTCCAGAATCAATTCTCCTTTGCGCACAAAGCTCCCAACATTTTTAGAAATTGACTTTATGACTCCCGGGGCCGGGGACAAATAATCCGTTGCGACCTGAGGTCGAAGAATCCCAGAAATGAGCTGCTTACGCTCAGGAGGCTTTTCAGGATACGCCGTGATCCAAGATTCCGATGAGGCCGGATAAAGATAGATGAATATCGACAAAAGAAGACACACCAAAATCCCAAATGCAAGGTGTAAGTACAACTTACCATTCATCAATCTTTGAATGATTTTATTATGAATTTTAGCAAGCAATTCACACCTCACTCAATATTTTCATAATTCGGATCTTTCAACAAGCGCGCCCGGAGCAAACCAACTTCATACAAGAGATTCAACTGAAGACGTTTCTTATTGTACAGTTGAGATATTAGCGAGAACTCAATATCACGCAACCGTTGCTGGGCCAAGCTAAGCTCTGTCCTTGAAGAGCGACCCATAGCCAACTTGGTCTCTTCTATCATCAGCAAATTTTTAGCTAAAGAAAATTGATTTTGCAATGATTGAAGGCTGACTTGACTTTTTTCGTAATCTCGAGCTAACTGATTGAATCGAAACTGCCTCTCTCTGGCTTCATAAGCCATTTCCAGGGTCAATTTCTCAAGCTCGCTTTGAGCCTGTATCACAGCCAACTTTTGCTGATCTTTATTTAGATTTCTCTGGTACATAATGCCAAGCCGTTTGTCGGCCGATTGACTAATCTGGCTGCTCTCTTGTGAAGTTGATAATGTCAAATCCAACTTGTCTAGATGTCGATCTTGTGCCTGGCGCAAAGCAAAGTTCGAGTTTTCAACATCTAGCAACCTCAACGCATACCGCTTATGATATTTTTCATAATTATTTAACATATTCAAAAGCGTAGGACTGTATGTCACTGAATTCAAAACTTGATCAAAATCAGAAATGGCTATTTCATCGTTGAGTTTTTCGACATCAACCAGCATTGAAAAAGTCGTCGCCGCCTGCCGCAAAGCATAAGCTGCCTCGTTGAGATCAAATTCCGATTGTCTTATGCTGGATATATTCTGTTTAACATCAATTTCAGGTACTCTGCCTGCTTTGAATTGGTGCTGTAAAGAAGCTAAGTAGCGCTTGGATCGCTCGAGTGCTTCAGTTGCCTGTACAAGCCTGTCTTTGGCTTCTAAATACGAAATATACTTACTGCAAAAATCAAAAAATAAATCATCTATTGATAAATCTCTCGCAATCATTGCCCTTTTGAGCTGCATGTCAATCGAAAATATTTGCGCTCGGCTGATTTCAAAACTTCTTCCGCTGAGCAGGGGTTGAGTTAGTTCGATCTTTTGATTCGTGAGCAAATTAGTCGAATTGTTTCTTGTGTACTGTAGATTCACACTCGCAGAGCTGCCAGGCAACAACAATTGATTTGAAAGTGAAGCACTCGAACTAGAAGTAGTACTGGATTGGGATACAGACTGCAGGGAAACCGAGGTGTCTGAGTTCGCAGACGTATTTGTTTGCGTTTGCCGCTGATTAATGGTGCTGTAATTCAGTACCGGGTTGAAAACAAGCTGTCGCTCAGCGAATCTTTTGCTCAAAGTCAAATTATTAAAGTCAATATTCTGAAATTTGATATTTTTTGAATTTCTCAAGGCCATATCAAAGGCCGATTTTGTGTCGAAGTAAAATTTAAGTGAGTGCTCTGAACCCTGGTTGGCAAGGGCTGGCATTAAGAAGAAGAAAATCTGCGCTACTGAAATGAACAGTAAGCGCAGATTAGACTTGACTATTCGCATTATGCGAACCAATATCAGAAAATTGAATACTATCCAGGCTCAAGACATATTCAATTTAGATTTTCCGAATGCCAGCACCTACTGGTGTGTTGGCATACGCATAGAATCTATAATCTTGCATGCTGTGACATACGTTTCCTCCCCAATGGCCACTCAATGCTTCACTGGTGAAATCTTCACATGTCTGCATCATCCTGAAGCCAAAGCCTCTACCGCCCAATCTGTTGCCTGCTGCACCAGACACCCCATACAAAGCTCCAATGGACATAGCTGTTATGCTAGTCGGCCCCCAAACCGCAATAGTTCCAGCAAAGTAAGAAAAACATGTCACCCAGTCATATTTGCTGACCTCCATCACCATACCCCACCTGTAGCCGTGGCTTGACCCCTCATATGCACAAACGCGCTTGCCAGATTGTGCATGCGCCACATCAGGCGTCAGCATAGTCGCAGAGACAGCAACCGCACTGGTCGCACCCAGCTTTGCCGTCATGGCTGCACTGGGCAGCAGGCTGCCCAGTGACAATGCCCCACAACTGGCGAGCGCCGTCAGGCGCTTGAAAAATGTCTTTACGCTCATTTGATTTCCTTTCGTTGAAACTGCACCCCATTCCTGGAGCCAAATGCCTGAACATCAGGCACCCTCATTCTTTTGCATGTCGTTTGGATGACAACATCGGGATATCCCTATGATTTCCATATTAGAAATAGTTTGACGAGCCTGGTTTGCAGAAACACCCCGCCAGCGCCAAGCCGCGGCTTCACCCTGAGTACGTTCGATACCGCCTTGATCTCAAGCTTGTCGAGGGTGTTCATGGAGCCATTGCAGGTGCGTTAGCATGCCGGACCGATTCATTTGCAGGAGAGTCCATGAGCTACGAGAACATCGAGGTCCGCGTTGAAGGTGGGCAGGTCGGCATCATCACCCTCAACCGCCCCAAGGCGCTCAATGCCCTCAATGGCCCGCTCATGGACGAGCTGGGCACGGCGCTCAAGGCTTTCGACGCCGACCCCGCCATTGGCTGCATGATCATCACCGGCAGCGAAAAAGCCTTTGCTGCGGGGGCCGACATCGCCGCCATGGCTCAGTACCACTTTCATGAGGTCTACAAACAGGACTTCATCACCCGCAACTGGGAAACCCTCCACACGATTCGCAAGCCGGTGATCGCGGCGGTATCGGGTTTTGCCCTCGGTGGTGGCTGCGAGCTGGCCATGATGTGCGACTTCATCATCGCCGCCGACAACGCCAAGTTCGGACAGCCAGAAATCAAGCTCGGCATCATCCCCGGCGCGGGGGGCACGCAGCGCTTGCCACGTTCGATCGGCAAATCCAAGGCCATGGACATGGTGCTGACGGCCCGCATGATGGACGCAGCGGAGGCCGAGCGCGCCGGACTGGTCAGTCGCGTGGTGCCGCTGGACAAGCTGATGGACGAGGCGCTGGGTGCCGCCCTGGTGATCTGCGGCTACGGCCAGCTGGCCGTCATGGCGGCCAAGGAAAGCGTCAACCGCGCCTTCGAGAGCGGCCTCTCGGACGGCGTGATGTTCGAGCGCCGGATCTTCCACGCACTGTTTGCCACCGCCGACCAGAAAGAAGGCATGGACGCCTTCCTGAACAAGCGCGCACCGAAGTTCGTCAACGGTTGAGTGAGGAGATGGATCCCCGGGTCAAGCCCGAGGATGACGTATTCTTTGGAGTCATTGCCCGGCCAGCAAGGCCTCGACTTCGGCACGGGTGGGGGCTCCGGCGATGCCATCGGGGCGGCAGCACTTGAGGGCTGCAGCGGCAGAGGCAAAGTGCAGAGCCGTGTGCTCGTCCTGGCCCTCGGCCAGTGCCAGTGCGAGCGCCGCATGGAACACATCCCCGGCCCCCAGGGTGTCCACCACCGGGCCGGCATCGACGGCCGGCATGGGCTGCAAGCGGCCTTGCGCATCGCACCACTGAAGCCCCTGCGCACCCAGCGTCCGCACCACGCGGCGTGACAAGTCCTGCGCGGCCAGGCTGCACATCACCGCCTCGGGCTCACCGTCCTGCCAGGCCCGCAGGCCGGGTTCGGAAAACACCCGCCAGTCGGCCAGGGGCACCAGGCGCTGCAGATCGGCACGCGGCGAGACCTCTCCATCGAGCATGCTCGGGATGCCGCGTCGGCGCGCTTCGAGCAGGGCCGCTTCGGCCCACAACGGGCATCGTGGGTCCACCAGCACGAAGTCGATGTTGTCCAGCACGGTCGGATCAAACGCGCCCGGTGCATCCAGTGCCGAGCCCTTGGCATTGAAGATCATTCGCTCGCCGTGGCGGTCCACGATGATGCTGGAGACCGAGCTGCTGGCTCCCGGCACACGGCGCAGGCCCCTCATGCCCACGCCTTCTGCGCGCAGCACCTGCTCGAACACGTCAGCCGCTTCGTCCTGCCCTACCGGCCCGCAGAAATCCACCTGTGCGCCCAGCCGCGCCAGCGCCACCGCGGCATTGCCCGACATGCCGCCCACGCCACTGTGGTAGCGGTGGGCGGGTGTCTTGGTCGGGTGCGTCGGAAATTCGTTGACACTGAAAATCAGGTCGAGGGCGATGTGCCCCACACACAACAGATGCTTGGCCATGCCGCCGATTTTGCCAGCAGCAGCGCGGTCCCTGCCTGTGCACTGGCGCACGATGGCGATGGCCATGCGCAGGGACACTGCAAGGCGTGAATCCTCAGCCTGAACGCCCTGCCGTGTTGCTTGCCGAGCACCTGGGCAAACGCTACCTGACCGGCAACCAGGAAATCCTGGCCTTGCAGGATGTGAACCTGCGGGTCCAGGCGGGGGAGTTCATCGTGCTGCTCGGGCCCTCCGGCAGCGGCAAGTCCACCTTGCTCAACATCCTGGGCGGTCTGGACCGACCAAGCAGCGGTCGTGCCTGCTTTGCCGATCACGAGCTGAGCAGCGCCGACGACGCCGCGCTCACCCGCTACCGGCGCGAGCATGTGGGCTTTGTGTTTCAGTTCTACAACCTCATGCCCAGCCTGACGGTGCGCGAAAACGTGCAACTCGTGACCGATCTGGTGCCCGGCGCGATGCGGGCTGAAGAGGCACTGGCGTTGGTGGGGCTGTCCGAGCGACTGGACCACTTTCCGGCGCAACTCTCGGGTGGCGAGCAGCAGCGGGTGGCGATCGCACGGGCCATCGTCAAGCGACCGCAGGTTTTGCTGTGCGACGAGCCCACTGGCGCGCTCGACTACGCCACCGGCAAGCAGGTGCTCGAAGTGATCGAGACGATCAACCGCGAGCTGGGCACGACCACGGTGGTCATCACGCACAACGCCGCGATCGCGGGCATGGCCGACCGGGTCATCCATCTGGCCGGTGGACGCATTCAGCGCGAGGAGCGCCCAGCGCGCAAGCTGCGGCCGAGCGAGTTGTCCTGGTGAGCCCGTCGATGAAGGCCCTGGACCGCAAACTCTGGCGCGAACTGCGCCAGCTCTGGAGCCAGGTGCTCACGATTGCCCTGGTACTGGCCAGCGGCGTGGCCGGCTTTCTGGCCACCTTCAGCGCATGGGATGCCCTGGCGTGGTCAAGGGGCACCTACTACACCGAAGCCCGGTTCGCCGATGTGTTCAGCAGCCTGCACCGTGCCCCAGTGGCCCTGTTGCCACGTATCGCGGCCATCGAGGGTGTGGCGCAGGTACAGGACGGCCTGGCACACGGCATCCAGATTGTCATCCCCGGGGTCCCAGACCCCATCCGCGGTCGGCTCACGGCCATCGACCCAGGCGTCATCCAGCACCTGAACCAGGTCACGCTGCGCGAGGGGCGTTGGCCAACAGACACGGCCCACTCGGGCCGACGGGAGGTGCTGTTGTCAGCGGCATTCGCTCAAGCGCGGCAGTTGCGTCCAGGCGATGCGGTGCAGGCCTTGATGAACGGTCAGCTCCAGCAGCTCATGGTGGTGGGCATTGCGCTCTCGCCCGAATTCGTCTTTGCCGGCATGGGCGGTTCGCCCGATGTGCACGGCTTTGGCATTGTCTGGATGCACCGCGATGCCGTGGCTGCGGCTTTGGACATGCGCGGTGCTTTCAATCAGGTGTCGCTGCGGCTGGCCCCCGGGGCCAAGGAGAGCGAAGTGATCGATGCGCTCAACCAGCTGCTCGCGCCCTACGGCGGGGCCAACGCCTACGGCCGCGAAGACCAGCTTTCGCACCGCATGCTCAACTCGGAAATCCGCGAGCAGCAGGTGCTGGGCACGGTGCTGCCCAGTATTTTTCTGCTGGTGGCGGCTTTTTTGCTGCAGACGGTAATGACCCGCCACATCGGCCTGCAGCGTGAGCAGATCGCCGCGCTCAAGGCCCTGGGCTACGGCAACGCACGCATTGGCGGACATTACCTGGGCATGGTGCTGGTGATTGTGGGGCTGGGCTGCACACTGGGGGTGCTGCTGGGCCATGCACTGGGCCAGTGGTTCACCACGCTCTACAAACAGGTGTTCATCTTTGCGCAGCTGCACCACCGCCTGCGCGCTGACACCCTGTTGCTCACCCTGGCTTTGAGTCTGGCCACGGGCCTGCTGGCGACCGCGCAGGCCATCCGCGCCAGCGTGACGCTGCCACCGGCCGAGGCGATGCGTCCGCCCGCCCCCGGTGTTTACCGGCGCACCTGGCTGGAGGGCACCGCCCTGTCGGCCTGGCTGAGCCCGGGCCATCGCATGGTGCTGCGGCACATGCAGCGCCACCCCTGGCGCAGCGTACTCACCGTGCTGGGCGTGGCCGCCTCGGTGGCGATCGTGATCAGCGGCAGCTTCTGGCGCGACAGCATCGACCTGATGCTCCAGACGCAGTTCCGGCAGGTGCTGCGCGGCGACGTGTCGCTGGTGCTGGCAGAGGCCACCTCCGCACAGGTGAGCTCCGAAGCGCTGCGCCTGCCGGGCGTGACTGCGGTCGAAGTCTCGCGCAGCGTGAGCGTGCGGCTGGTCCACGGCCACCGCCACTGGCGCGGCATCCTGCAGGGGCGCGATGCGCAGGCCGAGCTGCAGCGCATCGTGGATGTGGCACAGCACAGCCATGAGCCCAGCGAAGACGGCCTGCTGCTGACCGACCGGCTGGCGCGCCGGCTGGACCTGCGCGTGGGTGACGAAGTGCGGGTGGAATGGCTCGAAGGCGAGCGCCGGATCTGGACGCTGCCGGTGGTGGGTGTGGTGCAGGAAATGATGGGCATGAACGCCTACATCGCACGTGCGCGGCTCAACGAGCTGCTGCGCGAGGGCGATCTGGTCAACCAGCTCACGCTTCTGGTCGAGCGCGGACACGAGATGGCGCTGCTGCAGTCGCTGCAGCAACGTCCGCGCGTGGCGGGCACCTTCAGCAAAGCCGTCATGCTGCGCAATGTGCAGGGCATCACCGCACGCAATTTGCTCATCTTCAGTGCCGTGCTGACCGCCTTTGCCAGCGTGATCGCTGTGGGCGTGGTCTACAACCAGACCCGCATCGCGCTGGCCGAACGCGCCTGGGAACTGGCCAGCCTGAGGGTGCTGGGCTTCACCCAGGCCGAGGTCTCGGCCCTGCTGCTGGGCGAGTGGCTGCTGGAAATGCTGATCGCCCTTGCGCTGGGCGGGCCATGCGCTGTCGACCACCATCGTGCGGCTGATCCAGACCGACGAGTTTTTCTTTGCGGTGCACATCCGGCCCGTGACTTATGCCTTTGCCTGCGTCTGTGTGGTGGCGGCGGCCGTCTTCAGTGCCTGGATCGTGAACCGCCGCATCCGTGACCTCGATCTGGTCGGGGTACTCAAAGTCCGGGAATGAGGTCCGTCATGAACAAAAAGCAAGTCGCCATGGGCGCTGCCGGCCTGCTGGCCCTGGGTCTGCTGGCATGGGCAGCCTGGCCCGAGCCGCAGCGGGTCCACACGGCAACGTTGACGCAGGGCGATTTCGTGCGCGAGCTGGTCGAAGACGCCCAGACCCGTGTGCGCGAACGCTACACCGTGGCCGCACCCATGGCCGGAGAACTGCTGCGGCCAGACCTCAAGCCAGGCGATACCGTGCACACAGGCCAGACGGTGGCCACCCTCGCGCCCGCCGCCGCCGGCCTGCTGGACGCTCGCAACCAGGGCGAGCAGCTTGAGCGGGTCGCGGCCATGCAGGCCACACTGGAGCGCGCGCGGGCCAATCTTTCGCGTGCCGCAGCTGCCGAGCAGCAGGCGCAGGCCGACCAACAACGCACCCGCTCCTTGGCCGCGCAGGGCTTCGTGTCTTCCACGCAACTGGAGGGCGCACAACTGGGCTTGCACCAGCGCCAGCAGGAACGGCTCATGGCCGAGCGCGAACTGCAGAGCACGCTGCACGATCTGCAGCGTCTTCGCATCGGGCTCGCGGCGCCTTCAAACAGGGGGACGGGAACACTCTGGACGCTCAAGGCGCCGGTCGCTGGCCGGGTGCTCAAGCTGCACAGGGAGAGCGCAGGCCCCATCGCTGCGGGCGCACCGATCATGGACCTGGGTAATCCTGCCCGGCTGGAAGTGGTGGCCGAACTGCTGACCGAAGATGCAGCCACCTTGCCTGAGAAAGCCCGAGCCACACTGAGCCACTGGGGTGGCGAGCGTCGATTGGACGCCGTGTTGGCGCGCGTCGAAGCGGGCGCCTTCACCAAAGTCTCGGCACTGGGCGTGCAGGAGCAACGGGTCAGAGCGGTGTTTGACTGGCTGGAGGCGGTACCGCCCGGTCTGGGTGACGGCTACCGAATGGAAATCCGCATCGTGGTGCA
>CAYSIY010000005.1:0-36157 GCA_964431215.1 uncultured Limnohabitans sp.
TTTACGTCAATCCGATGATCCTGGGCTACGCCTGGCAAAAAGGCTGGGTGCCGCTCTCGCGCGAATCGCTGCTGCGCGCCATGGCCCTCAATGAAGTCGCTGTGGCCAACAACCACTTGGCCTTCGAGTGGGGCCGTCATGCAGCCGCCCATCCCGACAAAGTCATGGCTGTGCTGCAACCCGCACAGGTGATCGGGTTCAAAAAGCGCGAGTCGCTGGGCGAGCTGATCGCCAAACGGGTGAGCTACCTGAAGGACTACCAGAACGCTTCTTACGCCGGCCGCTACAGTGCCTTCGTCGAACGTGTTCGCCAAGCCGAAGCACCGCTGGGCAAAACCGTGCTGACCGAAGCGGTGGCCAAATCGCTGTTCAAGCTCATGGCCTACAAGGACGAGTACGAGGTTGCGCGCCTGCACACGCAAACCGGTTTCATCGAATGCATCGCCCAGCAGTTTGAAGGCGATTTCAAGCTGCATTACCACCTGGCCCCGCCGCTGCTGGCCAGGCGCAATGCGCAGGGCCAGCTCGTCAAACGCAAATACGGGCCAGGCGTACAGATCGGTTTCAAGCTGCTCGCCAGGCTCAAGGCACTGCGCGGCACCCCGCTTGATGTCTTCGGCTACACACAAGAGCGCCGCACCGAGCGCGCCCTGATCGGCCAATACATGGCCATGCTGGAAAACTTGCTGGGCTCATTGAATACCGACAACCACGCCAAGGCGGTCGAAATTGCCCGTGTCGCCGAAAGCATCAAGGGCTTCGGCCATGTGAAAGAACGCAACCTGCAGGCTGCTCAGCAGCAGTGGAAATATTTGCTGGGGCAGTGATGACCTGCTGCTTGTCGCGTACACAGAGCACCCTGGGCACAAAGCCATTCACGACGTCACCCTGGGCAGAAGGCCACTCACGACGTCACCCCGGGCACAAGGCCACGCCCGACGTCACCCCGGACTTGATCCGGGGTCCATGCAAGCGATGGATGCCCGATCCCGTCGGGCATGACATTGATCAGATCAAGCCATTGCGGGCATGACCCCCTCTGGAATCAGCGCATCTCGGGCAGCTCGATTTTGACTTCCAGGACTTCAAGGTTGTCCTGACGCTCCAGATGGACCTTGATGTCCTCAGGATCGATCTTGATGTACTTGCCGATCACCGCCAGCAGCTCACGCTGCAGCTCAGGCAGATAGTCCGGCTCGGCCGCATGGCGGCCACTGCGCTCGTGCGCCAGGATGATTTGCAAACGCTCCTTGGCGACACTGGCCGTCTTTTTCTTCTCGCCCAGAAGAAAGGTCAAGATGGACATGCTCACTTGCCTCCGAAGATGCGCTTGAACAAACCGGGCTTTTCGGCCTCAGTAAAGCGCATCGGTTTGTCTTCGCCCAGAAAGCGGTCAATCACATCCTTGTAAGCCTCGGCCACATCGGTTGCAGCCATGTGAATGACCGGCGTCCCCTGGTTGGACGCCTGCAGCACGCTTTCGCTCTCGGGAATCACCCCGATCAGCTCAATGCGCAGAATGTCCTGAATGTCCTGCAACGACAGCATCTGGCCGTCTTCCACGCGGCTGGGGTTGTAGCGGGTGATCAGCAGATGCTCCTTGACGGGCTCAAGTCCCTCGATCGCGCGCCGGGTCTTGCTGCCCAGCATGCCCAGGATGCGATCGGAGTCGCGCACCGAAGAGACTTCCGGGTTGGTCACCACCAGGGCCTCATCGGCGTAGTGCATGGCCATCAGCGCACCGGTCTCGATGCCCGCTGGCGAATCGCAGACGATGTAGTCAAAGCCCATCTCCTGCAGGTCCTTGAGCACCTTCTCGACGCCTTGCTGGGTCAGTGCGTCCTTGTCGCGGGTCTGCGAGGCGGCCAGCACAAACAGGTTTTCGCACTGCTTGTCCTTGATCAGCGCCTGATGGAGATTGGCCTCGCCGTGGATCACGTTGATGAAGTCATAGACCACACGGCGCTCGCAACCCATGATCAGGTCAAGGTTGCGCAGGCCCACGTCAAAGTCAATGACAGCGGTCTTGAAGCCCTTGAGGGCCAGACCGGTGGCGAAACTGGCACTGGTGGTGGTTTTGCCCACACCGCCCTTGCCGGAGGTCACTACAACGATTTTTGCCATGGGTTTTCTTTCTGCTCAGGAAGATGAAAAAGCGGGGAACTCAGCCTGGAATCGGAATGATCAGCAATTTGTCGCCATCGGAAGTGCTTTGCAAGCTCACATGGGCTGCCTGGCCGCGCACCGAGGCGGGCAAAGGAGGCTCGCTGGTGCGGTAAACCCCCGCAATCGAGATCAGCTCCGGATCCATGCCTTGAGCAAAGATGCGGGCACCCGTAAAACCACGCGCTCCGGCAATCGCCTTGCCGCGCAGCGGGGCATAAACGTGGATGTGGCCATCGGCAATCACTTCAGCGCCGGGATTGACCATGGACAGGACGATGAGGTCATGTCCTTTGGCATAAAACTGCTGACCTGAGCGCAGGGGCTTGTCCAGCACCACGGCATTCATCGGGACCGATGGCGCTGGCGATGGCGATGGCGCTGGCGCCTGAATGGCAGTCGCAGCGGCCTGGCGACGGATGCGCGCATCATCGGCCGGCACCAGGCCTGCATCGAGGGCGGCCTGCAACCAGGCTTGTTGATTGGTCTTGATGCCCACCGGTCTGAGCCCGTGCTGGCGCAGCAGGGGCAGCAACACTGAAAAATCAAGGGTCCCCGCGTCGGCGGGCAGGCTGTTCAGATCAATCAGGACGGGATCGTGGTCAAAAAATCCGGGGCTTTCGGCCAACTGCGCCTGCAAGGCTTGCCCCACAGCCTGCAGATCGGCCGTCTTGAGCTGAAAAGCCAGCAAAGGCAGGTCGGCGCTCTTGATGTCGTAGGCGGCAAGGCTGTCGGAGGAAATGGGCATGGGCAAAAGCAGGAAAGGTCAAATCTTAACAGCCCCGCCTTGTCTCGCCTCTGGCCTTTGTTCTGTCTCTCTTTATTGAATGGATTTCAAATTAGTCGTAGTAGATAAAGGCAGCACTTTGGTGTGGACAAGGCCTTTTTCTTCATGAAGATCAAGCACTTGCCGACCGATTGAAGTTGTGGGCCAGTCTGCTTTTCTGTTGTCACGCGCACATGAACAAGTGGCCTGCCGCACCATTTCCTGTGGATAAGCAGGAGCTTGCGCTCTTTTTATCCACAGCTTTGTCCAGAAATTTATTTTTGAGGCGTCAATGCGCGTCAGTGCGCGTCGATGAGCCACTGAATGACGCCTTTGGCTATGAAACCCACCATGCCGAAGGCCAGGCCCAGAAAAATGACAAAAGTGCCGAACTTCCCTGCTTTGGACTCCCAGGCCAACTGCCCAATGATGAAGAGCATGTAGAGCATGAAGGCCCCGACTCCAATGGTCAGTCCAAACCAGGCGAATTGTTCTTCCGTAAAGCCCATCACGCCTGGCTTTCCTGTTCGTCCAGACGCGGCGGCAGGGCCCGCACATCCACCAGTTCACGGTAGGCATGCCAGCTCGCATGGCCGAGCATGGGCACCACCACGATCAAACCAAAGTAAAGCGAAAAAATGCCCAGCAGGGTGAAGGCCATGAGCACAAAGGCCCACAGTGCCATCGTCACCGGGTAGCTCAGCACCGCCTTCCAACTGGTCAGAACGGCTTGCAGCACGGTCACCCGGCGGTCCAGCAGCATCGGCATCGACACCACACTCGAAGCAAAGACCGGAGCCGCCATCAGGCCACCGAGCACCATCCAGACTTCAAAGAGCCGGTGGTTCTGGCTCGCCACGATATGGCGCACAAAGTCCATCGGTGTCTGGATCGGGACGGGAGCCATCAGATGGATGAAAGCCGACGAAGTGACGACCCAGCCGATGGCCGCCAGGCTCAGCAGCAGGCCAAAACGAATCAGCGCCCAGTAGCTCTCCGGCTGTGCCTGCAACCGGATCTGCCAACGTGTCCAGGTCTGGATCAGCAAACGCAGCGTGACGGGCGCGCCCCGCTCGATGGCGCGACTCATCGCATACAGGCTGGTGGCGAGCACAGGCGCACCCACCATGAAGGCGGAAATCAGGCCGACCAGCAGCCAGAACTGATCAAAGGCCAGCCAGGTGATGCACCAGCCCGAGAGGGTCATCAGCAGGCCGTGAGCCAGGCTCAGCCAGGGGTTGCGGGTGAGGTCACGAAAACCCAGCACCAGCCAGCGCAGGGGCTGGTCCGGCTCAATCGCAAGGATGGGCGGCAACACCCTATGGGGCCTGTTGCGCCCGCCAGAATCTGGTCTGAATGACATGCGTCCAGCTTAGCGGGCCGAGAGCACCGCGACTTGACCCATGTCAATCACCCCCGCTCAGTGGTGACCGCGCCGGCCGCCGCTGCCCATGCCGTGGGCTGTTTCGGCATCAAAGATTTTCTTCTGCTCCGGGTTCAGCGTCGCATACAAAGCCAGCGTGGCATCTGCGCGTTTTTTCATCTCTGCGCTGTGTTGTGCATGTTGTGCCTGCATCCGCTCGATGCGCTCGGGCGTGCTGGCTTTTTCCATGGCGGCGCGCTCTGGCCTGGCGCTACCGTGTGTATGGGCTGGCATGCCGTCGGCAAAAGCCTTCCACGCGGCTTCTTGTCCGGGCTGCAGATTCAGCTTGCCCTTGAGTTCGCTCAGGTGCTGCTGGTGGCGGGCCTGCCCATGCTCGCGCATCTTTTCAGCGCGCATGCCGTGCTGACCTTCGCGGTGTTCATGGCTGTGTTGGCCACCCGGCCCCATTTGGGCCATGGCCGAACCCGCCAGGCTCGCCAGCAAAGCGGTAGTGACAAAAGAAGTGTGCAGTGATTTCATGGTGTGCTCCTGAAAAAAAGACCCAAGACGACCGTCATCGGGTTGAACACCAGTCTGCGCCGCAGATGTAAGCCCTGTACAGCGGCTGTGCAGAGTTTTGTAAAGCCATGTTTGGACAGGTTTCAGCGGCCGAGTCTGCCGGACTGGAAGTCGTGCACCGCCTGCATCAGTTCTTCGCGGGTGTTCATCACAAAAGGGCCGTACTGCGCAATCGGCTCGTTCAGCGGCTGACCTGCAATGAGCAAAGCACGGGTGCCTGCCTGGCCCGACAGCGTCACCCCATCGCCTTCATTGGCCAATATCGCCATGCGCTGCACAGGCACCCTTGACTGGCTGTGTGCACCCTGCACGTCGAGCTCGCTACGGTACACAAGCACAAAAGCGTTGTACCGGGCGGGCAGTGGCTGGCTGAAGCTTTGGGGGCCACTGAAATGAAGGTCAAGAAACAAGGCGTCGGTCGGGTACTGACTGGCCGGGCGGTGCATGGCACCCTTTAGCCCATGGCTTTGGCCTGCAATCACCCGAACCCGCACCCCTTCGGGCGTTCTCAGCTCGGGAATCTCCTGGCTCTGGATGTCACGGTACCCGGGGGCACACATTTTCTGGTGCGAAGGCAGGTTCAGCCAGAGCTGAAAGCCCTCCATCCGGCCTTCTTCCTGCTCGGGCATTTCGCTGTGCACCAGACCGCGTCCGGCGGTCATCCATTGCACCCCCCCGTTTTGCAGCAGGCCCTGGCCGCCGTTGCTGTCCTGGTGGCGCATGCGTCCGGCAATCATGTAAGTGACGGTCTCGAACCCGCGGTGCGGGTGGTCCGGAAAGCCGGCGCCGTAGTCCTTGGGGTCATCGCTCGCAAAGTGGTCAAGCATCAGGAAAGGGTCCAGGCGTTGCTGCAGATCGCTGGTGAGCACACGCGTCAGCCGCACGCCGGCACCGTCGCGGGTGGGGCGGCCAGTGATCAGGGTTTCGGCATGGCGCGGCTGTTGCACCACGGGAGGGTCAGATCGGGTGTCCATGCCCCCATCATGCCGCAGCCCGCAAAGGCCTGCGGCATGGCGGCATCCATCCTGCACCCTCAGGACGATTGCCGGGTTTTGCAGGTATTGATGCCCAGCAGGCTGTAGGGCGGGCACCAGCCCAGGGCACCGGTGGCCAGCGGCAGCAGGCCCAACCAGCCCCATGCCCCCACCTGCCCGGTCGCGGCCAGGCCCACCAGCAAGGCCCCAAGGCCGATGCGCACCATGCGGTCAATGCCGCCTACGTTTTTGGTCATGATCTCGCTCCTTCAGCACAAAAAAATCAGACGGCGACGGTGTAACCTTCGTCAGCAATCGCCTTGGCAAGCGCCTCACGCGACTGCGTGGATTCAACCTCGACCTTTTTGCCGGCAAGGTCAACCTGGACCTGGGCTTGCGGGTCGAGCTGCCTGACGGCGGCGGTTACCGCCTTGACGCAGTGTCCACAGCTCATGCCATCGACATCAAAAACCTGTTTCATGGGTGTATCCTCGATTCATACCCTTGACGGTATGCTGCAAGCATACGCCAGCAACGCACACCGAGCATGACAAACATCAACCCTTCGCAGCAAACCAGCGACATCGGCATTGGCGGCATGACCTGTGCGTCCTGCGTGGCGCGGGTGGAAAAAGCCCTGAACAAAGTCCCCGGCGTGGACAGTGCCTCGGTGAACCTGGCCACCGAATCGGCGCAGGTACGCTACAACAGCGCGCAAGTGACTGAGGGGTTGTTGCGTCGGGCCATTCGCGATGCCGGTTACGAGCCCCGCGCCACAGGCGAGACCGAATCCATGAAAACGGCCGGCCCCTGGACCGGATTTGCACCCGTGGCCTGGGGCCTGGCCTTGTCCCTGCCTCTGGCCCTGCCCATGCTCGGCGACCTGGCCGGCCAGCACTGGATGCTGCCCGCATGGCTGCAATTTGTGCTGGCCACGCCGGTGCAGTTCATTTTGGGGGCGCGTTTTTACAAGGCCGGCTGGCATGCCCTCAGGGCCTTGACAGGCAATATGGACCTGCTGGTGGCCATCGGGACCAGCGCGGGCTGGCTGCTGTCCGTGTGGCTCTGGCTGACGGCCCACGAGGGCCATGCGCCCCACCTCTACTTTGAAGGCTCGGCCGTGGTCATCACGCTGGTGCTGCTGGGCAAATGGCTCGAAGCCCGCGCCAAGCGGCAGACCACAGAAGCCATCCGCGCCCTGCACGCTTTGCGTCCGGACACGGCGCACCTCGTCAGCGACGAAGGCGAGCAGGATCTGCCGGTGGCCGAAGTCCGGGTCGGCGACATGCTCGCCGTCAGGCCGGGCGAGCGCTTCCCGGTCGATGGCGTGGTTTGCGAAGGCCACACGCAGGTCGACGAATCGATGCTGACCGGCGAGCCGCTGCCGGTCGCCAAGGCCGTCGGAGCGCAGGTGACGGGCGGTTCCATCAACGGCGACGGGCGTGTGCAGATGCAGGTCACGGCGGTCGGCCACGAGACGGTGCTCTCGCGCATCATTCATCTGGTGGAGGACGCGCAGGCGGCCAAGGCCCCCCTGCAGCGCCTGGTCGACCGGGTGGCCGAAATCTTCGTTCCGGTGGTGCTGTTAATTGCACTCATCACCGCGCTCGTCTGGCTGGCGCTGGGGGCGGGCTATGAGCATGCGCTCATTCATGCGGTGGCGGTGCTGGTGATCGCCTGCCCCTGTGCCCTGGGGCTGGCCACGCCAGCGGCCATCATGGCCGGCACCGGCGTGGCGGCGCAAAACGGCATCCTGATCAAGGACGCACAGGCGCTGGAGTCGGCGCACAAGGTCCAGACGGTGGCCTTTGACAAAACCGGCACGCTCACGGTCGGCCAGCCCCGGCTGGTCGGCCAGGCCGTGGCACCGGGCCAGGACGCGAGGACCACACTGAGCCTGGCCGCCGCCGTGCAAAGTGGCAGCGAACACCCCCTGGCACGCGCGGTGGTCGCTGCGGCACAGGGCATGGCCCTGCCCGCTTGCCAGGATGTTCAGGCTGTGCCCGGGCGCGGCGTGACGGCCCGTGTGGACGGCCGCGAACTGCTCTTGGGCAGCTTGCGCTGGCTGCAGGAGGAGGGCCTGCAAACCCCCTTCTGGCAGGCCGAGGTGGCGCAGTTCCAGCAGCAGGGGGCCAGCCTGTCGGCGCTGGCCGAGCGCACACCGGCCGGCCTGCAGGCCATCCTGCTCATGGCCTTTGGGGACGAACCCAAAGCCGGTGCGCGTGAGGCGCTGCAGGCCCTGCGCGAGCGCGGCTTGCAACTGGTCATGATCTCGGGAGACAACCGGGCTGCCGCCGAGGCCATGGCGCGACGCCTGGGCTTGCGCCCCGAAGACGGCGAGGTGCTGGCCGAGGTGCTGCCCGCGGACAAGGCGCAAGCCGTGAGTCGGCTCAAGGCAGGCGGTGCTGCGGGTCGCCGCAGGGTGGCGATGGTGGGGGACGGCGTGAACGATGCCCCGGCCCTGGCCGCCGCCGATGTGGGCCTGGCCATGGGCAACGGCACCGATGTGGCCATGCACGCCGCCGGCATCACGCTCATGCGCGGCGACGTCGCCCTGGTCGGCGCGGCACTCGACATCTCGGCCCGCACCGTGGCCAAGATCCGCCAGAACCTGTTTTGGGCCTTCGCCTACAACACGGCCGGCATTCCGCTGGCCGCATTGGGCTACCTCAGCCCGGTGATCGCGGGGGCCGCCATGGCGCTGAGCTCGGTCAGCGTCATGGCCAACGCCTTGCTGCTCAAGCGCTGGCGGTACCGCGCGCCAGCGGCGCACTAAGCCGTGCTTGCTTGACTTGCGTCAGCAAGCACGGCGGCCGGTTTTTGCACACTGGTGTCCGACACAGGAGACACACCATGGGCACGCCCCGAAGTTTGCAGATCATCCGAGATGAACACGCCTCACTTGCCGCCATGCTCCAGTCCATGCGGATGATGGTCGAGCGCGGACCCCATGAGCAAGGCAAGCACTTCTTTGATGTGCTGCGCGCCATGCTGTTCTATATCGATGAATACCCCGAGCGCCTGCACCACCCCAAGGAATCAAATTTGCTGTTTCCCAAAGTCGTCAAGGCCTCGCCCCAGGTGCTGGGCGCCGTCGATCGCCTTGAACGCTTTCACATGCACAGCGAAAAAGCCGCCCGGGAGCTGCAGCACCTGTTGCTGGCCTGGGAACTCATGGGCGATTCACGCCGCGCGGCTTTTGTCGAAGCCTTTGGCCCTTACCTTGATTTCTACCTCGACCACATGAAGCTGGAAGAGCAGGTCATCCTGCCTGAAGCCGAAAAGGCCCTGAGCGCCGAGGATTGGGCCGAAATCGATGCCGCCTTCGAGAAGAACGCCGATCCGCTGAGCGGTAACTACCCGCACCCCGCCGAATACGAAAGATTGTTCAGCCTGATCGTGCAGCGCGCACCGTCACCAATCGGTCTGGCCTGAAAGACCCGCCCCCGCAGGGCGCGAGGGCTTCATCAGGCGTTCGGGTCTTTCAGTTTGTCTTTGGAAAACCAGGCCACATACAGCACGGGCAAAACCACCAGCGTGAGCAGGGTGGCCGTGATCAGGCCGCCAATCACCACGATCGCCAGCGGTCGCTGGGTTTCGGAACCGATGTCGTGGCTCAGGGCCATCGGCAGCAAGCCCAGGGCGGCCAGCATGGCGGTCATCAGTACTGTGCGCAGGCGCTGCATCGCCCCTTCCTTGACCGCATCAAGGACGCTGTAACCGGCATTGCGCAGTTGCTGGAACACCGACAGCATCACCACGCCATTGAGCACCGCCTGCCCCGACAGGGCGATAAAGCCAATCGCTGCCGACACCGACAGCGGGATACGGAACAACCACAAGGCCACAAAGCCGCCAATCAGGGCCAGCGGCACGTTGATGAGGATCAGCGTGGCCGACTTGAAAGAGCTGAAAGCGTCGAACAGCAGCACGAAGATCAGCAGCAATGAAATGGGCACCACCACCGACAGCCGCTGCATGGCGCGTTCCTGGTTCTCGAACTCACCGGACCAATTGACCGCATAGTTCTCCGGCACTTTGACCTTGGCCTCCACGCGTTGCTTCATGTCGGCCACCACCGAGCCCATGTCACGGCCCTTGATGAAAATGCCGATGGCCATGGTGCGGCGCCCCGACTCGCGGGCGATGTTCATCGCGCCGCTGACCTGCTCGATCTGGCTGACCGCCCCGAGGTTGACAAACCCCCCTTCGGGGCGCGGGATCGGGATGGACGGCAGCTCGGCAATGGTGCGCCGGTCGGCGGGCAGGCGCACGGCCACATCAAAGCGGCGTTCGCCTTCCCAGAGGGTGGTGGCCCCCTTGCCCGCGAGCGCCGCTTCGATCACGTCCTGCACATCACCGACGTTCAGGCCATGGCGGGCCGCCTGCTCGCGCTGGATGTTGATCAGCAGTTGTGGCAGGTCGCCCTGTCGGTCGATCTCGGCGCGACTGACACCGCGCACCTGCTTGATCTCGCGCTCGATCGCCTCGGTGGTCTGACGCAGCACCGCCAGATCATCGCCCGCCACCTTGATCACGATCTGGCCATCGATCTGCGAAATGGATTCGAGCACGTTGTCGCGAATGGGCTGCGAGAAGGTCGGCTCCATGCCCGGCAGGGCCGAGACCGCGTGGTCCATTTCTTCGATCAGCCGTTCGCGCGTGAGTCCGGCTCGCCACTGCTGCGCAGGCTTGAGATCCACAAACACCTCGGCCATGCTGATGGTCTTGGGGTCGGTGCCGTCTTCGGGCTGGCCGGCTTTGGACACCGTGGTGCGCACCTCGGGGATGGACAGCAGCGTCTGGCGGACCTGGCGCAGGATGCGCGTGGCCTCGTCATTGGAGACGCTCGCTGGCAGTCGCAGATTGACCCAGATCGTGCCCTCATTGAGTTCGGGCAAAAATTCCGAACCCAGCCGGGAGGCACTCACCATCGCCAGCGCAAAGCAGCCGATGGCGATGCCGACCACTTTACGTCGATGGGCCAAGGCCCAGTCCAGCACCGGGGCATAGATTTTCTTGGCGCGAGAGACGACCCGGTTGTCCGAGTGGGGCAGGCGTTTGCGCAGCGTCCAGTAACTCAGCAGGGGCACCAGCGTGAGCGAGAACAGCAGCGAGCCGATGAGCGCGGCCGTGACGGACAGCGCCATGGGCTGGAAGATGCGGCCTTCATGGCGTTGCAGCGCAAAAATCGGAATGTGCGCGGCAATGATGATGAGCATCGAAAACAGGGTGGGGCGGCCCACTTCGTTGGTGGCTTCGGTGATGAGCGTCCTGCGCTCCTTTTCGTTCATGCCCTCGCCGCGCTCGGCCAGGCGGTGCATGATGTTTTCCACCACGATGACCGCCCCGTCCACGATGATGCCGAAGTCCATGGCCCCCAGGCTCAGCAGATTGGCCGGGATGCCCATGAGCTTGAGCCCCATGAAGGTCGAGAGCAAGGCCAGTGGAATCACCGCCACCACCGTCAGGCTGGCGCGCAGGCTCGACAGGAAGACATAGAGCACCAGGGACACCAGCAGGGCACCTTCGACCAGGTTGCGGAACACCGTTGAGAGTGTCTTGTCCATCAGCCACGTCCGGTCATAAAAAGGCACCACCTGCACGCCTGCGGGCAGGCCGCGCTCATTGAGTTCGCGGATCCTGTCCTTGACGCCCTTGAGCACCACGCTGGGGTTCTCGCCCTTGCGCATGACCACGATGCCGGTGACCACATCGTTGTCCATGTCCTGGCCCACGGTGCCCAGCCGTGGCACGGCCCCGATCTTCACATCGGCCACATCGCGCACCAGGATCGGTGTGCCCTGGCGTGTGGCCACCACCACCTGACCGATCTCCTCGGCCGAGCGCAACAAGCCAATGCCGCGGATGGCAAATTGCTGCAGGCCCTGAGCCACATAGCTGCCCCCCGCGTTCGAGTTGCCGCGCCCCAGTGCCTCCAGCAGATTCTGGAACGTCAGCCGGTGTGCGCGCAATTTCTCCAGGTCAGGCTGAACCTCGTATTGCTTGATGAAGCCGCCCATGGCCACCACATCGGCCACCCCCGGCACCTGGCGCAACGCCCGCTCAACCACCCAGTCCTCCAGCGTGCGCAGCTCGGTGGTGGTCTTGCCGTCACCGCGCAGGCGGTAGCGCATGATCTCGCCCACCGGTGTGGCGTTGGGCGCGATGTTGGCCTCCACCCCGGGCGGCAGGTCCACCCCGCGCAAGCGCTCATTGACCTGCTGCCGGGCGATGTTGACGTCGGCGTTGTCGTTGTAGGTCACCACCGTGAACGACAGCCCGAACTGGGTGTGCGAAAACACCCGAATGGCATTGGGCAGCCCGGCCAGCGCCACCTCGATCGGCAGCGTGACCTGCTTTTCCACCTCTTCGGCGGCCCGGCCCGGATAAAGCGCAATGACGGTGACCTGGGTGTCGGTCACGTCCGGGAAAGCCTCCACCGACAGATTCTTGAAGGCAATCACCCCTCCCATGGCAAAGAGCAGGGTGCCCAGCACGATGAACAGGGGCTGGTTGAGCGCGTAATGGATCAGCTTCTTCACTTCGTCGGCCCCGTGTTGGCACGGCTGACCTCGGCCGCCTCGCGGGCAATGCGCAGCTCGCGCGCCAGCAACAGGCCGTTTTGCACCACCACCTGTTCACCGGGCTGCAGGCCCTGGCTGAGCAGCACCTTTTGTGCGCCCTCGACCAGCACCTTCACATCGCGGGCCTCAAACACACCGGGCGAGGGCTGAACAAACACGTAATGCTCCCTGTCGCGCAGAAAGACAGCCGAGGCGGGCACTTCCACACTCTGGCCGACGTTGCGGGCGTACCGAACCTTGGCCAGCATCTCGCTCTTGAGCAGGCGTTGCGGGTTGGCGACGGTGGCGCGAATCTTGATCGTGCGGGTGGCCGGGTCGATCTGGTCGGTCACGGCGCTCACCGTGGCCTCAAACGGCGTATCGCCCAGCACCGGCACCTGCAACTGGACCCTGGCCCCCGGACGGAGGTCACGCAAGTCGGCCTCATGGGCGTCGATCTGCACCCACAGGCTGCTGGGGTCGGTGACCACGAACAAGGGCGCGCCGGTGTTGTCGGGCCGCAGCTCCTGGCCCGGGTTGAGGTTGCGCTCGACCACCGTGCCGGCCATCTCGCTGCGCATGCCCAGCATCTGGTTGACGTCGGCACTGCCTCCGTACAGGCGGGTCCGGGCCTGGGCACGGGCCACTTCGGCCTGGGCGCGCGCGGCTTCGGCTTCGGCCTGTTCCAGGTCCTTGCGCGCGACCACCCCGGCCTCAAACAGCTCGCGCTGGCGTTGCAGGCCTTGCGCTGCCAGGCGGGCCTCGGCCTGCGCACGCGAAGTGTCGGCCTGGGCGGCACCAAACTCCGGCGAGGCCAGCTCGGCCAGCACCTGGCCTGCACGCACCCGGCTCCCCACATCGGCCGCAATGCGGCTGACGCGACCGGCAAAAGCCGGGTAGATGCGCTGGGTGCGCTCTTCGTTCCAGACCAGACGCGCCGGAAGTTCCACCTCGAATGCGCTGGAGGCTTTGGCCGTTTGCGTCACCAGCAAGGGCAGTTGCGGGTGCTGCGCCGGGTAACGCAGTTGCTGGTTTTCGATGATCGGCAACGGCGGGGCGGCCGGCGGCAGGGCGGCGTCCTGGCAGGCGGACAGCAGGGCCAGCAGGGTCAGGCCCAGGGGAGCCATCAGGGAAGGGGTCAGAGGAGGGATCAGGGGACGCATGGAATGGGCCATCAGGTGCTTTGGGGGTGTCGTCAATCGGCTTCAGGGGGCGGTGCGCAACTGCCAGGCACCCTGCGCCCGTGCGTGTTCGTAGCGCACACCGGTGGCTTCGAGCTCGGTGGTGCGCAGGGTCCGGCGTGCGTCCAGCAGGTCGGTCAGGCTCAGCCCCCCCTTGCTGTAGGCCAGCTCGCCCTGGGTGGCCACCTGCCGCGCCTGCGGCAGGATGCTGTTTTCGTAGCCTTGCAGCCGCTCGCTCTGGCTTTGCCAGGCGCTCAGAAGCCCCAGCAACTCGGCACGGGCCTGGATGCGGGTCTTGTCGAGCAGGTCCTGGGCCTGGTCTTTTTGGGCCAGGGCGCGACGGATCTCGCCGTCGAAGCGGGAAAACCCGTTGATCGGCAGCGAAACCCGCACCGCCAGCAGCCGGTCGGTCTTTTCGCCGGTCGGAAAGTGGTCAAAAGTGGCACCCAATGTCGGGTCCGCATGCTGCAAGGCCAGCGCACCCTGCAAGGCGGCTTCCAGCGCGGCCAGCCGTTCGCGTGCTGCCAGCACATCGGGGCGCTGCTCGATCAGCGCCTCCAGGTCTGTGGGCGCGACGGCGGGCAAGGCGGTCGGCCAGCCGCCGACGGCACGCCAGCCGCCAGCAGGCACGCTTTGGCCCGTCCAGGTGGCCAGCGCCTGCATGGCCTGCTGATGCAGCAGCTGGGCCGACTGCAAGTCGGCTTCGGCGCGGCCCGCTTCGATGCGCGTGCGGGCGGTCTCCTGGGCGGACAGATCGCCAGCGCGCAGCCGCCGCTCGGCGCTGCTGGCCAGGCTGCGGGCACTGTTGGCCAGTTCCTGCAAGGTTTGCAGCCGCTCCTGAGCGGCCAGCAGTTCATAAAAAGCGCCCAGTGCGCCTATTTGCTGCAGCACCCGTGTGTCCTGCCCGTCGGCGGCCACCGCGCGGGCAGTGCGCTCGGCGGCTTGCGCGCGCAACTCGCGCTTGTGGCCGCGCTCCCAGGTCCAGTCCAGGCCGAGCGATTTGTCCAGCCGTCTTTGGGTCCAGAAGCCGCCGCCGCCGGTCCCGTTGCGCATATCGATCGACGCCACACCCGCCGACAGCACGGGCGCGGGCGGCCGGTCGGCCATGCGCACTTCTGCGCGGGCCGCCTGCGCGGCACGCTGCGCGGCCAGTGCATCGGGGTTGTGCCGTGCCGCCTGCAGCACCTGTTCGAGCGTCAGCACGGTGCCCGAAGCGGCGGCCGCACGCGGACCCGCGCTGACCAGGGGCGGCGGGTTCTGCGCCTGCGCCGCCAGGGGCGCGGCCTGCAAGCCCAGCGCGAGCAGGCCGCAGGGCAAAGACAAGTGTCGTATCCTCATGCCCTGTTTATCCAGGAGGCGGCCTGACCACCACCTGACTTGCAGGCCTTCATCACCCCCCTCTGCCCATGCGCATCCTCCTGGTCGAAGACGATCCTGTGCTGCAAAGCGTGATGCAGCGCAGCCTGCAAGGCCACGGCCACCGTGTGGAGGCGACCGGTGACCTGGCCACCGCTGCCCATTGGTGGCGTGTGCAGCCCTTCGACGCCGTGCTGCTGGATTTGAACCTGCCACTTGGCCCCCGGCCCGGCAGTGCTCTGGGCAGCGGCCTGGCCCTGCTGCGCGAGCTGCGTGCGCGCGGCGACAAGACGCCCGTGCTGGTGCTCACGGCCCGCAACCGCACCGACGAACGCATCGCCGGCCTGGACGCCGGGGCCGACGACTACCTGGGCAAGCCGTTTGAGCTGGCCGAAGTCGAAGCCCGTTTGCGTGCCTTGGTGCGCCGCAGCCAGGGCACGGACGATCGGGTCCAGATCGGCCGCCTGCAGCTCGAACGCCCGGCGCGGCGGGTCACGGTTGACGGGCAGGAGCTGAGCCTGCCCGCGCGCGAGTACGAAGTGCTGGCCGAACTGCTTTGCCCCCCCGGGCGCGCCGTGAGCAAAAAGGACCTGTCGGCCAAACTCTCGGACCTGCACGATGCCCTGGCCGACAACGCCCTGGAGGCCTTTATCTCGCGTCTGCGCAAGAAGCTGGTCGGCTCGGGTGCCTGCATCCGCACGCTGCGGGGCTTGGGTTACCGCGTCGAAGAAGAAGGCGACACCGAAAGCCCGGCATGAACGCCCTGCCCTCCTTGCGCCTGAGGCTTTTGCGCCATGTCATTGGCCCCCTGGCCCTGACCTGGCTGCTCGGCGTGCTGGTGGCGTTGTACGTGGCGCGCCACTTTACCCAGCAGGCCTTTGACCGCGCCCTGCTCGACGACGCCTATGCGGTGGCAACCCATGTGCGCCATGCCGAAGACGGCGGCTTGACCCTGGGCCTGACCGCCGCTGAAATGAGCACCCTGCTCTTTGACCAGAACGAGTCGATGTATTTTGCGGTCTACCTGGACGATGGCCGCCTGCTGGCCGGTCACCCCGGTCTGGTCCTTCCGGCTTTGCCCCGTCGCCATGCCCCGGTCTTTACCGAGCTCGATTTTCAGAACCAGCCCCTGCGGGCGGTTGTCCTGGCACGCTCGCAACCTGTGCCTTTCAAGGTGGTGGTGGGTCAGACCACGCGCAGCCGCAACAGCCACTTTGACCAGCTTCTGTTTTTCTCGATCGCGCCGCAAATCCTGCTCCTGGGCTTGCTGGCGCTGTGGCTGCGCCGCGCCATCCAGGAGGATGTGCAGCCCCTGATGGACCTGGAGCGTGCGGTGGCCCGCCGTGACGCGCGCGACCTCACGCCGGTGGCGGTTTCGGGCCGCACCCGCGATGTGCAGCAACTGGGCCACGCCATCAATGCCCTGCTCGAACGTGTGGCCCGCACGGTGCGCAGCCAGAAAGAGTTTGCCGGCAATGTGGCGCACGAACTGCGCACGCCGCTGGCGGGCATCCGGGCGCTGACCGAATACGGTCTCTCGCAGACGGACCCGCAGGTCTGGCGCGAACAGCTCGTCGGCATTGCCCGCAGCCAGGAGCGGGCCAGCCACCTGATTGACCAGTTGCTGGCCTTGGCGCTGGCGCAAGAGGCACGCGAGGTGCTGCAGCCCCAGGCCTTGCGCCTGGACGAGGTGGTGCGCGAGGCCCTGCTGCGCCACCTGCCGCGTGCCGACAGCCTGGGAGTCGACCTGGGGGTGGATATGGACTTGGGTATGGGCGCTTGCGGCCTGGACGCGCCGGTGACGGTTTGGGCGCAGCGTGCCCTGCTCGAAGGCGTGCTCGACAACCTGATCGACAACGCTCTGCGCTACGGCCAGCCACCGGACGCGGCCCCGGCCCGCATCACGGTGGAGGTCTCGGTGCAGCCGGGTGGCGGCGTGAGCCTGTCGGTGCTCGACAACGGCCCCGGCCTGGCCTTGGCCGAGCGCGAAAACCTGCTCCGGCGCTGGGCACAGGGGCCTGCCGGAGAAGCCCTGGGCCAGGGTGCCGGGCTGGGGCTGGCCATTGTGGCGGAGTACGCACGCATCCTGGGTGCCGTGCTGAGCCTGGATGCCGGTGACGAGGGACGGGGTCTGCGGGTGGGGTTGCGGCTCGATCAGCCCATGCGCCAGGATGCTCAGGCCGTGGCATGAAGGGCGGCGTTGTGAGGATTGGGCAAGCCCCGGAGGGCTGTTTGCCTATTTATAAGTCGTCGGCCACAATCACAGTGATTATTCATTCACCAAAAGATGCAGTCATGGCAATTACAGCAGACACCATCGACCATACGACGCTGGCCCACCTTGTGGAGGCTGGAGCCGTGCACGGCACCGATGTCATTGGCCACGGTCGTGGCTGGGGCGTCGTCGTCCGGTACGGCACGACCGAGCGTGCACTTGCCGCCAGGCGGGGGGCCGTGCGGACGTTCCGCAAGTTTGAAACCCTTGTCTCTTACCTTAAGGAGATTGGGATTTCCCAATACAACGTCAATGCCACCGATTTTGACCCCCAGGCGATCAAGACAAGCCGCGTGAGGCCCGATGCCGCCGAGCGGATGCGAAGCGCTTTTGAGGCCAAGGCGCACACCGATTGGGTGCGCGAGAAGGTGGCCCAATCGCTGGCCGACCCACGGCCCAATATCCCGCACCGTCAAGTTATGGAAGAGGTGCAGGCCCGAATCGACTCAAAAAGGAAGTCGCTTGCAAGCAAGGCCGCGTCTTGAGTGGCGTCCGCAGGCCATCGCCGATCTGGTGGAGATCGTGGCCTTCATTGCGGACGATAACCCTAACGCAGCCCAAGAGCTGAAAGACGAGATCGCGGCCAAGGCCGACAAGCTTGCGGATCACCCCGGCCTCTACAAGCCATCGCTTCGCGTCAAGGGCTTGCGCGAGCTGATCGTGCAAAGCAACTACATCGTGTTCTACCGTGAGTCGCCCGATCTGGTGGAGATCGTCAACGTGGTCCATGCCCGCAGGCAGTGGCCACCGAAAAGGAGTAACTGAACGGGGCCTTACCTCGGGCTGGTGCGCGCCGCAAACGCAGCCACTTTTCAGACGCTGTTTTTGCGCTGAGCGCTGCATTAGCGGCAACAACTATGAAGGGGCGGTGCTGGTTACGATCACGTAACTCATACAATGGTGGCGTGATGGCACCAGACTCGGCTATACACCGTACTGCACAACGCGGTCATCACACAGCGGCTCCTCACGGGGCCGTTGTTTTTTGGTCGGCCAAGTGACCTTGCTGGTATTGGTTGACGATGGTTCCACTCAAGAAATTTCCCAGTGTCTGGGATGCCATCGAGGACACCCCGGAAGAAGCAGAAAACATGAAGCTGCGCTCCGTCCTGATGACGGCACTAAAAAACCACCTCAGCCGTACCGAAATGAGCCAGGCACAGGCCGCCAAGCTCTTGGGCGTCACTCAGCCGCGCGTCTCGGACCTGATGCGCGGCAAGATCAACCTGTTCGGCCTTGATGCGCTGGTGAGCATGGCCACAGTTGCAGGTCTTCAGATCGAAATGCGGGTGCTCGAAGCAGGCTGACAGTGCGCTGGCGAAATTGAATCTTTGGCAACCATTAGGAAATTCCTAATCATTCGCAAAGATGGTAAGCGGACGGGTCAGCTGGAACATTGACCACGCCAGCCTCGACGCCATCCTGGTGCTGGGCCACCGAATGCTTCACTGTGTTGCTGGAACGCTCCCGCGATATCGCGCGCCAGTGCTTGCAGAAGAAAACACCTTATTTGCTGGTGCGCACCAGGCGAACGGCACCGGCACCGGTGCGCTCGCCATCACTGGATTCGCCATCCGTGAAATCCACGTACCAGCCAAAACCGGCGTTGCCTGCAAACACCGAAGAGGTCCAGTACCAGTGCTCGTCGGTTCCGCGTGCAAATACCGTTTGTGCAATCGTCGGGCTCGAAGAACCGGCGGTGCACATATTGCCCGATCGCCCTTTGGTACAGACTACCAGTGTGATCAGCTCGTCTCGAGTCGGGACACGCCAGTCGGTTTTGCCGTTGTAGCCCCCGGCCTGGTTGAGCCGGCGGGCAATGTCCTGGGCACCAGAAAAGGTGTATTTCTCCGGCTCACCCTCGCAAATCTTGTATTTCTGGCTCCAGTCCTGGCCCATGCTGCAGCGCATCCACTCCAGCGACGTGCGTTGATCACGCACCACGCCAGGCTCGACCCCCACGAAAGGCAGTGTGGCTTGACGCATGATCTCGGCCTCGGTGTCCACCTGTGGCGGTGGACGCTCTCGCAGCACGGCGGTCTGGGCCAAGGCGGTGCCTGTCAGGCACAAAGCAGCGAACAATGTCGCCATCTGGCTGTTCAAAGTCTTTTGCATGGGCTTTTTTCCGATGTTGTGCACAGTATGTTTTTAATGCAAACGTAAGCATTATGCACAAGCATCAAAGGGAAGGCGCATCAGCCTGATTTGCTGATTCGCACGCAAAAAAGCCAGCTTGCGCTGGCTTTTTCAGGTCATCAGTGACAGATCAATAGCTGTTGCGACGGGAGTCGCCGTAGCCACGACCGTAGCCGCCGTTGCCGGGGGCACGCGCTTCCATCGGACGGGCGATATTGACCGTCAGGTCACGGCCGCCCATGTTCTGGCCGTTCATGCCACGAATGGCGGCTTCAGCTTCCTGGCTGCTGGCCATCTCCACAAAGCCAAAGCCCTTGGAGCGGCCAGTGTCACGCTCCATCATGACCTTGGCCGATTGGACCTGACCGAAAGAAGAAAACTGTTGTTGGAGGTCCTCGTCACGGACCGCGTAAGACAGGTTGCCGACGTAAAGTTTGTTGCTCATTTTGGAGCCTTTCAGAAAAAGCGCCCTGCGAAAGGGTGGGCGCAGGTTAAAAACATGTTGTGAAGGAATTCAGCGCTTGCGTTTAAAGGCGGGCGCTCCCGCAGCGCGGGGCTGGCGGTTTTCGATGTGGCGGAATGTGATCCGGCCTTTGGAGAGGTCGTAGGGCGACATCTCCAGCGTGACGTTGTCGCCCGCCAGAATGCGGATTCGGTGCTTGCGCATCTTGCCGCCGGTGTAGGCAATCAACTGGTGACCGTTGTCCAAGGTCACGCGGTAACGGGTGTCCGGCAGCATTTCATCCACCTTGCCCTGCATTTCGATGAGTTCTTCCTTGGCCATAGGGCCTCCTGGAGTTTTGGGTTTCAGGCCAGTGAGTTGGGGTTGAGCAGCCAGTAGCGGCCTTGTGCGGCGGCATACATCAGGGCGCTGTCCTGGGTCTTGAATTCGGGCTTGAAGGTGTAGACACGGTCATGTGTCTGGCTGCCTCGGCCTCTTTGTATGGACAGCAGGGCGGTGTGTTGATTGCTCCCGTTGGAACGGCTGAGCGGTGTGATCCGGAATTCGCCGACGGCGAACGGATGGGTACTGGCAAATGACATGAAGAACAGTGATTTTTTGGGCACAGGGGGCCCGGATTCATGTCGTCGCAACAGGCAACGGAACATGGGCAATGGCAACCGTGTCAAGGTTGCGGGAGTGAAGCTTGCCTGGGGAAAAGTCAGACCACCGAAGAGCGCACAGTGACGTGGCGTGCAGTGGAGGTGTGCGGTTTTGGGGTACCGCTGCCCGGATCGAACCTGCTTGCAGCACGGGTAAGCAAAAATTGCTGCAAGACAGCTAATGTAGGTGGCCCAGCCCCTTTGTGCAAGAGATTTCTGAGCAGGGATGGAAAAGAAGTGTAACGAGGCCGTCCTGCCCGTTGGCGACTCAAGGTCGGCCTGGTCACCCTGGCCGCGTCCATTCTTCCAGCCGCATGAGCCAGGCGCGGGCGTGCGCGCCGCCATCGGCCTTTGGCCCGCACATCTCCAGCGAGGGCATGAGCTGGCGGCACACCGCCGGGCGTTCGGCCTGGCCAAAGAGGCGGCAGCGCTGCTGCTCGTCCAGTTGCACACAGGACACGCCTGCCGGTTTGCCTTGGGGCATGCCCGGAATCGGCGAGCTGATCGACGGGGCGGTGCAACAGGCCCCGCAGCCGGTGCGACAGGCCATGCCTTCGCTCATTGGGGCCACAGCACCCACATGCGCAGCGGCTGCTTGAGTCGGCCGGCCAGTTCGCCCGCCTCCAGGCCGGAGCCGGCGTAGTAATCGGCCCGCACCGCGCCCACGATGGCGGTGCCGGTGTCCTGGGCCAGCACCAGGCGCTGCAGCGTGGTCTGTGGCCCGCTGGAGGCCAGCCACACCGGGGTGCCATAAGGAATGCTCAGCGGGTCCACCGCGATCGAGCGGCCCGCCGTGAGCGGCACGCCTTGCGCCCCCTTGGGGCCGGGCACCTCGCCAGCGGGCAGGCTTTCCTCGCGGAAGAAGACATAGCGCGGGTTCTGCCAGAGCAGCTCCTGCACCCGCGAGGGGTTGCGCGCAATCCAGGCCTTGATGCCGGGCCAGGTGGCGTCGCGCGTCAGGCCCTGGTCGAGCAGCCAGCGGCCAATGCTTTTGTAGGGCTGCTCGTTGGTGCCCGCAAAGGCCATGCGCACGGTACGCACACGGCCATCGGGCTCGCTCACGCGCACCAGGCCCGAGCCCTGGATGTGCAGCACCATGGCATCGACCGGGTCGCTCAGGTAGAGCAGCGCCCGGCCCCGCAGCGCGACGCGGGCTTGCGGGTGGGTCTCGATTTCCTGGCGTGTGAACCAGGGTTTGCGGCTGGCCAGGTCAGCCGGTGCGGCATGCAGCGGGACGGTGAAGCGGCCGTTGGGCTGGCGGCTGCCTTCGAGCACGGGCTCGAAGTAAGCGGTCAGCAAACCTTCGCCTTCGGCCTGGTGGCTCTCGACCCGGTAGGGCTGCAGTTTCTCGCGAAGCCAGGCGCGGCGGCTGGCCAGCGGGGCGTCGGCCAGCGCCCGCAGTTGCGGGCACAACGTGCGCCAGGCCGGTGTGGGCCGCTCGCAACTGCGCAGCCAGGCGGGCCAGGCTTCGTGCAGGGCGTCCTGCTCAAAGCCCGGCAGCTCGTGCCAGGGCACGGCAATCCATCGGCTTTTGGGCTGCAGCATGGGTGCAGCCAGCGCCTGCTGGGCCGGGGGGGCCGAGGGGGGCGTTTGCTCCGTCGTCACCGTGGGGCGGCGGCTCGAACAGCCGGGCAGCATGCCTACAATGCCCAGCAACAAGGCCAGGGCCAGCACGGCCAAAGGGGTCGGTGTCTTATTTATCAGGAGAATTTGCATGGCGTTGTTCTTGCTGGAGGCCTTGCTGGCGCTGGTCATCCTGATCGGCATTGTCTGGTGGACGATGTTCTCCGGACGCCACAAAGGGGAACTGCCCCCCGCTGAACCGCCCCCCGGGCCGACGGATGCGCCCGGCCCGAAAGACGGCGGCAAACCCTAATCGAGCAGGCTCCCCGCGCCTTCAAAGCGCTGCGCATAGTAGCGGTTGCTCAGGGGGTCGATGCGCACCCCGGTGCGCGGGTTGCTGGCGTGCACGAAGCGGCCATCGCCCACATAAACCCCCACATGCGAATGCCGCGCCCCGAGGGTGTTGAAGAACACCAGATCGCCCGGCAGCAATTCGCTGGGGGCCACTGGCCGGGCTTTTTTGCCAAGATCGGCCGAGGTGCCCTGCACACGCAGGCCGATGGCTTCCTGAAAGACGTGGCTTACCAGGCCCGAGCAATCGAAGCCGGTCGCTGGCCCACGGCCTCCCCAGCGGTAACGGGTGTCGAGCAGGCCCATGGCATAGAGCGCCACATCGTTGCGCTGCGGGCGACTGGCCCGAGGCGGCGGCGTGGCGGACGTTGAGGGCCGGCCGGGCGTCGGGCTGCTGACGGAGGCGCAACCGCCCACCACAAGCAAACCCAGCAAAAGGGCCTGCCGCCGCGCCAGGGCCAAGGCTTGCACCTGGTTCATGAGACTTCCCGCAGCAGATTGGCCAGCTCCACCGCCGACTTGACCTGCATCTTGTCAAACACGCGGGCGCGGTGAACCTCGACGGTGCGCACGCTGATGTCCAGTCGGTCGGCGATCAGCTTGTTGGGCAGGCCCTCGACCACCAGGCGCATCACATCGCGCTCGCGTTCGGTCAGCTCCGACAGGCGTTGCAGCAGTTGCTGGCGGTGCAAGCGCTGCGTCAGGCGCTCGGCCGAGAGCAGCAAGGCTTGCTCGATCCGGTCGACCAGCACGTTGTCGGAAAACGGCTTCTCGCAAAAGTCGAAGGCCCCGCGCTTGACGCTTTCGACCGCCGTGGGCACATCGGCATGCCCGGTCAGAAAGATGACGGGCCAGGCTTGGGCAATCCCCCGGGCGAGCAGTTCCTCAAAAAGCGCCAGCCCGCTCATGCCCGGCATGCGCACATCAAGCAGGATGCAGCCCGTCGTGTCGGCTGAATGAACCGGCTGGCCTTGGGTCTGTTGGGCATCGAGCTCGCGCAGGAAATGTTCTGCGCTCTCAAAGCTTGCGCTGAGCAGGCGGCGTGTGCGCAACAGCCAGGCCATGCCTTCGCGTACGCTGGCATCGTCGTCGACGATGTAGACCACGGCATCTGAAAAGTTGTGCATGGCGGGATTTTAGGGACAGTGGCGGTCATGGCCCAAATCAGGCCAGGCCTGATCAGCGTCGTACCGCAACACTTGAACTTTGTGGGCGCTTCAGTCGATGGGTTGGCCCGTACCCCGAAAAGCCTGCACGCTGGCCTGCACCACAGCCGGCATCTGGCCACTTTGCGCGAATTGGGCGCGCAGATAGGTGGCGTGGTTGCCTTCTCGGGTGGCGAGGGCGATTTCGTCCAGGGCGGCCTCGCTGTTGAGTGCGACGGCGTGGGGCTTCAAGCGTTCCAGCGTTTGCTGGATGTCTTCGCGGATGCCGATGGCCTGGCGGGTCTTGGGGTGCACCATGGTTCCGTCCAGGCCAAATCGGCAGGCCTGAAAGCGGTTGTAGGTGTAGACCAGATAGTCGTCTTCGGCGGGGTCTTCTTCGTGGCGCTCCAGCAGGTAGCGGCACAGCGCTTGCAGGTAGCACGCCAGGCCCGCTGAGCGTTCAACGGTCAGTGGCGTGTCGCACACGCGCAGCTCGATGGTGCCGTACTCGGGCTTGGGTCGGATGTCCCAATAAAAGTCTTTCATTGACTTGACCACGCCGGTGCTCTCCATCTTGGTGAAGTAGACCTGCGAAAACTCGTCCCAGCTCAGGGTGAAGGGCGCACGCCCACTCAGGGGGAAGGCAAACACCGAATTGAGACGGGCCGAATCAAACAAGGTGTCCACGCCCTGTGAATACGGCGATGAGGCCGACAGCGCAATGAAATGCGGCACGTAGCGGTTCAGTGAATGCAACAAAAACAAGGCCTCGTCTGCGCTGCTGCACCCAATGTGCACGTGTTGGCCAAACACGGTGAACTGCTTGGCCAAATAGCCGTAGAGCGTGGACAGCTTTTCAAAGCGCGGTTTGGCAAAAATGCGTTGCTCGAACCAATGCTGGAACGGGTGGGTGCCGCCACCGGCCAAGGCAATGTTCAGGCGGTCGCCCGCTTTCACCAGGGTGTCGCGCGTCTGGCGAAGTTGGGCCAACAGTGGGCCATGCTCACGCTGAACGTCGGTGGCGATTTCGATCATGCTCTGCGTCATCTCGGGCGTGACCACGCCGGGGAAGGGCTTGCGCCGCAGCAGCTCGAGCAAGTCGTTGGCGCTGCTGGAGAGGTCGAAGTCGTGGGTGCTGATGAGCTGGAGCTCCAGCTCCACGCCCATGGTCAGGGCGTCGGAGGTTTTGAAGGCTTCAAGTGCCATGTCGGGTCTCCTGGGTGACGTGGGTTTCGCGTGCCGCCATCAGGGCGCGCTGGGTGACCACGGGGCCGATCAACTCTTGCAAAACCATCATCGCGGTCATGGCTACAAGCACCTCGTTGGCCAGCCCAAAGCCTTGGGTCCGACTGTGTTCGAGCAACACAATGGCAAACACCGACATGGGCGTGAGTGCCAGACCGGTCAAAGCGCCTTTTCGCCGGGTGATGCCCGAAACGTAAGCGGCCAGCACATTGCAAGCCACTTTGGATGTTGTGCGCGCGGCGATCACCACCACGGCCAAACCCACGCCGCCCCACACCTGCGACCAGTCCATGAGTGAGGCGATGTACACAAACAAAAACAAAGTGAGCAAGTCGCCCACCGCACCGAAGTCGCGCTGTGCGTTGGTGAGCAAGATGCGGCGCTCGCGCGCCACGATGCCAAAAGTCAGCGCGGCGAGCAACGGCGAGAGCTGCAAACCAAACGACAAGGTGGTGAGCAACAACACCGACAAGGCAAACACCAAGGTCACGCCGCGCTCGTTGGCGCGACGCCAGCGCAGCAACCACGGTACGGCCACACCCAACACACCGCCCGCCAGCACGGAAGTAAAAACCACGTGCACCGACCCCACCAAGGCCAGCCACACATCGCCCGAGGTATTGAAAGTCCACTGCGCGATCACCAGCTTCAAGGCCAGCACCGACACCAGGCAGTTGATGGCGCACAGGTGGACAACGCGCTCAGTCACTTGGCCTGCGCTGCGCAACTCGTTGACCACACGCACGATGCCCGCAGGCGAGGCCGAAATGCTCAGCGCAGCCAAAATCGGCGCGACGCTTTTGGCTACCCCCCACCACAGCGCCACCTCGTACACCACTACAAAGGTGATGAGCGATTCCACCAAACCCAGGCCCAACAACCAGGGGTTGTGCTTGAACCACCGCAGGTGGATGCGGTGACCCAACTCAAACAGCAACAAGCCCAGTGCCAGGTTGGCCAAAAACGGCAGGCCCGCGATATTGGCCGTCCAGCCCGGCAATTGCACCAAGCCCGCAAACAGGCCCACGGCCACATAGGTGGCCACGCGGGGCAAGTGCCAGAGTTCGTGAGCGCGCTCGGCCAAAACCCAAGCCAGGAGCAGGACCAGCGGCCAGGCGATGGACTGCAACACAAAAGGGAAGTCTGTGACCATGGCGGTTCTCCAAAGTGGGTGCAAACACTGGCCCGCGGCCAGTTTGTTCACTGTGGGGGGAACGGCAGCGCCAGGGACGCTACCACGGGGTCAAGACCGCAAAACGCGATGGCAGCTCTGGACACTCAATTTGTCGAGCACTTGCTGCACTTTTCATGAGAGTGGGCACACTCAGTCAAGCGATCCGGGGCTTATTCTATTCGGGCGGCCCCGCCTCTGTTGTCACAACCGGTGAGCGGACACGTCACGCCCGTTGTCGTGTCTGGCACTTAACGGGTTTGAGCACCCTGTCATGCGCGACTCACGGGCAGGGTGAATCGGAATACGGTGCCCGTGGGCGTGTTGGGCAGGTGCTCCAGGTGCCCGCCATGCTGCTCGATCACGGTCCTGCACAGGCTCAGGCCCAGGCCCATGCCTTCGGCCTTGGTCGTGAAAAACGGCGTGAACAATTGCTCTGCCACCGCAGGATCAATGCCGCTGCCGCAATCGGCCACGCTGAATTCGAGCCAGCCCTGCTGGGCATTGGAGGCTGCACGCTGCACCTGCAGCACCAGCAGGCGGTGGCGACACTCCGGGCGGTCCATGGCCTGCATGCCGTTGCGCGCCAGATTCAGCAGCACCTGCTCGACCATGGTGCGGTCACACAGCACGTCGGGCAAGCCGGGCAGGACTTCGGTGCGCACCCGCACCCCGAGCTTGCGGGCCTGCAGATTGACCAGGGGCGCGATGGCCTCCAGCAGGGCACCGGGTGGCACCGGCTGGCGCGCCTGGTCACGGCGCCTGACGAACTCGTGCACGCTGTGGATGACCCGTCCGGCCCGACTGGCCTGTTCGGAGATGCGGCGCAGCGCCATGTGCACATCTTCCTTGACCGACGGGCCAATGCCGGCGTGGTCGATGAGGTTGAGCGAGCCGTTGGCATAGCTGGCAATGGCCGCCAGCGGCTGGTTGAGCTCGTGGCTGAGCAGCGAGGCCATCTCGCCCACGGTGGCCAGGCGGGCGGTGGCCTGCAGGCGTTCCTGGCTGGCGCGCGAGAGCTCTTCGACGCGCCGCTGCTCGCTGATGTCGAGGATGGCGCTCATCCAGCCGGCCTGTTCGCCTTCGGCGCTGATGAGGGGCGCCTCGATGATGAGCACCGGAAAGCGCGTGCCGTCCTTGCGCATGAAGACCGATTCGTAGCCCTCGCGCGGTGGCGCATTGCCGGCCAGCCGCACGGCTTGTCGCTGCTGGTATTCCCCCGCCATTTCGGGGGGCCAATAAGGCATGGGTGCGGTCTGGCCCACCAGTTCTTCGGCTGTAAAGCCCACCATCTCGCAAAACGCCGGGTTGACGTAGGTGATGCGGCCTTCCGGGTCGCGCGCCCGCAGGCCGGTGACCAGCGAGTTTTCCATGGCCTTGCGAAAGGCCAGGGCCTCGGCCAGCCGGCGCTCGGCCTTGAGGCGGCGGCGCGAATCGCGCACCAGCAGCACGACCACGGTGATCAGCGCCATCGACATGGCCGTGACCAGGGCGGTGAGCACATTGGGAAACAGGTCGGGTGCACTGCGCCGTCCGTCCATGCGCAGCACCAGGGTGTTGCCCGGCAGGTCCAGCAGTTGCTGCGCCGTGAACAGGCGCTGGCCGCGCCGGTTGTTGCCGGCCATGGCCAGGCGGGTGCCGTCAGCCTCCGTGAAGGACAGCATGTTGCGCCGCGCAAAGCTCTGTCCCAGACGCTCGGTCAGCAGCTCCTGCAGGCTGTAGACCAGCACGGTGTAGCCCGTGATGCGGCGCTCCTGCACGACGGGCACGCACAGCTCCATGACTTCGATGCCCAGGCCATTGCCCAGAGGCAGAAAGTAGCTGCTGGAATAGGCCGGACCGCTGAACTGACGCGCACTCAGGCAGGAGCGCAGGGTTTCATTGAGTGTTTCGTGGCGCGGGCTGTGGGTATAGACCGGCTCGCGCAGGGGGGAGTCCACCTCGTCGAGCAGCTGCCACTGCAGGTCGCGATGCTCGATGCGCAGCCATTCACGCTTCTCACGCAGCAGCGCCAGCAGGGCGTCACGCCGTTCGCCAATGCCCGACACGCCGGCCTGAACGCCCTGGAGCTGCTGCACATCGCGCGCCAGGCCGGCCCGCAGGTCACCCACGGCATCCTGTGTGTCGCGGTCAAACTCGGCCTGCACCTGACTGATTTCGTAACGTCCGGCCAGCCAGACCAGGGTGCCGAGCAAGACAAACAGCAGCCCGATCAGGGCCAGCCAGAGCGCCAGGCGGCCGGCGCGCCAGGGCAGGAGGTCGTCCAGCGTGCGGTGCCAGCCCCTGAGGCCCTGCTCCCAGAATCTGCGCCAGCTTTTCAGGGCCTGGGTCATGGCTGTTTGCCGTTGCCCGGCAAGTCGATGCGGGTCACGCGGGGCTCGCTCCAACTGCCATCGATCAGGAACTCCTGAATGTTGGCCTTGGACAGGGGGCGGCTGAGCAGCCACTGGGTCAGGTAGGCGGTCAGGCCCACCACCGGGTTGATGGTCAGACCGGCGACCACCGAGGCACCCCCGGCATTGAGCTGCGGCAGGATCAGGACCTTGAGGTGCTGGGTTTCCTTGGCGATATCGGCGGAACCCTCCATCTTGACCACCGCATTCACGCCCTCGATCTGCAGGTTCTGGGTGGTGGCAATGCCTTGCTGGATCTGCACGTCGCCTTGCACCGTGTCAAAGGCAAAACCTTCATAGAACACGTCGCGGAAGTCCAGCAGCAGCCGACGCGGCAAGCCCTGCAGGCTCAGCACGCCCAGCAGCTTGGCCACGCCCGGGTCGGCCTTGAGGAACTGGCCGCGCCCCATCCTGATCTGGAACTGGCCCTGCAGCGTGGGGTAATTCAGGGCCATGGGCGAACCGTTCCAGCCCATTTGCCCCTCCAGATGGCCCGCACCGGCACGCAGCGCCCCGGGCGTGCCCATGCGCGCGAGCAGTGCGCCTGCGTCCTGCACATCCAGCCGGAACTGCAGCTCGGTGCGCCGTGGCCGGTTGTCGGCAGGCACCGCCCAGCGGCCACTGGCGCGCAGCGTGGCTTCGGGCACGCTGATGTTGAATTTCTGCAATTGCCACTCGCGACGCCCACTGCGGGCTGCCGCCAGATCCTGGTTTCGGGCTTCGATCTCCACGCGACCGAGCGACTTGCCGCGCAGCACCAGTTCCTCGATCTCGATGTCCAGCGCCGGCATGGTGCTGGGCGGGGCTTCCATGAGCGATTCGACCTCACTGATGGCCGAAGGCGGCAGGTTCAGACGGGTCAGGCGTGCAAACAGACGGCCGGACTGCTGACGATCGGGCTGCTGGTAAAGGGCCTGGCCGCTGAGCTCGCGCGCGTCCACCTGGCCGCGCCAGGTCAGGCCCTCCCGTGTGATGCTGGCGACCACGTTGTGCAGGGTCCGCCCCTCGGCCGTCAGTGCGTCGGCCTGCAGGGTCAGGCGGTTGGGCAGGTAGCCGCGCCAGGCTTCATCATCGCCGCCGCCCGAGGTGGCGTTCCAGAGCAGGATGGCCTCCCAGGCGTCCACGGGCAACTGCTCCAGGCGAACCGAGGCCGTCACGCCTGGCTCGATCGGGGGGGGCGCACCGCGCGTGCCCACCTGCAACTGGCCGCGCAAGACACGTGGCTCAGTGCCCGAAAGGTCGCGCACATACAGGGCCGAGACGATCTGGCCGATCTCGACCTGGAGCTGGTCCAGGGGCCGGGGTGACACTGACAGCACCCGTGAGCTGATGTTCAGCGGCATCGTCTGCGCTGCGCGCTTGCTCAGCGGGGCCGGCAAGTTCAGCTCCAGCCCCTCCAGCGAGCTGCGCACCGTCAGCTCCGGCAGCTTGCCCTGCCAGCCCAAAGTGGCGCTGTAGCTGGTTTGTCCTTGCATCTGGCGTGCCAGCCGGTCCAGCGGCTGCAGCTCCCGGGCGTTTCGCAGGCCCTCGGCACTGACTTGCCCTTGCGCCCGGATCAGCAACTTTGGCTCGCCTGCGGGCACCGGGCCATTGCGCAAGCCGCCTTCGAGCCGGGTGTTGCCGCCCAGCAGCCGCACCTGCACCCCCTGCAGACTGAAGCCGGCCTCGGTAAATTGGACCGAGCCCTGGGCGCGCGTGAGCGCAGGCAGCAGGGGGCTGAGCTGCACATCGTTGCCGGCCAGCACCATGCTGCCCTGCACCCGCGTGTCTTGCGTGCGCAGCAGCGGGATCGCCAATTGCAGCCGACCCTGAAGGCTGCCCGTGGCGGTGGCCTCGGACAGTGCGCCCGAGAGCATGCTGTCCACCGGCGACTGTTGCAGGGTGCGCAGCACCTGCTGCGCCGGTCCGCGCAGCTCGGCCTGCACATCGAGCTGGGGGTCTCGCGCCAGATTGGGAATGTCGGCACGCAGACGGGAGACCTGCACCGCCTGCTTGCCCTCGCCCAGCCGGGCGCTGGCGGCGCTCAGCCGCATGGACTGGCGCTCGAACACCAGCTCGCCCTGCAGATCGTGCAGCACCGGCCAGGGCAGACTGTCGGCAGGCAGCAGCCCTGGCGGCACATACGCCAGCTCCAGGCCTTGCAATTGGCCGGCAAAACGGAACTCACCTTCCCGGGCCTGCGCCATCGGGACTTTGGCGAGGTCGCCCCGAATGCGCACCTGAAGGCCGTTGATGCGCCCTTTGCGCACGCTATCGCGCACGTAATGGCGGACATCGGCGGGCAGGCTCAGGGGCAGGTAGCGGTGCAGCCGGGCCGCATCGACCCGGGCCAGTTGGGCCTGCAAGTCCAGTTGGCCCGGGCCTTGTGCTGCAGCCTGCCAGTGGCCTTGCATCTGCCCCTGCAGGTCTTCGTTGACCATTTGCGCCTTCCAGTGCGCCGAGGCCAGTTCGGGGCCACGCAGGCTCCAGCGCAGCTCGCCTTGCAGTTGTTGCGCGGGCAGGGTGTCTTCTTCGGTCAGCCCGGGCCAGCGCAGCGAGCCGCCCTGGGGCATTTTCCATTGCAGTTGCCCGCCTTGCTGGCTGAACTGGGCGTTCACTTGCGCCCCCTCCACACCTCGCCCCCCAAACTCAGGCCCGGGTTGGGCTTGCAGGCGAAGCTGCTCGACCTCGATCTGCCCCTGGTATTGCGAGATGGCCTGCGCTTCGTCGCCTTCCCACTGAAGGCGCAGCGAGCGCACCTGGCCCGATGCTTCATGGCCAGCCAGTTGTGTTTGCCATGCCGTCGGCAAGGGCAAGCGCAGGGCCACATCGCGCAGGGCCTGCAGGTCCAGCCGATCGCCTTGCAGTTGGCCCTTGGCCGGGGCCTTGCCCTGGGCCTGGCGGTACTGCACCGACAGGTTGCCGCCGGGCCAGGTCAGCCCCTGATCGCTCACAAAGGCGAGCTGCTGGGTCGCCACCGACCAGTCATGGGCACTCTGGCGACCCGAAATGCGCCCGGAGATTTTTTCAAAACCCAGAGGGGCCAGATCAGGGGCCAGCCGCAGCCGCACCCCTTGCAGGTCCAGATCGGCGCTGGCACCTGCCCACTGGCCCCGCACGATGTCGGACCACAGGCGCAGGCGACCCTGGCCAGAGAGAAGATCCGCCCCCAGACGCAAATGCTGGCGCAGCCGGGAGACATCCACCTGCGGAAACCAGGCAAAGGCCTGTCCGTTCCAGTCGGCAAACTGTCCGGGATGGGTGGACAGCAGCCCCCGCTGGAAACGCCCCATGAGCACGAAGCGCTCGCCCAATTCGGGTGGCGGCGTGGCATCGAGCCGCAGCTCATGCTGATGCAGCCGGTTGCGCAGCACGATGTCCACATCGCCCAGCGTCAGGCTCGGCGCGTCCCGGGGGTCTTGGCCGATGCGCTGGTGCGCACGCTCGGAGGTCCAGCGCACCGAGCCCCCGCGCACCAGCACCTCGCGCTGTCCAAACAACCAGTCGGCAGCGGCGCTGCTGTGCCCGCCGCTTGCGCCCACCGTCAGGCCGGCCACCTGCCACTCGCCCGATGCCGTGTGGCGCACTTCCAGCACCGGTCTGTCGAGCACCAGTTGCTCCAGGTTCAGGTGCAGCACAGACCGCACGCTGATGGCCACCAGCACACGCGGCAGACGCAAGGCCGGCTGCCCTTGTGCGTCCAGCAGCTCGATTTCGCGCAGCTCGAACGACGGTGCCCAGCCGGTCGATTCGGCCTGCAGGGCACCGATGCGCACCGGCATGCCCATGGCGCGTGTGGCCAGGCTTTCCAGCGCAGGGCGGAAATCGCCGATACGCGGCACAATCCAGAAGTGAAGGGTGGCCCACCCCATGCCGATGCACAAGCCCACCGCCAGCGCGAGCCACCCCAGCGCGCGTGCCAGTCGCGACAGCCATAAGGAAGATCCGGGAAATGGGGGCACGCAGAGCCTGTGTTTGAACCAGAAAGTCAGCGGAATTATGACCGGCAGCGAGCAGCGCACAGCGCAGGATTGGACAGTTTCCTCACCGCCACGGGATCTTCCATCACATTCACGCCTGGTTCAGCGCCTGCACAGGCGCTACCCGGACTTTCTGGCGCTGCTGCCCGCGGGCACACCCACCCGTGCGAGCCTGAGCGCCGCGCTGGCCGCCCTGCGCGCACGCGGCCTGACGCTCGATGCGGCGCTGCGCGTGCTGCGACAGCTCACGCTCGAGCGCCTGGTGCACCTGGACACCGTGCAACGCGCCCCCCTGACCGACATCACCCGCGCCATGACCTGGCTGGCCGAGGTCACCCTGGACGCCGCCTGGCAGCAGGTGCAAAGCGATCTGGACGCCCTGCATGGCATGCCCGTCAGCCCTGCGGGCCAGCGGGCCGAGTTGTGGATTGTTGGCATGGGCAAGCTGGGGGCCCGCGAGCTCAATGTCTCCAGCGACATCGACCTGATCTACGTCTATGACGAAGACGGCGATACCGCGGGCAATGCCGAAGGGCGGGGGCGAATTTCCAACCAGGAGTACTTTGCGCGTGCGGTCAAGCGCATGCATGCGCTGATTGGTGACACCACCGAGCACGGCTTTGTGTTCCGGGTGGATCTGGCTTTGCGGCCCAATGGCAACTCCGGCCCCAGCGTGGTCTCGCTGGGGGCGCTGGAGGAATATCTGCTGGTGCAGGGCCGCGAGTGGGAGCGCTTTGCCTGGATGAAAAGCCGCGTGGTGGCACCGCGCAGCGCCGTTGCCAGCGGCTCGGCCCAGCAGTTGCGCACGGTGGTGCTGCCTTTTGTGTTCCGCCGTTACCTTGACTACAACGTCTTCGAGTCGCTTCGGGTCTTGCACCAGCAGATCCGGGACCATGCCAGCAAGCGCAGTGCCGGACACCCTGAGCGCGCCAACGACGTCAAGCTCTCGCGTGGCGGCATCCGCGAGATTGAATTCACGGTCCAGCTCCTGCAAGTGGTGCGCGGAGGCCAGTTTCCGGAGCTGCGCACCCGCCCCACACTCGACGCCCTGCAACGCGTGGCCAGGGCCGGACTGATGCCGCAGGCCACCGCCGACGCACTGGCCGAGGCCTATGTCTTTTTGCGCCGTGTGGAGCACCGCATTCAGTACCTTGACGACCAGCAGACCCACGTGCTACCCACCCGTGACGATGACCTCGGCTGGATCGCCCAGACCCTGGGCCTGGCCGATGTCCGCAGCTTTCTGACCACGCTGGACACCCATCGTGAACTGGTGGCGCAGGAATTCGACACCTTGCTGGGCGGCGACCGCGAGTGCAAGGGCTGCACCGGAAAGAACGCGGCCCGCTATGGGCGCGAACACGCCGAACTCGACGCCGTGCTCGGGGATTTTTCCGGCGCGGTGCGCCAACGGCTCATGCAATGGAAAGACAGCCCCCGGGTGCAGGCCCTGCGCGACGATGCACGCGGTCGCCTGATGCGCCTGCTCCAGCGCAGCGCACAGTGGCTGGCCGAGGGCCGCGTCAGTGACGACGCCGTGCTGCGCATGGCCGACTGGATTGAACCCTTGCTTCGCCGCGAGATTTACCTCTCGCTGCTGCTGGAGCGACCGTCCATCCATGAGCGGCTGCTGCGCCTGCTTGGCGCGGCCCGCTGGCCGGCGCGCTACCTGGTGCAACACCCGGGCGTGATTGACGAGCTGGCGGGTGGCAACCTTTTTGACAGCCGCTTTGACCCGGCCGAGTTCGAGGCCGAGCTGGAGGCGCGCCGCGCCGCGCTGCAGCGCACCGGCGAGGACGACGAGGAAAGCCTGCTCGACCTGCTGCGCCGTGCCCACCACGCCGAGCAGTTCCGCACATTGGCGCGTGATGTGGAAGGCGTGCTCACGGTGGAGCAAGTGGCCGACGACCTCAGCGCCCTGGCCGATGCCGTGCTGCGCGTGACCGCCCGCTGGTGCTGGAGCCGCCTGAAAAACCGCCACCGCGAGGAGCCGCGCTTTGCCGTCATCGGCTACGGCAAGCTCGGCGGCAAGGAGCTGGGCTACGGCAGCGACCTCGACATCGTGTTCGTCTACGACGACGAGGACGACCACGCCCAGGAGGTCTACGCCGCCTATGCACGCAAGCTGATCAACTGGATGACCCTCAAGACCGGCGAGGGCGATCTTTATGAAATCGACACCGCGCTGCGACCCAACGGCGGTGCGGGCTTGCTGGTGACCGGCTTTGGGGCCTATGCCGACTACCAGCAGCAGCGCGGCAGCAACACCGCATGGACCTGGGAACACCAGGCCATGACCCGGGCGCGTTTTGTCATGGGCCTGCAGAGCCTGCGCCCGGCGTTTGACGCGGTGCGCCAGGCCGTCATCAGCGCCCCACGCGATGCGGCGGGCCTGAAGGCCGAAATTGTGGCCATGCGCGAGAAGGTGCGCGCCGCCCACCCCGTCGCCGAAGGCCGTTTTGACCTCAAGCACAGCCCCGGCGGCATGGTGGATGTGGAGTTTGTGGTGCAGTACCTGGTGCTGCTGCACACCGCGCGCCACCCCGAGCTGGCCGACAACGTGGGCAATATTGCCCTGCTGCAGCGCGCCGAAGCGGCGGGCCTGCTGGTGCCTGGCCTGGGGCTGGCGGCCGCTGACGCTTACCGCGACATGCGTCGCCTGCAACACCGTGCGCGCCTCAATGAAGACCCCACAGCCCTGCCGATCGCACAGTTGCAGGCGCAGCGCGATGCGGTGCTGGCCTTGTGGGAAGCGGTGATGAAATGAGCGACAGGCCTGGCAGGTGGGCCGTTGGCGGAGGGCGGATACTTTGGTCGTGGAACTATGTCGCCTATGGTTTTGATCGGCAAATGTTGCCATGGGTCTGGGTGGAGCTTCAAGGCAGTAGCAAAGGAAACCAGACAGAGCGAACAGTTGCCTTTTGGGTAACTGCATTTATTTATCTGCGCTTTCTTTCCGTGATGGCTTTTTCGGAGAAGTAGCTATGAAGAGCGGCAACATCGACATCAACAATCCACAAAACCGGGCTGAGCTGGAGCGACGTGAAGGCGCACTCAAGGCTGCGGGGGTGATCGTCACTGGGCCTGCGCTGTTGGCTGCGGCATCCACGCCAGCCGGTCAGGCTGCGCTGCAAACTTTGCTTTGGAACCAGGCCTCGGCCACCGGTGCAGTAGCGGGTGCGGGTACCCGACCGCAGTCAATGGACAGAACCCAAACTGACGAACATCAAGATTGGAGGCCAGTGATGGCAACACCGTTCAAACTCGACCATGATGAGTTGGCACGTTGCGCATTGGAATTGCGCAAAGCCATGCTTGAGTTCAGAGAGAAAGTCATTGGGTATTACGAGCAAGAAATCATCGACCAAGAATTAGATCACCTTGCTCCGATCTTGGATTTGTGCATTGCCAAGGAAATGGAAGAGCCTTTTCCGTTGATTGACTATGTCAATCCAAGAGTCTTTGGAGATGTTTTATCTTTCCCGGAGTTGACAAAACCATACTATGAACTTGCCGGACTTCTGCGTGGAGGTATGACGCATGAAGAGTTTTGGGCATCTGAATACACAAAAGAGCGTCGTCTCCCCCGCCAGATGCGAGAAAACCCACGTCCAAGAAAAGTCAAACTCAACCGCTGGGGTTTTTGAGGCATCGCCATGAACACTCAAACCCACCGCCTGATATTCAACAAAGCCCGAGGCTGCCTGATGGCGGTGGGTGAACATGCACATTCGTGTGGCGGCTCCAGTTGTTCACAGGCCAGGCGCCAGCGTCGGACTGCGGGTGCGACTGCGCCGCACATGCCCCCTGGTGGGGGCACCAGAAAAGGGGTCAGAGCCCGAGTTGTGCTGCGCACAATCGGGGTCC
>CAYSIY010000006.1:0-34906 GCA_964431215.1 uncultured Limnohabitans sp.
TCTTGCTTCCCAAGCAAATAACGTGGGTTCGATTCCCATCACCCGCTCCAATTTACCCACTGCACTCAAGGCCCCTTCGGGGCCTTCCTTGTTTCCGGGCCAGTTGAATCCCGGGTTCAGGCCCAGGCCTGCAGGTATTCCTGCCAGTGCGGTTCCTGGGGTGCCAGCGCCTGCAGGTTCTGCTGCACGAAAGCGATTTCCTGCGCGTACTCGGCTTCGGTCAGGCCACCGCGCATTTTCTGGAAGCGGCAGTACAGCAGGTAGGTGTTCATGACGTCGGTCTCGCAATAGCGGCGGATGTCTTCGATCTGGCCGTCCAGGTACTGCGTCCAGACCTGCGAGCCGTCCATGCCCAGCTTGCCCGGAAAACCACACAGCTTGGCCAGCGCGTCCATCGGCGCATTGCTGCGGGCGGTGTACTTGGCCAGCAAGTCCATGAGGTCCAGGTGCTTGAGGTGGTAGCGGCTGATGTAGTTGTTCCACTTGGATTCGCGGTCGGCCTCGCCCATGTCCCAGTACTGGTCGGCCACCACGCCATGGATCAGGCCCCGGTAATGCAGCACCGGCAGATCAAAGCCACTGCCGTTCCAGCTCACCAACTGGGGGCTGTGCTTTTCGATGGCATTGAAGAAGGTCTGCACCACCTTCGCTTCGCTCTGGCCATCGCGGTCCACAAAGGAGTGCACCCGCAAGCCCTCGGCGTTGCGAAAGACGCAACTGATGCACAGCACACGCTGAAGGTACAGCGGCATGAAGTCACTCTGCCCGTGCGCGGCCCGTTCGGCCTTCCATTGCGCGTGCAACTGGGCGTCGCTGGCCTGCGGGTCACCGCCATGCAGGCGTCGCCAGCCGGCCATATCGGGAAGGGTCTCGATGTCGAAGACCAGGACCGGCCAGGCCATATGCGGGCTTTTCGGCGGGCTTTTCAGCGGGCGGGCAGGAACCGGGTCGGATCGACTGGCTTGCCCTGACGCCGGACCTCGAAATGCAGCTTCACGCGGTCGCTGTCGGTGCTGCCCATTTCGGCGATCTTCTCGCCTCTGCGCACCCTCTGATCTTCCTTGACCAGCAGCTTCTGGTTGTGCGCATAGGCCGTGAGGTAGGTGTTGTTGTGCTTGATGATGACCAGATTGCCGTAGCCGCGCAGACCCGCGCCCGCGTAGACCACCTGACCATCGGCTGCCGCCAGAACAGGGTCCCCCGCCTTGCCGGCAATGCCGATGCCTTTGTTTTTGGCTTCGTCAAAACCGGCAATCACCGGCCCGTTGGCCGGCCAGGCCATGTTGAAGTCTTCGGCTGCACCGCCTGAACTCCCGGCCCCCTGGCTCGATGGCGCAGGGCTGGGGGCTGCAGGGGCAGAAGCGGAAGGTCTGGCCGCACTGGCCGCGCTCGCGGGGCCAGCCGCGCCGCTGGCGGTCGCAGCAGGCGAAGTGACGGGCCGGACCACCACGCCAGAGCTCTCGACGGCTGAACCGGGTGGCACCACGCGCAGCACCTGACCGACTTCAATGACATCGGGGTTGCTCAGGTTGTTCCAGCGAACCAGATCGCGCCGGCTCTGGCCATGCTCCAGGCTGATGCGGGTCAGGGTATCGCCCTTCTGGACGGTGTAGTAGCCCGGCTTGCCCGCATTTTCTGCGCCGGGCAGCGTCGCAGGATCGATGGGTGCGGGCGTGGCAGCCGGTCTGGATCGGGCGGTCGTGCCACGGTCCTCGACCGGTGCAGGCTGTCGGGGGGCAGAGCCGCAGGCGGCCAGCAAGGACAGCAGCGCCGCCAGAAGGGTCCAGAGGGAAATACGTGCGAATAAGGTGTTCATGAATGTAGGCGCTCAGGCAATGCCCGATTTTAGGGGCACGAAATGAACCGGCTCGAGCACCTGGCGCTGCAGGCCGTGGCTTGTCTTGCGCACCACCACCAGGGCCTGATGGCCGGAGGGCGTGACGGTGGGCGCGACCAGACGGCCGCCTTCGGCCAGTTGCGCCAGCCAGGCCTCGGGCACGGCGTCTCCACCTGCGGCCGAGATGATCCCGGCGTAGGGCGCACCTTGGGGGTAGCCCAGCATGCCATCGCCCAAAATCAGGTGCAGGTTGTGCAGCCGCAGCGGGCGCAGGTTCTCGCGCGCCTTCTCGTGCAAGCCCTTGAGCCGCTCAATACTGTAGACCTCGCTGGCCACATGGCTGAGCACCGCCGCCTGGTAGCCGCAGCCGGTGCCGATTTCGAGCACGCGGCCCAGCCGGCCCGACACGCCTTCGCGCAGGAGCTCGATCATGCGGGCCACCACATTGGGCTTGGAGATCGTCTGACCCAGCCCGATGGGCAAGCTGGTGTCTTCATAGGCCTGGTTGACGAGTGCGCTCTCGACAAAGCGGTGGCGCTCGACCCGGCCCATGGCTTCGAGCACGGCGGCATCGCGAACGCCCTGCTCGGCCAGCTTGCGCACCATGCGCGCGCGCACTGCTGCCGAATCGAGCCCAAGGCCCACGGGTGCAGCTGCCTGCGCGGGCACCTGCAGGGCCTTGGCCTGAGGGCTCGCGGATCGGACCTCTCGGGCAGCCCTGACCATGGTGTCGAGCTTGACCGGAAAGCCCGGGCGCTGGCTCATGCCTGGGCCCCCGATGGCTTGAGCGGGGCCAGGCTCTGCGCCCAGTAACCCAGGTGTTCGTGCTCGGTCAGGTCAACCTTGAGCGGTGTGACCGCCACATGGCCATGGCCGGTGGCATGAAAGTCGGTGCCCTCGGCATCGTCCATGGCCGGGCCGGCGTTGCCGATCCAGTACATGGTTTCGCCGCGCGGATTGAGCTGGGTAATGACCGGCTCGGCCGCGTGGCGGCGACCGAGTCGGCACATCTTGATGCCCCTCATCTGCGCATAGGGCAAATTGGGAATGTTGACATTGAGCAGCCACGGCCGCGTGCCCAGCAAGGACTGACTGTGCAGGTGTTGCACCAGGTCACAGGCCTTGCGGGCGGCGTCGTCCAGGTGGCCCCAGCCTTTGTCAACCAGCGAAAAGGCGATGGAAGGAATGCCGAAAAGGTAGCCCTCCATGGCCGCGCCCACCGTGCCCGAATAGAGGGTGTCGTCGCCCATGTTGGCACCGTTGTTGATGCCCGAGACCACCAGATCAGGCCGGTAGCCCAGCAAACCCGTCAGCGCGATGTGGACACAGTCGGCGGGCGTTCCGTTGACATAGCGCACCCCTTCGCTGGCCTGGTGCACATACAAAGGGGCGTTGAGCGTGAGCGCATTGGATTTGGCGCTGTTGTTGTGCTCGGGGGCCACCACCTCGACGTCGGCGATGGCCGCGAGTGCCGAGCGCAGCGCCTGCAGGCCTTCGGCCCTGTAACCGTCGTCGTTGGAAATCAGTATGCGCATGAGGTTTCCGGGTAAAGCGCGATTGTAGGTCTGCACGGACACCCTCTCATGGCCCGGGACAGGTCGCTCCCGGGACAATCGCTGATGGTGACCACTGCCTAAGATCATGCACCGAACCCCAAACAGGAGATGCAATGCACGCCTGGCTATGCGAGAACCCGGTGGGCGTTGACGCCCTGACCTGGAAAGAGCTGCCCACGCCCCAACCTGGCCCTGCTGAAGTGCTGCTCGAAATCCAGGCCGCCAGCCTGAATTTTCCGGACCTGCTCATCGTCCAGAACAAATACCAGATGAAGCCCCCCCTGCCCTTTGTGCCGGGCTCGGAATACGCCGGTGTGATCCGCGCTGTGGGCGAAGGCGTCAAGGGGCTGCAGGTCGGCCAGGCGGTGGCCTGTCTGTCGGGCACCGGTGGCTTTGGCACCCACACGCTGGCCCCCGCCAAGCTGTGCATGCCGCTGCCCGAGGGCTTCCCGGCGGTGGACGCGGCGGCCTTCATCATGACCTATGCCACCAGCCACCACGCGTTGATCGACCGCGGCCAGCTCAAGGCCGGCGAGACCGTCCTGATTCTGGGCGCTGCCGGGGGCGTGGGCACCGCCGCCATCCAGATCGCCAAAGCCACAGGCGCAAGGGTGATCGCTGCCGCCTCGACCGACGAGAAATGCGCACTGTGCAAGGCTCAGGGCGCCGATGCCACCATCAACTACTGCACCGAAAACCTGCGCGAGGCCATCAAGTCACTCACCGATGGCCAAGGGCCGGACGTGGTCTACGACCCGGTGGGCGGCGAACTGGCCGAACCGGCCTTCCGCTCGATCGCCTGGCGCGGCCGCTACCTGGTGATCGGTTTTGCAGGCGGGCCCATCCCGGCGCTGCCGATGAACCTGCCGCTGCTCAAGGGCGCATCGCTGGTGGGCGTGTTCTGGGGCGACTTTGCACGCCGCGAACCGCAGGCCAACGCCGCCATGATGGGTGAGCTGGCCCAGTGGTACGCACAGGGCAAGATCAAGCCGGTCATTGACTGCACCCTGCACATGAGCGAGCTCAAGGCCGCCTACGCCCGCATGGGCTCACGCGCCGTCATGGGCAAGCTGGTGATGGTCAACTGAGGCCATCGCTGCGCGAAAACCCCGCCGGTGTGCGCCCATGCTGGGCGCCCAAAGCAAAAAGCCCTTCCGGAACCGGAAGGGCTTTGGTGTTTTTTGGGGTGGCTAATGGGACTCGAACCCACGACAACCAGAATCACAATCTGGGACTCTACCAACTGAGCTATAGCCACCGCAGAGGCGCAATTATAGCCGCAAGCTCAGGGCTTTTCGCGGGTGCTTTAGCGGATTTGGGCTGTTTTGGCCTCGGACACCAGGATCTCTGCCTTGAACTCTTTCTTGAGTGCGGCCAGGTAAGCCTGGACTTCGGCCTGGCTGCGCAACTGGGCAAACTGCTGGCGGATCAGTCGCGCCTGCTCGGCGGGTTGGGCTTCGCGCGGGACGATCTTGTTGACCCGCGCCACGGCATAACCCTCGGCGCCAAGATCCACCCCCAGCAGTACGGGGAGCTGGGCCGGATCGGCACGCAGGACGGCATCGACCAGCGCCTGCGCTTGGGATTGCGGCTGGTCACGCGAGACCACCAGCGGCTGACCCCATTTCGCGGTGTCGGGCTGCGCTTTCCAGGCCGCCAGACGGGCCTGGCCCTCGGTGCGGGCCAGTTCCAGGGCACGGGACTGGATGAACTGCTGGCGCACGCTGTCACGCACTTCGGCGAAAGGACGCACCACCGAAGGGTAGTGCTTGACAATGCGGGCCGAGACCAGCGTGTTGGGCGCAACCTCGATGGCTTCGGTGTTGCGGCGCTTGCTCACGGCATCGTCCGCAAACAGCGCCTGCAGGACCTTCGGGTTGGCCAGTTCAATAGGCAAGCCGGCGGGCATGCGCGTCACGCCCTTGGCCTGCTTGAGGCTCAGCTTGAGCTTGTCGGCCACGGGCTGCAGGGCATCGGCCTGCTCGTAGACGCTGTTGCTGAAGGTCTCGGCCAGCTCGGCAAACTTGCGCTGGGCCTGCTGCTTGCGCAGATCGGCCTCAAGTTGCGGGCGCATGGCCTCGAAGCTGGGCGTCTTGGGCGACTTGATGCCGGTGAGCTGGATGATGTGAAAGCCGAAGTCGGACTCGACCACATCGCTGATCTCGCCTTCCTTCATGCCAAAGACCGCCTCCTCAAACGGCTTGACCATGGCCCCCCGGGCAAAGAAGTCCAGGTCACCGCCCCGGCTGGCCGAGCCCGGGTCTTGCGAGTTCTTGCGGGCCAGATCGGCAAAGGCCTTGGGCGTCTTGCGCAGCTCGGCCAGCAGCTCCTGGGCGCGGGCACGGGCCTTGTCACGCTCTGCGGCGGGGGCGTCCTTGGCGGCGGTGATCAGGATATGGCTGGCACGGCGCTGCTCCTGGCCGGCGATGCGCTGCAGGTTCTGCTCGTAATAGGTCTTGAGGTCCTGCTCGGGCAGCACGAGGGTCGGCAGCAGGCTGGCGATATCGAGCACCACATACTCCACATCGGCCGATTCCGCCGAGCGAAAGCGCTCGGAATTGGCTTTGTAATGGTTCTCCAGATCGGCATCCGTGACCTGCACCTTGCCCACGAAGTCCTTGACCGGGAAGGTCTGGACCTGCACCTCGCGGCGCTGCAGCCAGGCCTGCAGGGCAGCATCCGTTGGCTTGGCCAGCGCCAGGGCAGAAGACTGCAAGGGCTGCAACACCTGGCGGCTCGACAGGTCCTGACGGATGCGGGTTTCAAAGCCCTCGGGGGTCAGGCCCTGAGCGGCAGCGAGCTGACGATAGCGCTCCATGTCCAGCTTGCCATCGGCACCACGCAGACCCGCAATCACCGGGTCTTGCTGCAGCTCACGTGCCAAACGGGCATCGCTGGTGACGAGCAACTGCTTTTGGGCCGCCACCGCCAACAGGCGCTCGTTGAGCAATTGCTCAAGCGTGGCCTGTCGCGCCTCGGCAGAGTCCAGCAGCTTGGGGTCAACCCCCGGCATCTGGGCCCGGATGCGATCGACTTCGCGCTTGTGCGCGTCGTCCCACTCCTGGCGGGTGATCTTCTGGCCATCCACCCGCGCCACGGCAGCGGCGTTGTCGGTAAAGCGGCTGTAGCCCTCCACACCAAACAACACGAAGGACGGAATGATCAGCAGGAACAACAGCCCCATCATGACCTTGGAGTTGTTGCGGACGGTATCGAACATGACAGTCTCTTGAAAAAAAAGGCGAACATGAAAGTTCGCCTTGCGTGGGGTTGGTGGGTGCTGAGGGGCTCGAACCCCCGACCTACGCCTTGTAAGGGCGCCGCTCTACCAACTGAGCTAAGCACCCCACCTGAAACACGAAGCCAGTTCAGTGCAAGGCGCGATTCTAGCCTCAAACCGGCGGCTTCAGGACGGGCGGCATCACAGCAGGGCGGCAATCGCCCGCCCCACATCGGCCGTGCCCGCCTTGCCGCCCAGATCGGGCGTGCGTGGCGCACCACTGCCGGGTTGGAGCATCGCCTCGATGGCCGCCAGAATGGCATCGTGCGCCTGCTTGTAGCCCAGGAACTCCAGCATCATCGCGCCGCACCAGATCTGGCCAATCGGATTGGCGATGGCCCGGCCTGCAATGTCCGGGGCCGAACCGTGCACCGGCTCGAACAGGGACGGAAACTTGCGGTCCGGGTTGAGGTTGGCGCTGGGGGCGATGCCAATGGTGCCGGTGCAGGCGGGACCGAGATCGGACAGGATGTCACCAAACAGGTTGCTGGCCACCACCACATCGAAAAAGTCCGGGCGCTGCACAAAGTGCGCGGTCAGGATGTCGATGTGGAACTTGTCCACGTCAATGCCCGGGTAGGCCTTGGCCATTTCGGCCACGCGCTCGTCCCAATACGGCATGGTGATCGCAATGCCGTTGGATTTGGTGGCGCTGGTCAGGTGCTTTTTGGGGCGCGACTGCGCCAGCTCGAAGGCGAACTTGAGGACGCGGTCCACGCCGATGCGGCTCATGATGGTTTCCTGCATCACGATCTCGCGCTCGGTGCCCGGGAACATGCGGCCCCCCACGGCCGAGTATTCGCCCTCGGTGTTCTCGCGAACGATGTACATGTCGATCTCGCCGGGCTGGCGCGGGCTGCCGTCCTTGCGCACCACCGGGGCCACGATGCCGGGCATCAGGCGCGCCGGGCGCAGGTTGATGTACTGGTCAAACTCGCGGCGAAACAGCAGCAGCGAGCCCCACAGCGACACATGGTCGGCGATCTTGTCGGGCCAGCCCACCGCACCGAAGTAAATGGCGTCGTGGCCGCCGATCTGCTCTTTCCAGTTGTCGGGCAGCATCTTGCCGTGCTTTTCGTAGTAATCCCAGCTCGAAAAATCGAAGTGGTCAAACTGCAGCTCGATGTTGAACCTGCTGGCCGTGGCTTCGAGCACGCGCAGGCCTTCGGGCATGACTTCCTTGCCAATGCCGTCGCCTGCGATGACGGCGATGCGGTGTTTCTTGCTCATGGGGGGACTCCTTGTGTCGTTCAGTCTTGGGGTTCAGGATTGGAAAAAGTTCAGCGCCTGAGCGGCCACTTGTTCCGGCAATTCTTCGGCCAGATAGTGTCCGCACGGTAGCGCCTCGCCGCTGACCTGCTGGGCACGCTCGCGCCAGAGGGCCAGCACGTCAAAGCATCGGCCCACCGCGCCATGCTCGCCCCAGAGCACGCGCAGCGGCTGGCTCAGGCGCCGCCCGGCCTGCACATCGGCGCGGTCATGCTCGAGATCGATGCCGGCACTGGCCCGGTAGTCCTCGCAGATCGAGCTGCCGGTGCCTGCGATGGCGGCGCAGCGCTCGTATTCGGCCAGGGCCTCGGGTGTGAACGGGGCGAGGCCGGCATGCCGGCCGCCCATCACGCTGCGCACATAGCGAGCAGGGTCGCTGTCGATCAGGGCCTCAGGCAAGGGCGGGGGCTGGATCAGCGCAAACCAGTGCCAGTAGGCGCGTGCAAAAGCTTCGCTGGTGTTTTCGTACATGGCCAGCGTGGGGGCGATGTCCAGCAGCATCAGCCGCCGCACCGCTTGCGGGTGATCGGCCGCCAGACGGTGCGCCACACGGGCACCGCGATCGTGGGCGAGCACGTCAAAGCGTTCAAAGCCGTGGGCCTGCATGACCGCCAGCGCGTCGAGCGCCATTTCGCGTTTGCTGTGGTTGAGGTGATGCGCATCGGGCGCGGGGCGGGACGAATCGCCATAGCCACGCAGATCCATCAGCACCACCCTGTGATGCGCCAGCAACGCAGGCAAAACCTGGTGCCACATCGCCATGCTTTGCGGGTGACCGTGCAAAAGCAGCAAAGGCCAGCCCGCACCGCCCACACGGGTGTGCAAGCGCACCCCGCTGCGTTCGACCGTCCTGGCTTCAAGCGCATTGAACATGACCCAAGCTTAGCGGCACAATCGGAAACAATCGGGCAATTGATTATTTCCAATACAGAAGCAATGGAACGCAGCGATCTTGAACTCGTGCTGGCCGTGCAAACCCACGGCAGCCTGGCCAAAGCCGCTCAGGCCTTGCGGCTCACGCCCCCGGTGGCCACCAAGCGCCTAGCCGCGCTGGAGGCCCGGCTGGGCGTGCGCCTGTTCCAGCGCACCACACGCCGGGTCAGCCCCACCACCGAGGGCCATGCCCTGTGCGAGCGGGCGCGTCGCATCCTGGAGGCTTTCGCTGCGGCGGAAAACGAATTGCGCGAACAGCAAAGCCAGCCTGCCGGACCGATCCGTCTGGTCAGCAGCTTCGGCTTTGGCCGCCTGTGGGTCGGCCCCGCCCTGAGCGATTTCCATCGCCTGTACCCCGGCGTGCAGGTCGAGCTGCAGTTGACCGAGCAGTTGCCGCACCTGGCCAGCGAAGGCTTTGACGCCGCCGTCTGGCTCTGGCAACCGCCATCGAGCGTGGCCGCCGAATGGGTGGTGCGCAAGCTCGCCCCCAACCAGCGCGTGCTGGTGGCGGCCCCGGCCTACCTGCAGCGGCACGGCCAACCGGCAAGGCTGGAAGACCTGAGCGGGCACGCCTGTCTGCTGGTGCGGGAAAACGGCGGCGATACCGGCCTGGGCCAACGCTTTGACCAATGGTGGCTCAGTCGCCAGGGCCAGGGCAAGCGCACCGCCGTCACGGTGGCCGGACCCCTGTCGAGTAACTCGGGCGAGCTGGTGCGCGACTGGTGTCTGGCGGGACACGGCATCATGCTGCGCAGCCTGTGGGATGTGGCGCAGCCGCTGGTGCAGGGCACCCTGGTGCGGGTGCTGCCCGAGTGGACGATGCACGACGCCGATGTGCACTGGCTCGCCCCCTACCGGTCGCAAATGCCGCTGCGTTTGCGTCTGTTGCAGGAGTTTCTGGCGCAGCGCTTTGCCGGTGCCCCCTGGAATCCGGTCAGCCCTTGACCGGGGCACGCACCACCAGACTGACGCCCACGGCGGTGATGGCCGTGCCCAGCAAGGTCAAGGCGCTGATCTGTTCGTCAAAGAGCATCCAGGCGATCAGGGCCGTGGTCGGTGGCACCAGGTACATCAAGCTGGCCACGGTTGCCGCTGCGCCACGCTGGATGAGCAAGTAGAGCAAGGACGAGCCCCCCAGGGTGAGGCCCAGCACCGACCAGGCCATCGCCCCCATGAGCTGGGCGTTCCAGTGCATGCCCTGGGGCTCCAGCAGCGCCAGCGGCAGCGTGACCACGGCTGCGGCCAAAAGCTGCACCGTGTTGGCAGTGCGCACATCGCAGGGCTGCACAAAACGCTTCTGGTAGAGCGTGCCGGTGGTGATGCACAGCAAGGCCGCCACGGCCCAGGCCATGTTCTGGGGGGTGACATGGTCCAGCGGGGTGCCCTCGCTGAACTTGCGTGAAACCACCATCAGCAGCCCGGCAAAGCCCAGCAGCAGGCCCAGCCACTGACGGCGCGACACAGCGGCCTGACTGCTGCGCGAGAGAGTCGACAGCCAGATGGCCGTGAGCACCGGCTGAATGCCGACGATCAGCGAGGACAGACCCGAACCCATGCCCGCTTTCACGGCCGCCCACACCCCGCCCAGATAACCGGCATGCATCAACACCCCGGTCACGGCCAGGTGCAGCACCTGACGGCGTTCACGCGGCCAGGCCACACGCGCCAGCCAGATCCAGGGCAGGAAACACAGGATGGAAAAAAAGTAGCGCCAGAGCAGAAAGGTGAAAGGCGGGGCATGGGGCATGCCGTAGCGTGCCACGATGAAACCGGTGCTCCAGATCAGAACGAACACGGCGGGCATGGCTTTGACCCATGCCGTGGTGGAAGAGTCGTTCATTTCACGCGGGCACGGATTTCAGGCAACGCCTTTTGCATGTAATAGACCATGGACCAGACGGTCAGCACCGCCGCCGCCCAGATCAGCACCGCGCCCCAGGTGCGGGTATCGATCAGGCCCAGCAGCGTGCCGTCAAACAGCAGGAACGGAATCGCCACCATCTGCACCGTGGTCTTGAGCTTGCCGACCATGTGCACCGCCACGCTCTTGCTGGCCCCGATCTGGGCCATCCATTCGCGCAGGGAAGAGATCGCAATCTCCCGCCCGATGATGATCAGGGCCACCAGCACATGCACCCGGTTCATGTGCACCAGGATCAGCAGCGAAGCGCAGACCAGGAACTTGTCGGCCACCGGGTCCAGGAAGGCGCCAAACGCCGAGGTCTGGTTGAGCTTGCGGGCCAGATAGCCGTCCAGCCAGTCGGTGATGGCAAACAGCACGAACATGACCGTGGCGATTTCATTGCTGGTCTCGTCCGAGAGGCCGGGCACGTAATACACCCCTACGATGAGCGGAATCGCGACAATGCGCGTCCAGGTCATGAGCGTGGGGATGGTGAAGAACATGCGCCGATTGTGCACCATGACCGTCCCGCGGCCGGGCATCTTCAATGCAGTGCCTGGTAAATCGCTTCGGCCAGTTCCTGCGAAATGCCTTCGACGGATGCCAGGTCCTCGACACTGGCGGCCTCGACGCCACGAACACCACCAAAGCGTTGCAGCAGCCGCGCCCGCTTGCGCGGCCCGACGCCCGGGATTTCCTCGATCCGGCTGCCGCCCACGCGCACCTTGGCACGTTGTGCGCGCATGCCGGTGATCGCAAAGCGGTGTGCCTCGTCACGGATCTGCGCCACCAGCATCAAGGCCGCCGAATCCTTGCCCAGGTAGACCTTCTCGCGGCCATCGGCAAACACCAGCTCTTCGAGCCCCACCTTGCGGCCCTCCCCTTTTTCGACCCCCACGATGCGTGAAAGGTCCAGCCCCAGATCGGTGAACACCTCCCGGGCGATGGCCACCTGCCCTTTGCCACCATCGATCAGCACCAGGTCGGGCATGCGGGCGTTCCCGTCACCAGTACGCAGGGCCTCGGCCAGCTTGCCATAGCGCCGCGTGAGCACCTGGCGCATGGCCGCATAGTCGTCGCCACCGGTAATGCCCTCGATGTTGTAGCGGCGGTATTCGCTGCTTTGCATCTTGTGCTGGCGAAACACCACGCAGGACGCCTGCGTGGCCTCCCCCGCCGTGTGCGAAATGTCAAAACACTCGATGTGCAGCTGGTCCAGATCGTCGGGCGCCAGGTCCAGCGCCTCGGCCAGCGCCCGGGTGCGGGCCTGCTGCGACCCTTCCTCGGCCAGCAGACGGGCGAGCTGCAACTCGGCGTTCTTTTCGGCCATCTCCAGCCAGGCGCGTCGGTGCTCGCGCGGCTGGTGGATGGCGCTGATCTTCACGCCGGTCTGCTCGGTCAGGGCGGCCATCAGGGCCTTGTCCACCGGGGCGCTCAAAATCAGCAGGGGCGGCACCGGCACGCCGATGTAGTGCTGGGCCAGAAAGGCTTCGAGCACCTGCACCTCGACGGGCCGGACCGCTTCACCCTCCTCCAGAGCCTGCAAGTCCTGCGCGTCCTGCACATGGGCCGGAAAGTAAGGCCGGTCACCCAGATGCCGCCCCCCCCGGACCATGGCCAGGTTGACGCAGGCGCGGCCGCCCTGCACCCGCACCGCCAGGACATCGGCATCGGTGTCGGTGACGGTGTCCACCGCCTGCTGGTGCAAGACCCTGGAGAGCGCAGCAAGCTGATTGCGCACCTCGGCCGCCAGCTCGAATTCGAGCTTTTCGGCATGCGCCATCATGCGCTGCTCCATCCCGCGCATGAGTTCAGTGGTTTCGCCGCGCAGGAACTGCTCGGCATGCTGCACATCGGCCCGGTAGGCTTCGGGGCTGATCAGGTTCACGCAGGGGCCCGAGCAGCGCTTGATCTGGAACAGCAGGCAGGGCCGGGTGCGGTTGGCAAACACCGTGTCCTCGCAGGTGCGCAGCCTGAAGACTTTCTGGATCAGCTGAATCGACTCCTTGACCGCCCAGGCACTGGGGAAGGGGCCAAAGTAACGGTGCTTCTTTTCCACCGCCCCCCGGTAATACGCCACCCGCGGGTAATGCTGCGGCTCGGGCGCGGTCACCGCAGCGGGCAGCGCCAGACGGCCATCGCCCGAGAGCTTGAGGTAGGGGTAGCTCTTGTCGTCCCGGAACAGGATATTAAAGCGCGGGTGTTGGGTCTTGATGAGGTTGTTTTCCAGCAGCAGCGCTTCGGCCTCGGAGCGCACCACCGTGGTCTCCATGCGCACGATCTTGCTGACCATGTGGCCGATGCGGGTGCCGCCGTGGTCCTTCTGGAAGTAGCTCGACACCCGCTTTTTGAGGTTGCGCGCCTTGCCCACATAGAGCAGTTGCTGCTGCGCGTCAAAGTAGCGGTAGACCCCCGGCAAGGCCGGCAAGGCGGCGACTTGCGCAAGCAGGGCTTCATCGTGGCTGTGGGACATGGCGCGTATTGTGCCGCGACAGGCTGAGACAATCGGCCAATGCGCAGCAGCCAGCTCTGGGATATTTTCTGCACCGTCATCGACAACCACGGCGACCTGGGAGTGTGCTGGCGGCTGAGCCGGCAATTGCGGGATGCCGGCCAGCGCGTGCGCCTGTGGGTGGACGACGCCTCGGCCCTGCGCTGGATGGCCCCCACGGCCCGCCAGGAACCCGGCATCGACGTGCGCCCCTGGTCCGAGGCCACTCAAGCGAGCACTCTGCAAGCGCTGGCCCCGGCCGAGGTCTGGGTTGAAGCCTTCGGCTGCGACATCCCCCCAGCGTTTGTGGCGCACGGCGTGGCCACCCGGGCGCAGCAACCGGCCTGGATCAACCTTGAATACCTGAGCGCCGAGGACTGGGTGCCCCGCATGCACGGCCTGCCCTCGCCGGTGATGAGCGGCCCGGCCAAGGGCTGGACCAAAACGTTCTTTTTTCCCGGCTTCACGCAAGGCACAGGCGGCCTGCTGCGTGAGGCCGACCTGCCCGAGCGGCAAGAGCGCTTTGACCGCATGGCCTGGCGGCGTCAGCACGCCCCGGACCTGGCCCCGGGCGGCCTGCTGATCAGCCTGTTCTGCTATGAACCCGCCGCCCTGCCCCGGCTGCTGGCGCAACTGGTGGGCACCCCTCACCACCTGCTCATCACCCCCGGCCGCCCGCTGGCGGCGGTGCACAAGGCGCTGGCGGACATGACCGTGCAACCCCACTGGAGCGCCCTGCCCTACACCGACCAGGACGGCTTTGACGACATGCTCCAGGCCTGCGATCTGAACTTCGTGCGCGGCGAGGACTCATGGGTGCGCGCCCTGTGGGCCGGTCAGCCCTTTGTCTGGCAGCCCTACCCTCAGGACGACCACGCGCACCACGCCAAGCTGGAGGCCTTTCTGGACTGGATGCAGGCGCCCGAGAGCCTGCGAAGGGCGCATCGGGTGTGGAATGGGTTCGACCCGGGCGAGTGGCCCCGGCTGCAAGGCAGCGAGCTTGCAGCCTGGAAACAGGGCGTGCGCAAGGCCCAAGAGCGACTGCAGATTCAGCGGCCCCTGACCTCTCAGTTGCTCGAATGGGTCGCATCGCAGCAACACCCCTGATAATCGCAGGATGGATTTTTTCATCACGCTGTTCCCCCATGGCTGGCAGCACTACCTGCTGGGTGGCCTGACGATTGGCACGGGTGTGGCGCTGCTGTACCTGTTCAACGGCTGGGTCGGTGGCATGAGTTCGGTTTTTTCCAGCTCATGGTCTTTTGTGCTCAGGCGCCGGTTTTTCCAGCAAGCCCGCTTTGTCAACACCCGCCAATGGCGTCTGGTTTACGCATTGGGTGTTGTGCTGGGGGCGCTGATCTGGCGCTTTACCCTGGCCGAGGGCCAGGCACAGAGCACCAGCGTGCCGGTCTGGCAGTTGCTGGCCGGTGGTTTTCTGGTCGGCTACGGCGCCCGCCTGGGCAATGGCTGCACCTCCGGCCACGGCATATGCGGTCTGGGTGCGCTGCAGTGGCCTTCCCTGGGCGCGGTGCTGACCTTCATGGCCACCGCCTTCCTCACGGCCAACCTGCTGAGGCTCGCATGAACGAACACAGCCTGACCCTGCCCAAAGCCGTTGCCACACTGGTCGCGGGCGCACTGTTCGGCTTTGGCCTGTCGCTGGCCACCATGGTTCAGCCCGAGATCGTGATCGGCTTTCTGCAATTCAAGGACTGGGGCCTGATGCTGGTGATGGGCGGCGCAGCCGGCCTGGCCATGCTGGCCTACAAGGGCTTTCCGCGCTGGCTGACAAGCCCCGTGCTGGGCGGTCGGTTTTTGACACAAGCTGCAACATGGAACCGGCAAACCGTGGTCGGCGCAGCGATTTTCGGCATTGGCTGGGGGCTCTCGGGCGTCTGCCCCGGCCCGGCCATCGCCGCCCTGGGCACCGGCAACACCGACATCCTGTGGGCTCTGGGGGGCATCGTGCTCGGTGGGCTGGTCCATGGTCTGACGGCTCGGGACTGAGGTCCGAGCCCGTCTGCAGGGGCCGACCCATGCCCGCAGGTTAGAATCGGGAGCTTGGCTCAAGGCCACCCCCATACCCATTCCCTACGGAAAAATCATCATGAAAACCGCTCAAGAACTCCGCGTCGGCAACGTCATCATGCACGGCAAGGACCCCATGGTCATCCTGCGCACCGAATACCAGCGCGGCGGTCGTGGGTCGTCCACCGTGCGCATGAAGCTCAAGAGCCTGATCGCCAACTTCGGCACCGAAGTGGTGTTCAAGGCCGACGACAAGATGGACCAGATCATTCTGGACAAGAAAGAGTGCACCTACTCCTACTTCGCTGACCCGATGTATGTCTGCATGGACACCGAGTTCAACCAATATGAAGTCGAAGCCGAAAACATGGGCGATGCCATGAACTACCTCGAAGACGGCATGGAAGTCGAGGTGGTGTTCTACGAAGGCAAGGCCATCTCGGTGGAGCTGCCCACCAGCGTCGTGCGCGAAATCACCTGGACCGAGCCCGCCGTCAAAGGCGACACTTCCGGCAAGGTGCTCAAGCCCGCCAAGATCGCCACCGGCTTTGAAGTGCCCGTGCCCCTGTTCGTGAACCAGGGTGACAAGATCGAAATCGACACCCGCACCGGCGAATACCGCAAGCGCGTCTGATCCTTTCAGAAGCTGCTGCCCAAAGGCCCTTTCGAGGGCCTTTTTTACGCCCGCGCTCAGGCAATGCCGACAGGCTGACGCACAATCGGCGCATGCAGAAAACACATGACATCAAGGAAGGCGCCCTGCCGAGCGCATGGGCCGAGTTGCTCGCCAATCAGGACCCCGCGGCGGCGATGGCCCCCCAGGCCTACCGCCTGGCTTTTGCCGACCCCGAGTTCCTGCTGCGGCGCGAAACCCGGGGCATCCGCTTGCAGCTCGAGATGCTCAAGCCCGATCTGGCCCAACAGGAGGCCGGCATCGAACATACGGTGGTGGTTTTTGGCAGCGCCCGCTTTGTCGACAGGGACAGCGCACAGGCTGAGCTGACTGCCGCCCATGCCTCGCACGACAGCACCCGGATCGCTTTGGCCGAGCGGGCCGTGCACAACGCCGCCTGGTACGAACAGGCCCGGGAGTTTGCCCGCATCGTCGCCACACAATGCAGCTGCATGCCCGCGCACGAACGGCTTCACATCTGCACCGGGGGCGGCCCCGGCATCATGGAAGCGGCCAACCGGGGGGCCCACGAAGCCGGCGTGCCTTCGGTGGCCCTGAACATCGTGCTGCCCCACGAGCAGTCGGCCAACCCTTACGTGACGCCGGAGTTGAGCTTCAAGTTTCACTATTTCGCCCTGCGCAAGATGCACTTCATGATGCGTGCCAAGGCCTTGGTGGCATTCCCGGGGGGCTTTGGCACGCTCGATGAACTGTTCGAGGTGTTGACCCTGGTCCAGACGCGCAAGGCCCACCCAGTGCCCATCCTGCTCTACGGCACCGAGTTCTGGCAGCGCTTGTTCAATCTCCATGCCCTGGTGGACGACGGCACGATCTCCGAAGAAGACCTGGCCTTGTTCCAGTATGTGGACAGCCCGCAGCAGGCCTGGCAGAGAATCTGCCATTTCTATGACCTGCGCCCCGCAGACTGAAGATCAGTCGCGTGCCTCGTCAGAGGGGTGGACGAGGGATTTCGGCAGTGCAGCCCGGCTTGACGATTTCAGATGCAGGGCCGCCTGAGCCATCAGGTTGGCCGACACCGGGGCGGTCACAAATACGAACAGGGTGATGAGCAACTCGGCAATGCCCGGTCGCCCCTGACTGGCCGAGACCAGCAGCGAAGCCAGCAGCACCCCGCCCACGCCCAGGGTCGATGCTTTGGTGGGTGCGTGCAGACGCATATAAAAGTCGGGCAGTCGCACCAGGCCAATCGCGCCCACGAGCAGGAAAAACGCCGCTGCCATCACCAATGCAGCCGACAGCCATTCGATCCAGATCGGCATGTCCATCAGGGCCTCCTTCATTGCACCACATCGCCACGGGTCAGGTAACGCGCCAGCCCCACCGTGCCGACGAAACCCAGCATGGCCACCAGCAAGGCGGCCTCAAAGAGCAAAGCGGTGTTCCAGCGCAAGCCGAGCAGCACCACCAGAGCCACCACATTCATGTAGAGGGTGTCCAGCGCCAGAATGCGGTCGGTGTTCTCCGGCCCGCGCCACAGACGCCAGCCACACAAGGCCATGGCCACGGCCACCGCCACCGAGGCGATGTCCAGGGCCCACATCAACACAGGCGCATTCATGGTGCGGCCTCCCTGGGGGTGTCGGCGCTGACGCCCAGGGCGCGCATCAGCGGGGTTTCGTAGCGTTGCTTCATGTCGGCGGCCATGGCTTGGGGATCATCGCCGTTGAGGGCATGCACCCAGATCACGCCCTTTGCCTCGTCCACCACACAGGAAACCGTGCCCGGGGTGGTGGTGATGATGCTGGCAAACAGCGCGTTGAGCCTGGCGTGACGAGAGGCCAGGGGCACCTCGATCCACAAGGGGGTGGGCTTGTCCATCGAGCCCAGCACCAGTCGGGCAACGGCGATGTTGGAGACCACAATGTCCCACAACACGACAAAAAGAAGGCGCAGTGCACTGGGCCAATGCAGGCGGTCGGCGGGCTGAAGGAAGCCGCCAATGAGCCTAGGCACAACCAGGCCGATGAGGATCGCCGACAGGAGGTGCACCAGCGCCAGGCTGTGCGAAAGGGCCAGCCAGCTCGCCGCCAGCAACAGCGAGAGCACCGGGTGGTCGAACCAGCCCACCTGGCGCACGGTGGTCTTTGAGGCGCTTGTCATCGGCGGTCTCCGGTGTAAGGACGGGTGCTGTTGGACAGATCTCCGAGCACCGCTCGTTGGTAGGCGGCGCGGTCCGTGAGCTGGACCGCGGTGGCGTCGGTGTACTGTTTGACCGGGGCGGCCATCACCGCCAAGGCCACGGTCAGGGCCATGAAAACCCACACCGCCGACAGCAGCTTGACGCTGCTGCCCGACACCGCCCCGTCAGCGGTTGCAGGCTGCACATGCCAGAACACGATCACACCGGCGCGGGCAAGGCCCACAAGGGTGAAAAATCCGACCGTCAGAACGACCGTCCAGAGCCAGGGCTGGGCCGCCAGGCCATGGCTGCTTTGCAGGATCATGAGCTTGCCCACAAAACCCGGCAGCGGAGGCAGGCCAGCGGCCGAAGCTGCGCCAAACAACATCATCAGACCCAGCAGCACCGGCTCGCGCACCGCGTAGGCCGGGCGCAGATGATCAGCAGCCTCGCCGCGTTGAGCGGCCATCTGCTCGACCAGCAGGAAAAGACCGGCCACCACGATGGTGCTGTGCAGGGTGTAATAAAGCGAGGCCGAGAGCGTCTCGGGCGTGAACAGACCCACGCCGGCCATGAGGGTGCCCACCGAGGAGACCGTCAGGTAGGCCACCAGCCGCCCAAGGGTGTGGGCAGCCAAGGCGCCCAGCACCCCCAAGGCGCTGGTGGTCAGGGCTGCGGGCAGGAGCCAGTCGGCCGCCGCCAAAGCGGTCTGCCCGGCGTCGGCACCAAAGATCACCCAGTGCGTGCGGATGATGCTGTAGACCCCGACTTTGGTCATGATGGCAAACAGCGCCGCCACCGGTGCGCTGGCCGCCGCGTAGGTGCCGGGCAGCCAGAAATACAAGGGCACCAGCGCCGCCTTCAGACCGAACACCACCAGCAGCACCAACGCGGCCGATCGCGCCAGCGCCGCATTCTCGCCCTGCAGTTGCGCCACCCGCATCGCCATATCGGCCATGTTGAGCGTGCCGGTGACGGCGTACAACATGGCCAGCCCGATCAAGAACAGCGCCGAGGCTGACAGGTTGAGCACCACATAGTGCACCCCCATGCGGAAACGTTCGCGGCCTTGCCCGTGCAGCAGCAACACATACGAGGCGATCAGCAACACCTCGAAAAACACAAAGAGGTTGAACATGTCGCCCGTGAGGAAGGCACCGCACAGGCCCATGAGCTGGAACTGGAAGATGGCATGAAAGTAGCGTCCACGCGCGTCCCAGCCGCCGCTGGCGTACCACAACACCGGCAGCGCCACCAGGTAGGTGAGCAACACCATCAGGGCCGAGAGGCGATCGAGCACCAGCACAATGCCGAACGGTGCCGGCCATTCACCCAGCCGGTAGACCATGAGTTCACCCTGGCTGGCACGCCAGACCATGCCCGCCGCCATCACCAGTCCCAACAGGGCCGAGACCAGAGCCACACGACGCCGCCAGCGCAGGCGTCCGGCCTCATGGCTGCCCCCTTGGGCAGCCATGCCCCCATCGTCACCGATCAGCAACAGCAACACTGCGCTGAGCGAAGGCAACAACACGGACAGCACAGGCGCATGCTGCCACCAGATCTCCATCAAGGTGTTCATCGGGCGTGACCTCCGCCAGCGGGCTCGTGCCCATCGACATGATCGGTGCCGTTTTCATGACGACTGCGCAGCGCCAGCTCAATCACAAAACCGGTGGTGGCAAACCCGATCACGATGGCGGTCAGCACCAGAGCCTGTGGCAGCGGGTCGGCCACCGTGCCCTCTGCCAACAGCAGTGGGTTGGCATTGCTCCAGAGTCGGCCCATCACAAAAATGAACACATTGACCGCATAACCCAACAAGGTGAGTCCCAGCACCACCGGAAAGGTGCGTCCGCGCAACATCAGGTAGACCCCGGTGGCGGTGACCCCCCCGATACCTGTGGCCAACAAAGCTTCCATGCTGATCATGCTGCGCCTCCCTGGGCAGATGCGCGGGGCGATGCGCCCTCGCGGGATACAGTGCCCAGCACACTGAGCGTCAACAAAGTGGCGCCGACCACCGTAAGGTAGACCCCCAGATCAAAAATGGCGGCGGTAGCCAAAGGCAACTCACCGAGCCAAGGCACGACAGGATGACCAAACGCGCTGGTCAGGAAGGGCCGGCCCAGCACAAAAGCCCCCACACCGGTCAATCCGGCGATGCCCAGACCCGCTCCGATCCAGCGCACAAAACGGCCACCGCCTTGGGCATGCATGAGCCACTCGGCACGTGACTGGCCCAGCGACATGAACTGCAGCACCAGCGCCACGGCAGTGATCAGCCCCGCGATGAAGCCACCCCCAGGAAGGTTGTGCCCGCGCATGAAAATATAAATGGAGAAAACCAGCGCCAAGGGCAGCACCACCGAGGCTGCGACCCGCAGCAACAGGGGCTGCTGCGGGAAGGTCCAGAGGCGACCCGCCGGATCGGCAGGACCTCTGCGCACACGCAATCCCTCCATCAGCGCCAGAACCCCCAATGCGGCAATGCCCAGCACCGTGATCTCGCCCCAGGTGTCGTAACCGCGGAAGTCCACCAGGATCACATTGACCGCATTGGAGCCCCCACCCTTGGGTACGGAATTTTCCAGGAAGTACCAGGAAATGCTGTCGTGGTTGCGGGTCATGAACACCCAGGCGAGCCAGGCGACGCCCGCACCGATCAACAAGGCCAGCGTGGCATCGCGCAGCTTGCGTCCGCCCGTCGACTCGCGCGGCGTGCTTTGCGGCAGAAGGGCCAGACCCATCAGCAGCAGCACCGTGGACACCACCTCCACCGACAGCTGGGTCAGCGCCAGGTCAGGGGCCGACAAAGACACAAAGGTCAGCGCCACCACCAGGCCCACCAGGCCCACCAGCACCACGGTCCTGAAGCGTTGATGATGCCCCACAACCAGTGCTGCGCAGGTCACCAACAACAGCACCCAGACCACCACCGCCAGCACGTTGGCGGGCAGCAGCACACGCTCGCCCGTACCGATGCCCTGACCCAGCAAGGGCGAAGCGGCAAGCACCACCACCGCCCCGAACATCAGGGCGATGTACCGCTGCAAGGAGCTGTTCTCCAGCGCCAGCGTCAAACGACCGGCCAGCGCAAACACGCCGTCGATCAGCGACTCGAACACCTGCCGCCCGGTGCCACGCCCAAACCATGCCTCGGAGCTGATGCGGTGCAGGCGCTTGCCACGCGCCAAGGCTCGGTAAAGCAGCACGCCCGCCACCAGGGCGATCACGCTCATGAGCAAGGGCAGGTTAAAGCCGTGCCACAGGGAAAGGTGGTAGTCGGGCAAGGGCTGCCCCACCAGCGCGGTGGCGGCCACATGCACCAGCGGGCCAAAGGTGGCCGCCGGGAACAGACCCACCACCACGCAGAGGATCACCAAACCGATGGTGGGCAGTTTCATGCCCAGCGGGGGCTCATGCGGGTGTTTGTTTTCCACTTCACCGAGCTCACCGTGGAAATAGGTGTCGTGCACCATGCGCAGTGAATACGCCACGCTGAACACACCGGCCAGGGTCACCAGTGCCGGCACGGCCCAGGCCCACACACCCGTTGTGCCATTGACCGCCTCGGTGAAAAACATTTCTTTGGACAAAAAGCCATTGGTCAGGGGCACACCGGCCATGGACGCCGCCGCCACCATGGTCAAGGTGGCGGTAAACGGCATGAAGGACCACAGCCCCCCGAGCTGGCGCATGTCGCGGGAGTGGGTTTCATGGTCCACGATGCCGGCAATCATGAACAAGGAGGCCTTGAACGAGGCATGGTTGAGGACGTGAAACACCGCCGCCACCGCCGCCAGCGGCGAGCCCAGTCCGACCAGAAAGGTCACCAGGCCAAGGTGGCTGACGGTGGAATAGGCCAGCAAGCCCTTGAGATCGTGCTTGAAAATGGCAATGAAGGCGGCAAGCACCAAGGTGAGCAGTCCGGCACCACTGACCAAAGCCTCAAACCAGCCCGAGCCGGCCAGGATGGGGTAGAGCCGCATGAGCAAAAACACGCCGGCTTTGACCATGGTGGCCGAGTGGAGATAGGCCGACACCGGGGTGGGTGCAGCCATGGCGTCGGGAAGCCAGAAATGGAACGGAAACTGCGCGCTCTTGGTGAAGGCGCCCAGCAAAATCAGCAGCAAGGCCGGCAAGAACATCGGGTCAGCCTGGATCTTCGCGGCATGGGTGGCCAGCACACTGATCTCGTAGCTGCCGCCAATCTGCCCCAGCAGTACAAAGCCCCCCAGCATGGCCAAGCCACCGCCGCCGGTGACCGCCAGAGCCTGGCGTGCACCCGCACGCGCATCGGGCCGATGCCCCCAGTAGCCCACCAATAAAAAAGACGAAATGCTGGTGAGCTCCCAGAAGACCACCAGAACCAGCAGGTTGTCCGAGAGCACCACACCCAGCATGGCCGCCATGAACAGCATCATCAGGCTGTAGAACTTGGGGGCCGAATCCTCGGGTGCCAGGTAGTAGGCCGCATACAGCACGATGCACAGGCCGATGCACAAAATCAGGCCGGCAAACATCATGGACAGGCCATCGAGCCGGAAAGTGATATGGAGCCCCAGCGAAGGCAGCCAGGACCAGTGCTCCTGTACCACTTGCCCGCCCATGACCTGACCGGCGTGCGACAACAGCAGGCCCAGGCTGGCGGCTGTGATGGCGCCGGCCAGCCCTGCGGTCAGGACGCGCCGGTCAGCACGGGTCGAGCCCGTCAGAAAGGTGCCCAGCACAAGGGGCAGGAGGATGATCAGAAACAGCACCATGAATCTCCGGTTGGCCCGGATTCTAGGGGGCTCTCAATGGCTTGCAGAGCTGAGGGCCAAGACCGAAGCGCTCAGGGGTGCCCTGGCTGCGCAGGCCTTGGCGGTCGAAGCCGCCAGGCCATGGGGCTGCCCAGCCCGACTCCGGCCCCGACCGCCCAGAACAAGGGGGCTACGCCCGCGAGCGCCCCCGCCAGTCCGAAAAGCATGGGCATGAGCACACTGGAAGCGTTGATGCTCATGAGCCGCAAACCCAAGGCTTGCCCCTGTCGCTGCGGTGGCGTGATCTGGTGCAGTGTGCTCATGATCATGGGCTGAACCGAACCCAGTGCCAGCCCCAGCAGCATGGAGCAAGCCCCCATGCTCCAGGGGCCGGGCGTCCAGGGGTAGATGCCAAAGAGCAAGGCGGTCAGGACCATGGCCGCGGTGATGATCTGGTGCTCCTGGACCCGGTGCGAAAGCCAGGGAAGGCAGATCCGGATGCAGGCAGCAGCCACCGCAAAACTGCCCAGCAGGGAGCCAATGACCGAGGCACTGAGACCCCGCTCGTGACCGAGCACCGGCACAACAAAGGTGTGCACATCCCAACAGGAAGCCAGCAGCCAGTTGACCACCAGCAAACGACGCATGGGCGGCTGGCGCAGCAATTCGAGCGCACTGCCCGACGAAGCCGCTCTGCGCTGGCCAGGCTCAATGCGTTCGGGGACCTGACGGATCAGCCACCAGGTCAGCAGCGGCAGCAGGGCCAAGAAGGCAAAGGCCATCTGAAAACCAGCGGTATCTGCGGGCACCGCTGCGGCATGATCGATCAGCAGGCCGGCCAGCACCGGACCCAGGAAATTGGACACCGCCGGACCGATCGAGAGCCAGCTGAAGGCCTGCCGAAGCTGCGCCGGCCCGTGCGCCAGACGACCAACATGACGCTGCAGGGCAATCACCAGCAGCCCGGTGGCCCCGCCCGTGGCCAGAGCGCTCAGGCACAGGCCCCAAAACACCGGCCAGACCACCGGGACCAGCGCCCCCAGGCTGGCCATCACCACCGCCACAGCCACAGGGCGCCGCAAACCGACCCGATCGGTATAACGGCCCGCCGGCAAGGCCGTGAACACCTGGGTCAGGGCAAACAGGGCCAGCAAGACACCGACATTGAAGGCGCTGTGGCCTTGCTTGAGGGCCAGCAAAGGCGTGGCCATGCGCATGCCGGCCATGCAGGCGTGCAGGAAGACCTGACCGGCAATGAGACGCGCGAGCACGCGCCTCATTCGGCCCCTTCGGAGGTGCCCGGCAGCAGAACCCGGGCCTGATCTTCGGGCAAGGCATCGACCTGGCGCAGCGCCCGGTTCATGACATTGCTGCGGGTCTGTGCCTGTTCCAGCGTGTTGAGCACGGTCTGCGTCTGGTTGCGAACCTTGGCCAGCACGTCACCAAATTTGCCGAACTCGGTCTTGACCGCGCCCAGCACCTGCCAGACCTCGCTGGAGCGCTTCTCCAGGGCCAGGGTCCGAAAGCCCATCTGCAGCGAATTGAGCATGGCCATCAGCGTGGTCGGACCGGCCAGCGTGACGCGGTGCTCGCGCTGCAGGGTCTCCATCAGACCCGGGCGGCGCAGCACCTCGGCATACAGGCCCTCGGTGGGCAGGAACATGACGGCAAAGTCGGTGGTGTACGGCGGCTCGAGGTACTTCTCGGCGATGGACCGGGCCTCGAGTTTGATACGGGCTTCGAGCGCACGGGCGGCGAGTTCGGCAGCGGCGGCATCCGCCCGGCCCTGGGCATCGAGCAGGCGCTCATAGTCTTCGTTCGGAAACTTGGCGTCGATCGGCAACCACACTGGCTGACCGTCGTCACTGCGCCCGGGCAGGCGAATGGCAAAGTCCACCCGGTTTTTGTCATGGGGCCGCGTGGCGACCTGGGCGGCGTATTGCTCCGGTGCCAGGACCTGCTCGAGCAAGGCACCGAGTTGCGCCTCGCCAAACATGCCGCGGGTTTTCACATTGGTCAGCAGGTGCTTGAGGTCGCCCACGCCCTGGGCCAGGCTGTGCATCTCGCCCAGGCCCTTTTGCACCTGCTCCAGGCGGTCGGCCACCAGCCTGAAACTCTCACCCAGACGTGTCTGCAGCGTCGCCTGCAGTTTTTCGTCCACCGTCTGACGCATTTCGTCGAGCTTGGCGGCGTTGCCTTGCTGCAACTGGGTGAGCTGGGTTTCGATGGTGCCGCGCATCTCCGCCAGCCGCCGCGCATTCGCCTCGGACAGGCCCTGCACCTGCAGCGCCAGGCTGTCAGTCAGGCTTTTTTGCAGCAAGGTCAGTTGCTGGGCCAATGCATCGATCTGCTGGTTCTGCGTACGGGTCGCCTCGGCACTTTGCTGGAGCAGGCTTTGCTGGAACAGGCTGAGCGTCTGCATGCTCTCCTGCCGAGCCTGGACGGCCGATTGGCTGACTTCGTTGCGCAGTTCGCGCTCGAGTCGTTCGTTCTGGTTTTGCAAGGCCGCCAACTGCTGCTGCAGGGCGTCGAATTCGGGCGAGTGGTCGCGGCCCTGCCCCCGTCGCCAGAGCAGGATCAGGCCGACCATGATCAGCCCCCACAAAAACAGCGAGAGCCCCATCATCGATTCGGTCAACGGCGCACCTCAGGGTTGATGGGCGTGCGCATCTGGTCACGCAGCAGATAGTCCATCAGGTTGTCGGCCGCCAGCTGGGCCATGGCCATGCGTGTCTTGACGGTGGCGCTGGCGATGTGCGGCGTGAGCACCACATTGGGCACCGCAAGGAGTTCGGGGTGGACCCGGGGCTCGCCCTCAAACACATCCAGACCGGCGGCGGCAATGCGGCGTTCCTTGAGGGCATTGGCCAGGGCCGCGTCATCGACGATGCCCCCGCGCGCGATGTTGACCAGGGTGGCGGTCGGCTTCATCTGCGCCAGCTCCGCGGCACCGATGGTGTGGTGCGACTGGGCCGAGTACGGCAACACCAGCACCACATGGTCGGCCTCGCGCAGCAGGGTGGCTTTGTCCACGTAGCGGGCCCGGCATTGCGTCTCCAGCTCAGGCGCAAGGCGCGAACGGTTGTGGTAGAGCACCTGCATGCCAAAACCGTGGGCCGCGCGGCGGGCAATGCCCTGCCCGATGCGCCCCATGCCGATGATGCCGACCGTGCTGCCGTGCACCTCGGCCCCGGCAAACATGTCGTAGCTCCACTGGGTCCACTTTCCGGCACGCAAAAAATGCTCGCTCTCGCTCACCCGCCGGGCGGTGGCCATCAAGAGGGCAAAGCCGAAATCGGCGGTGGTTTCAGTCAGCACATCCGGGGTGTTGGTGGCCAGCACGCCCGCCTGGGTCATGGCTTGCACATCGAAATTGTTGTAACCCACGGCCATATTGGCCACGATCTTCAGGCCCGGGCAGGCGGCCAGCAGCGCTCCGTCGATGCGCTCGCTGCCCGTGGTGAGGGCTCCCACCTTGCCCTTCATGCGCGCATGCAGTTCGGCGGGTGCCATGACCCCATCGTCCTGGTTCGAGTCGACATCAAAGACCTGCTGCAACTGCTGCAGGACCTCGGGAAAGATGGCACGCGCCACCAGAATGGAAGGTTTTTTCATCATAGCGAGATATTGAACACCTGACGCAGGTAAGCCAGGTATTTTTCATCATCACACATGCCTTTGCCGGGCGTATCTGACAACTTGGCGACCGGCTGGTCATTGCAACGGGTCATCTTGATGACGATCTGCAGCGGTTCATAGCCCAGATCGTTGGTGAGGTTGGTGCCCACACCAAAGGCGAGCTGACAGCGCCCGGCGAACTGTTGGTAGAGCTCGATCGTGCGCGGAATGGTCAGACTGTCACTGAAGATCAGCGTCTTGGTTCTGGGGTCCACACGGTTTCGGCTGTAGTGCTCGATCATGCGCTCACCCCATTGGAATGGGTCACCACTGTCGTGGCGCGCACCGTCGAACAGCTTGCAGAAATACATGTCGAAATCGCGCAGAAAGGCGCTGAGCCCATAAACATCGCTCAGGGCAATGCCCAGATCCCCACGGTACTCGCGTGCCCAGGACTCGAAGGCAAACACCTGACTGTCGCGCAGACGAGGCCCCAGGGCCTGACAGGCCTGCAGGTATTCGTGCGCCATGGTGCCCAGCGGCGTCAGACCCAGCAGTTGCGCAAAGTACACATTGCTGGTGCCTGCAAACTGCCCCTGAGGGCCGGTGCCCAGCCGCGCCGCCAGCACGCGCAGCACCTCTTCATGCCAGGCCCTGGAGAAACGTCTGCGCGTGCCGTAGTCGGCGATCTTGAGCGCCTGCAACCCTTGGCTGTGGAGCTGGGCGATCTTGATGTCCAGACGGCGACGGCCCTCCATGAGGTCGGGCACCCGCTGGGTGTTGCGGAAATAGACCTCGTTGACGATGGCCAGCACCGGAATTTCAAAGAGGATGGTGTGCAGCCAGGGGCCGGCAATCGTGATGTCGAGTTCGCCACTCTCGAGTGGCGTGACCTCGATGTACTTCTCATTGAGCCTGAACAGACCCAGAAAATCGACAAAGTCACTCTTGATGAAACGCAGGCTGCGCAGGTAGCGCAACTCCGACTCCTTGAAGCTCAGGCTGCACAGCGAACGAATCTCGCTGCGGATTTCCTCTGCATAAGGGGCCAGCTGAACGCCCGGGTTGCGGCACTTGAATTTGTATTCGACCTGCGCACCCGGAAACTGATGCAGCACCACCTGCATCATGGTGAACTTGTAGAGGTCGGTGTCCAGCAGGCTGGTGATGATCATGGGGTCTCGCTTTTGCGGCCGTCAGGCGACGCGCAGGGGGTGCACCAGTTTAAGTGATGTGTCCGGCAGGCCGGTGTTCTGGTCCCCTCACTGGCATCGGCCACCCGTGAGCGTGAGGACGCGATGCGCATGCGCAGCCAGGATCTGGTTTTGCTCGGCCACCAGCAAGGTCATGCCTTCACGGGCAAGCTGCAAAAGCGCGTCGCGCATGGCCAGCACCAGCACCGGCGCAATGCCTTCGCAGGGCTCGTCCAGCAGCAACAGGCTCGGTCCGGTCATCAGGGTACGCGCCAGCGCCAGCATCTGCTGCTCGCCACCGCTCATCTGGCTGGCCGGGCGCAGCAACATCGGTTGGAGCTGCGGAAAAAGTGCGAGCACGCGATCAAAACGTTGCTTCGGTGTGCCCTGCCCTCGCGCATGGGCCGCAATCCAGAGGTTTTCCTGCACCGACAGGCCGGTGAACAGGCGCCGGTCTTCGGCCACAAAGCCCAGCCCGGCGCGGGCACGGCGATGGGCTGGCCAGTCGTGCATGGGCTGACCACGCCAGACCACGTGGCCCTGAGCGCGGGGGCCGATGCCGATCAGCGCCTGCAACAGGGTGGACTTGCCCGCGCCATTGAGTCCCTGCAAGACCACCAGTTCACCCTCTTGCACCTGCAGGCGCACCTCAAACAGCGCCTGCGCATGCCCCCACCAGGCGTTGAGGCCTTCAACTGCGAGCATGGGACAGCCCCCCCCTGAAGGATCGCGCGTCAAAGTCATGGCCCAGGTAGCGTTCGCGCACCAAAGCATCCTGCGCCACCGCCTCGGGGGTGCCCTGGGCCACCAGACGCCCCTGCATGAGGACCAGCACCCGGTCGGCCACGCCGAAAACGGCGTCCATGTTGTGCTCGGTGTAGAGCACCGTCACCCCGCTGGCAGCGACCTGGCGCACCAGCGCCATCATGTCGGCGCGCTCTGCGGGCGCCAGCCCGGCGGCGGGCTCGTCCAGCAGCAACAAGCGCGGGCCCTGGCTGGGCAGCCCCGCCAGCGCCATGGCCAGTTCCAGGCGCTTTTTGGCACCATAAGGCAGATCCGCCGCCACCGCATCGGCCTGCGACTGCAGGCCCACCCGGACCAGGGTCTGCAAGGCCTGTGGCCTGTCGCGGTGACTCAAGCGATCCCACCAGGACAAACGCTCGCGCGATCGGACCAATTGCACGTTCTGCAAGACCGTCAGTGCCTCGAAGGTCTGCGCCACCTGGAAGGTCCGCGCCATGCCCAGCGCCTGCCGTGCGTGCGGCGGCAAGCCGGTCACCTCCCTGCCATGCCAGAACACCTGGCCAGCCGTGGGCAACTGCTGTCCAGCCAGGCAAGCAAAGCAGGTGGACTTGCCCGCCCCATTGGGTCCGATCAGGGCGACGCATTCGCCCGGTGAGACTTCAAAGCTGACGCCGTCAAGCGCCTTGACGCCACCGTAGTGGCGCACCAGCTGCTGCACGCTCAGACCCATGTGCGCCTCCGCCAGCGCAGCCACAAGGTCTGCAAGCCTCCGAGCACGCCGCTCGGTGAGAGCACCATGACGAGCATGATCACGGCCCCCAGCACACCGCGCCAGTACTCCAGGCCTCGGCCAAGCTCGGCCCCCCCCCAAACCAGCAGCGCGCTGCCCACCAGGGTGCCCCAAAGCTGGTGCACACCGCCCAGCAAGATGACCAGCAGCGCATCGACCGATGTGCCCACCCCCGCTGCCGACGGAAACACCGCTCCCTTGATGGCGGCCCAGAGCCCGCCCGCCAGACCGGCCAGCACGGCGCTGAGCAGAAAAACCTGGTAGCGCAGGCGGTGGACCGGCAGGCCGCTGGCGGCAGCACGCAAGGGGGCATCGCGCAGGGCCTGCAGGGCTGCGCCGCGGCTGGACGCGCTCCAGCGCGCCAGGAAGCCAATGCACAACAGCACCAAGGCCAGCAAGCCCCAGCCGAACACCGTGCGCGATTCAGGCACGATGAGCTGCAGACCAATCAGGCCGTTGTCGCCGCCAGTCAGACCGACCCATTGACTGGCTCCGGCCCAGATCATCTGTGCCAGCGCCAGCGACAGCATGGCCAGGTAGACCCCGCTCATGCGCACCAGCACCACACCGAACACCGCAGCCACCGCCAGCGCCAGCGCCATGCCCGCGCCGAGCGCGGGCAGCAGGCCCCAGCCGGCGTGCAGATGCGACAGCGCCGTGCCATAGGCCCCCAGCGCAAAAAACGCCGCATGGCCAAAACTCACCACGCCGCCCAAGGCCATCATGACCTGCAGGCTCAGACCGAGCAGCAGCATGACCAGCAGGTCCTCGGTGAGACTGCGGCTGTAGTCGCCCTGCGAGAGCGCCCCCCCCAAGACGACCGCCACCAGCAAGGTCAGCGCCCAGCCTGCCCGGCCTGCGGGAGCGGCGGTGAACACCGGCACCGCCTCGCGTTGGGGCGCAGCCACCGCCGCACCGCCCAGCCCTTGCGGGCGCAGCACCAGCACCACGGCCATGGTCAGGAACACCAGCACCAGGGTGGCCTCGGGCACCAGGGCCACGCCCAGCGAATGGATGACGCCGATCAACACCGCAGCGGCAAAAGCCCCGCCTACACTGCCCAGCCCGCCCGTAACCACCACCACAAAAGTCTCGACCACCACACTCACGTCCATCTGCAGGTGGGCCGGCTCGCGCGGCAACTGCAGCGCACCGGCCAGACCGGCCAAGCCGCAGCCGAGCATGACCACCCCCAGCATGAGTGGTGCCGGGTTCACGCCCAGCGCGTCAAGCATCTCCCGGTCCTGGGTGGCGGCCTTGACCTGCCGGCCCCACAGGGTGCGCGTGAGCAGCAGGTGCAGGCCCCACCACACCAGCGGCCCCAATGCCAGGGTGAACAGTTGCCAGGTCGGGAAGTACGCCTCCCCCAGCGCCACAGCGCCCTTGAGGCCGGGAAAGCGCGGCGCAAACACCTCTTCGGGGCCAAAACCCCAGCGCATGGCGTCATGCAGGGCCAGCGTCAGGCCAAAGGTGGCGACCAACTGGTAGAGCTCCGGGGCGCGGCGCATGCGGCGCAGCAGCCCGAATTCGGCCAGTGCCCCGACGCCGCTGGCCACCACCGCACCCAGCAGCATGGCGGCGGCATAGCCCGCTGCCGATTCAGCCAGTGACGGCCACACGTTCGTCACGGCGTGCGCCGACACCAGCGCCCCCAGCATGAAAAAGCTGCCGTGCGCGAAATTGACGATGCGGGTCACGCCGAAAATCAGCGTGAGCCCGCTGGCCATCAAAAACAGCGTGGTGGCATGGCTGAGCCCGTTGAGCAGCTGCAGCGCCAGACTGTCCAGTCCCATCAGAAAACCCTGCTTCTCATGCGTCGTGCTCGGCCAAATTCGGGTCAATCTGCAGCATCAACTGTGCAAGCGACTGGCCATTGATCTTGGTCTGGAAATGCACATCCAGGCCTTGGGACTTGAGCGCCGAAAAAAACCGCTTGGCACTCTCGATCTTCCCACTCTGCATCCGTCCAGCTGTAGTCACGCTGAAATCTCGGAATGCGGTAGGTCAGCCCATTGCCAATGAGCTTGCGGTAGGTGTTGTTTTCGGTCTTGAAATTGCTGGCGGACATGGCATGCCCTTCAAATAGGAATGATGGTGTCGCTGTAGCGGGCCACATGGCTGTCGTGGGTGATCAGCCGCAACGGTTCGGTCAGTGCCTGGGCCACCAGCAGGCGGTCAAAGGGGTCGTGGTGGATCAAGGGCAGGTCGGCCACGGCCAGAACATGCGGGGCTTCGATGTTGAGCAGCTGGTAGCCCGATTGCTCGAACCAGTGTTTGGCTTGTGCGCCATCAATGGGCATGTCGCCCCGGCCCAGACTGTGTTTGATGGCGATTTCCCACAGGCTGGCCACGCTGACCCAGACGGTGTTGGCGGGGTTGGCAATCAGCTCACGGGCGCGCTCGCCCAGCTTGGGGCTGTCGGTGATGGCCCAAAGGGCCACATGGGTGTCGAGCAACAGGTTCATGCGCGGGCCTGGCTCGCGCCAAGGAACAGGGCGGCCACTTCATCGTTGTGCTGGTCGATGTCGTCAGGCACTTCAAAGGCGTTTTTGGCCGCACCCAAACGCGGACCGCTGGCGCGGTTGTTGAGGGGCACCAGCCTGGCAACAGGTTTGCCGCCTCGGGCGATCACGATTTCTCGTTCCGTACCTTGTTCAATGGCTTCCACCAGCCGGGACAGGTGGGTTTTGGCCTGGAGCATGTTGATAGCGGACATAAAGACCTCTGGGTCAAAAAAACTGGAGTTGACCAAGTTTAGTCTATTCGTTCGCCTGCGCCGCCACTGAGATGGCTTATTCAACAAACCGGGTGAAGTCGGCGGCACTCACACGCGTGGTCTGGAAGGTGTTGACCACGGCCGACTCGTCGGCATAGCCCAGTGCCATGCCACAGACCAGCATTTCGTTGTCGCCCGCGCCCACCAGCGGCAGGATGATCTTGGCGAAGCTGTTCCAGGCCGCCTGCGGGCAGGTGTGCAGGCCGCGCGAGCGGGCCGCGATCATCAGCGTCTGCAGGAACATGCCGTAGTCCAGCAGACTGCCCCGGCCCATCACCTTGTCGAGGGTGAACATGAGGCCCACGGGCGCATCAAACAAGCGGAAGTTGCGCTGGTGCTGCGCATGCATGCGGGCCTTGTCGCCCTTGCCAATGCCCAGCACACCGTACAGACCGAAGCCGCACTCACGGCGACGGTCAATATAGGGGCTGACCCATTGTTCGGGGTAGTAGTCGTAGGCTTCGGCGTAGTCGGCGGCCAAGGCCGGGTTGGCGGCGATGGCGTCGTGCGCGGCGCAAACCTGTTGGACCAGGGCGTCGCGTTGGGCGCCCTGCAGCACATAGACCTTCCAGGGCTGGGTGTTGGTGCCACTGGGCGCGCGTCCGGCCAGCTCCAGGATCTCCATCAACACGGCTTTCTCAACCGGCTTGTCCAGAAAGGCGCGCGCCGAAAAACGGCTGCCGATGGCGGCGTCGACACTGGCCGGGTCGGCCACCACCGTGGCGACCTGGTTCTTGGGCGGAAAGGGATTCATTGCAAGGTCTCCAGAAATTGCTTGAGGGGCGCAGGCAAGGGCACCGGGCGACGGCTCTCGCGGTCCACGTACACGTGCACGAAATGACCTTTGGCGGCGGTGAGTGGCTCGCCTTGCGCAAACAGACCCACCTCGTAACGCACGCTGGAACTGCCCAGCCTGGCCACGCGGATACCGGCCTCGATGGTCTGCGGGAACGCCAGCGGCGCGAAATAGTTGCACTGGGTCTCGATCACCAGGCCGATGGTCTGGCCGCCGTGGATGTCGAGCACGCCTTTTTCAATCAGGGTGGCATTCACCGCAGTGTCGAACCAGCTGTAGTAGACGACGTTATTGACATGGCCATACACGTCGTTGTCCATCCAGCGGGTGCTGATGCTGCGAAAGGCCCTGTAGGCCTCGCGGCCCTCCGGCTGGGGTTTGGCGCTCGGATTCATGGCCTGCGATTGTGCCAGCGCTGCTGGTACTCCATCGCAAGGGTCCAGGTCTGCACCTGCACCGCTACGGTGGTCTCGATGTCATGGCCGTACCCCCCGCCCATGCACAGCACCACCGGCAAACGCCGCTGCCACGCCCAGTCCAGTACCACGCGGTCCCGCGCAGCCATGCCATCGGTGCTGAGCTTCAGGCGTCCGAGCCGGTCGCCTTCATGGGGGTCCGCGCCAGCCAGAAAGATCACCATATGAGGCTCGAAACGCCCTTCGAGTTCGGCCAGCGCCTGGTGCAGGGCCTGCAGGTAGGGCTCGTCGGTACAACCGTCGGGCAGCCCTACGTCCAGATCGCTGGGCTCCTTGCGAAACGGAAAATTCTTCTCGCCATGCAGCGACAGGGTGAAAACCGTGGGGTCGTTCGCAAAAATCCGGGCGGTGCCATTGCCCTGGTGCACGTCGAGGTCGATCACCGCCACGCGCCAATGCTGCTGGCGTTCGCGCCAGACCTCTGCCTGCATGAGGCGGGCCGTGACGGCGATGTCATTGAAAACACAAAAGCCTCCGCCTTTGTCGGCATAGGCATGGTGCGTGCCGCCGGCCAGGTTGCCCGCCAGGCCCTCGCGCAGGGCAGCGCGGGCGGCGGCCACCGAGGCACCCACCGATCGCCGGGCCCGCTCCGCCATGGCCGGACTCCAGGGAAAGCCGATCTCGCGATACACCGATGCATCGAGCGTGCCCTGGTCGATGCCCTGGATATAGGAAGGGGTGTGTACCAGGGCCAGTTCCCCGTCGCTGGCCGCCGGGGCCTCGAAAAAACGCAGCCCGGGCAACTCCGCCGCCAGCCGGTCTCGCAGGCGGCTGTACTTGCGCATCGGAAAGCGGTGGCCCTCGGGCAGGGGCAGAACAAAATGGTCGGCGTAATAGGCGTGCATGGGCAGTCGCGGATTCTAGAAAATGCGCTCTAAACTTCTTTTTCCCGGGCAAGGACCCTTGTCAGGCCAAGGGATAACCCGCATACTTGCACCCATGCTGCACTGCAACATGCTGTATCGATCCCCGGGTCAGTTCCAGCGCAGTCCACCCTGAACTTTCACATCGGAGAACGTCATGATGACCGCTGAACAAATCGTTGCATCCCACAAGGCCAATGTCGAGACCCTGTTCGGTCTGACCGCCAAGGCTTTCGAAGGCGTGGAGAAACTGGTCGAGTTGAACATGACCGCCGCCAAAGCCGCGCTGAGCGAGTCTGCACAGAACACCCAGTCGACGCTGAGCGTCAAGGACGCCCAGGAACTGCTGGCCCTGCAGGCCAACCTTTTCCAGCCCCTGGCCGAAAAAGCCGCCAACTACAGCCGCCAGCTCTATGAAATCGCCTCCGGCACCGGTGGTGATTTCACCAAAGCCTTTGAAGCCCAGGCCGCATTGGCACAAAAACAGTTTGCCAGCTTGCTGGACACCGCGACCCAGAACGCCCCGGCCGGCTCCGAGTCCGCCGTGGCCATGATGAAAGGGGCCGTGGCCGCCGCCAACAACGCCTTCGAATCGGTGCAAAAGGCCGTCAAGCAGGCCTCCGATCTGGCCGAATCCAACCTCCAGGCCATGACGCAAAACGTCTCTGGCGTGGCACCGGCTGCCAAATCCAGCAAGAAGCGCTGACCGCGTCGGGCCTTGAAAAAGGCCTTGGCGTCCAGATTTTCGAGTTGTCTCCTCGGATCCTTTCGACATCGCAGAGATTCAGGGATCCC
>CAYSIY010000007.1:0-27805 GCA_964431215.1 uncultured Limnohabitans sp.
CGGTACCGCCCGGTCTGGGTGACGGCTACCGAATGGAAATCCGCATCGTGGTGCAACAGGCACCCAATGTGCCCCTGGCACCCGTCGCTGCGGTGTTCCCGCTGGGCGACGGCCATGCGGTCTTTGTGGTGCAGGGCGGCAGGGCTCACCTGCAGCCGGTGGAGGTGCTTGGACGCAACGGCCGGCAGGCATGGCTGCGCACGCACTTGCCCTCAGGCACGGTGCTGGTGAGCTATCCGCCTGCCACGCTCAGGGCAGGAGACCGCGTGCAGGCGTTCAAGCCCTGAAGAGCTCGCACAAGCGAGGCCGCTCGGGGCCGGCATCGGAAAGGCCCGATCATCAGCCCCGAGGGATGGCCGGACTCAGGCTTTTTTGGCCCAGGCCGAACACCAGCCCTTGGCGGCCACCTGCTTGCCCGGGAACAGGCCGCAGCCACCGCTGGCGGCGCCGGCCTTGGCCTGGAAAAGTGCGCAATTGGCACAGCTTTGTCCGGCTGCGAATTTCGGGTACTTGGCCTTGTCGACCTTGCTGGCATCGGCCTTGTAGCCGACCGCTGCGGCTTGTGGGTCGTTTTCAGCGACCATCGGCTGGGCTGCGGCTTCTTGGGCCAGCATGACGGCACCCGCGGCGGTAGCCACCTGCATGATGAAGACCCTGCGGTTTTGAGAGGTAGGGACAGACATTGAAAACTCCTGGAAGCTCACACCAGCACATGCTGGCACCTGCATTGTGAACATTTCGCAGCCTGTAGCGAAATGTTCAGGTATTCCCACGTCCATCCATCGGGAAGCCCGCACGCCACAGGCCATTGACTGGCGGGGATGACAAGGCCGTGCCAGAATGGGTGTCAACCTGACCCACTTCATTCACTGCAAGCCCATGCTGACACTTTTATTCGGTCTCTTTTTGTTCATTGGCATTCACAGCCTGCAAGTGCTGGCCCCTGACTGGCGTAGCCAGCAACGAGAGCGATGGGGCGAGTGGGGCTACAAGGGCCTGTACTCGTTGATTGCCGGCATCGGGCTGGTGCTGATCGTCATCGGCTATGGCCAGGCCCGGGCCGAGCCGGTCCTGCTGTGGACACCGCCCAGAGCGTTGGTCCACATCAGCTTCCTGCTGATGTGGGTCTCCATGGTGCTGCTGGTGGCCGCCTATGTGCCACACAACAGCATCCGCCAGCGACTGGGCCATCCCATGACCCTGGGGGTCAAGACCTGGGCCTTGGGTCACTTGCTGGCCAACGGCACCCTGGCCGACATGATGCTGTTTGGCACCTTTCTGATCTGGTCGGTGCTCGTTTTCCGGTCTGCCAGACGGCGACCGGCCCGCGCCAGCACCGCCTCCACCGGTAGCCCGCTCGCCACCCCCTTGGTGCTGCTGGCCGGTTCCGCCCTCTGGGCGCTGTTCCTCTGGGGTGGCTTGCATGCCCGCTGGATCGGCGTGGCTCCTCTTGGGAGCATGGGCGCATGAACGATGCCCTGCCGCACCGGCGCCTGTGCACCGACTGCGGCGTCTCTCGCACGACACAGCCTGCCCGATGCGCGCAGGCCTGCCAGTTCATTGCTCCGGACTATCCATCACTGGAGCGGCGGGTGCATGGCCGCGCCCGGGACGAAGGGGGCACCACGGCGCACGCTGACGAGGTGTTTTTCGGGCCCTACAGCCAGATGCATGCCGCACGCCTGCGCCAGCCGCTGGCCGGGGCGCAATGGACCGGCCTGACCACCCGCCTGGCCGAGCGGCTGCTGGAAACCGGCCAGGTCGATGCCGTGATCGCCATGGCCCCTCATCCCGAAGACCGCTGGCGACCCATGCCGGTACTCGTCACCCGGGCGCAGGACATGGCGCAGTGCCGAGGCATGCGCATGGGCTTCGCGCCGTTGATCAGCCTGGTCGAACCCGCCCTGGCACAAGGCCACAAGCGTTTGGCCGTGATCGGTATTCCCTGCCAGATCTACGCTTTGCGGGCACTGCAGCCACAGCTCGAACGCGAGCAGGGCCTGCAGGCGCTGTTTGTGATCGGCACCCCCTGCTCGGACAACACCAGCACAGAAAACTTCCACGACTTCCTGGCCCGGCTCACGCCACGCCCGCAGGACATTGCCTATCTGGAATTTCGGGCCGATTACCACGTCGAAATCCGCACCGACCAGGGCCAGCAGGAGCGCATCCCTTTTCTGCAATTGCCGCTGGCCGACTTGCCAGCCGACTTCTTTGCGCTGACCTGCCGCACCTGCGTGGACTACACCAATGTGCTCTCCGACATCACGGTGGGCTATATGGGCGGCGATGGCCAGCAGTGGCTGCTGGTGCGCAATGCGCGCGGCGCGGCGATGCTGGAATGCCTGGCAGACGAAGTCGTGCTGTCCAAACCCATCAGCCGGGGCCGCCGCGCCGGGGCGGTGCGTGGCTTTCTGGCCAACACCGAACGCGCCGCCGGCGGCTTGCCGCTGCGACGCATGCCGGCATGGCTGCGTCCGGTGGTAGGCTGGCTGATGCCGCGCATCGGTCCGCGAGGGCTCGAATTTGCCCGCGCCCGGCTGGAGATGAAGGCCGTTGAAACGGTCCTGCACCTGCGCCGCCAGGCGCCGGCCAAACTTCGCTCGATGGTGCCCACCCATGTTTGGGCGCTGGTGGCCCCCTATGGTTTGCAACCTGCGTCAAACGAGCTGAACCCCAAAAGTGTAAATAAAACTTGACAGTTTGCCTCGGCTTTCCGATGATGGCCCATCCCCATCTCGGACTTGCCATGGCCTCGACCTTCCCTTTTGCCGCCATCGTCGGACAGGACGACATGACCCTGGCCATCCAGGTTGTCGCCGTAGACCCCAGCATCGGCGGTGTGTTGGTACTGGGTGACCGCGGTACTGGCAAATCCACCGCGGTACGCGCCCTGGCCGATTTGCTGCCGCCCATCGAAGTGGTCAGCGGTTGCGCCTACCGCTGCGACCCCAAACACCCTGCAGGCCTGTGCGGGCCTTGCCAGGGCAGCACCAAAGTCCGCAAACCCAAGATTGAAATCCGTCCGGTGGCGGTGGTTGATTTGCCGCTGGGCGCCACCGAAGACCGTGTAGTTGGCGCACTCGATCTCGAAAAGGCCCTGGCCCAGGGCATCAAGGAATTCGCCCCCGGACTGCTGGCCCAGGCACACCGGGGCTTTCTCTACATTGATGAGGTCAACCTGCTCGAGGACCACCTGGTGGACCTGCTGATTGATGTGGCCGCCTCCGGAGAGAACCTGGTCGAACGCGAGGGGCTCAGCCTGCGCCATCCGGCCCGCTTTGTTCTGGTGGGCAGCGGCAACCCCGAAGAGGGTGAACTGCGCCCGCAACTGCTCGACCGCTTTGGTCTGGCGGTCCAGGTGCGTACCCCGCAAGACCTTGCGCTGCGCGTTGAAGTCGTGCGTCGGCGCGATGCCTTCGAACGCGACCCCGAGGCCTTCCGCGCCCAGTGGCACGAGGCCAACCAGGCGTTGCAGCAGCGCATCCTCAAGGCGCGCAAACGGCTGGCCACAGTGCAGGCCAGTGACGCCATGCTCACCCTGTGTGCACGCCTGTGCCAGCAACTGGGCACCGATGGCTTGCGCGCCGAACTCACACTCCTGCGCGCCACCCGGGCACTGGCCGCCTTGCAAGGCCAGCGCGAGGTCAAGCCCGAACATCTGCGCACCCTGGCACCGCTGGCGCTGCGCCATCGCTTGCGCCGAAACCCTCTGGACGATGTCGATGCCGGTGTGCGTGTGGAGCGCAGCCTGGAGGAGGTGCTGGCGGCATGAGCACCGGCGCAGATGCCGGCTGGGCAGACGCCCTGATGGCCCTGCAGCTGCTGACGCACCTGCCGCAGCGACTGGGGGGAATCTGGTTGCGTGCTCCGCACGGGCCAGTGCGCGATGCCTGGCTACAGGCGCTGGCAAGATTGCCTCAAGCGCTGCTGCGTGTGCCAGCATCGGTGGACACACAACGCTGGCTTGGCGGCATCGATATCGCCGCCACCCTGCACAGTGGACAACTGAGAGAACAGGTCGGGCTGCTGCGCCAGGCCCACGGCGGGCTGCTGTGCCTGCCCATGGCTGAACGCCTGTCGAGCTCCCTCACCGCTCCCCTGGCCCAGACGCTGGACCGGGGGGGCGTGTACTCCGGCGGCCACTTTCATCCCAGCCTGTTTGGCGTGGTGGCGCTCGATGAATCGCTGGACGATGAAACCCCGCTGGCGCCGGCCCTGCAGGAGCGGCTGGGGCTGTGGATTGACCTGCGCGGCCTGGCGCCCTCGCAAGCCTTGATCACGCTCCCCTCGCCGATCACCAACGGTGAGCGGCTGGAGGTGGTGGCGGGCGACAGCGCATTGCAGGCGCTGTGTGGCACTGCCCTGGCGCTGGGCATCGATTCCCTGCGCGTGCCACAGCTGGCACTGGCCGTGGCCTGTGCACATGCAGCACGGCACCGGCGCGATCATGTGGCCGACGAAGACCTGGCTTATGCCTGCCGCACGGTTTTGGCACCGCGAGCCAGGCAGTGGCCCACTGACGCAAGCGCATCGCCAGAGGCATCGGACCCTGATGATGTGCAAGCCAACAGCCAGTCACCAGTCCCCCCTGAGGCCCAAGGCGCCGATGCGGCAGCGGCCCCTCCGGAGCCTCCGCCGGAATCTCCACCCCACTCAGCGTCGCAGCCCCCGGCCACAGCTGCTCAAGCCGAGTCCGACGTGCTGCAGGCCATGATGGTGGCAGCAGCAGCGGCGCGATTGCCCCCCGACCTCTTGCAGCGCCTGATGACCGGGGCCGCCCCGGATCGAAACAGCAGCCAGGGCAGCAGTGGCCAGTCCCGCCAGGGCGTTCAACGCGGACGCCCTCTGCCTCCCCGACCCGGCAAGCCCGGTGGGGGCGCACGCCTGCATGTTCTGGCCACCCTGCGTGCAGCTGCGCCCCGCCAGCGACTGCGTGGGCGCACCAACACCCGCGAGCCGCTTCGACTGCGCGCCGAAGACTTTCATCTGCACCGCCACCAGCAGCACAGCGCCAGCTGCCTGATCCTCGCTCTTGACGCTTCGGGCTCGGCCGCGCTGCACCGTCTGGCTGAGGCCAAGGGCGCGGTGCAGCTACTGCTTGAACAGTCCTATGCGCGACGCGACAGCGTCTGTGTGATCGGCTTTCGCGGCGCACAGGCACAGTTGCTGCTGCCCATGACGCGCTCTCTGGTGCGCGCCCGCCGGGCTCTGACCGGACTGCCAGGTGGCGGCGGCACCCCTTTGGCCTCGGCGCTGCGACTGGCCCATGAACAAGCCGCCCAGCTCCAGCGCCAGGGCGTGACCCCGATCCTGGTGGTGCTCAGCGACGGGCGGGCCAACGTCACGCTGCAAGGCGTGGGCGGTCGTGCTCAGGCCCAGGCCGAAGCACAGCACTGGGCACGCGCCTGGCATGGCGCCGGCCATGCGGGCCTCTGGATTGACACAGCGCCGCAACCCGAAGCGCTGGCGCAGCAACTCGCCCGGACATTGGGTGCGCGTTATCTGCCCATGCCACAGCTGCAGTCAAGGCGTCTGGCGCAGGCCTTGCAGGACGCGCGGCCAGCGCCCTGAGGCGAGGGTATGTACGAACGCTTCTACCCTGGCATGGACTGGGCGCGGCATGCAGCGCACTGGCCGCATGCGCAGCACAGCCGCTTTGTCCAGGCCGGCGGCATCCATTGGCATGTGCAAGTGATGGGGCAGGGGCCGGCCCTGCTGTTGCTGCACGGCACGGGTTCAGGCAATTTCAGCTGGCGCGGCCTGATGCCAGAGCTGGCTCGATACTTCACCGTGGTCGCGCCCGACCTCCCCGGCCATGCCTTCACCAGCCGTGGCCCGGAGGGCGCGCTGTCCTTGCCCGGGATGAGCGAGGGCTTGCGTGCCCTGATGCTGCAAATGGACCTCCGGCCTCAAGCCGTCATCGGTCATTCGGCCGGTGCTGCGATCGCGGCGCACATGGCGCTTGAGCATGGCCGCATCGCAGGCAGCACCGTGGTGGGGCTCAATCCTGCCTGGCTGCCACTGCCGGGTCTGAGCTCGTGGTTGTTCGCCCCGGCGGCCAAGCTGGCTGCCATCAACCCGCTGTCGGCCTGGGCCACCGCCAAAATGGCGGCCAAGCCCGGTGCCATAGCCCAGTGGCTGGCACGCACCGGCTCCACCCTGGACGCACAAGGCTTGGACCTCTACACACGGGTGCTCTCTGACGCAGGCCATGTTCACGGCGTGCTCTCGATGATGGCGGCCTGGCGCATCAAGCCCCTGGCTGCACGCCTGCAACATCTGCACAGCCCGGTGTTCATGGCGATTGGTGCACAAGACCAGACCGTGCCACCGTCCTTGGCCGAGCAGGCTTGCCGTCTGTTGCCAAATGCTCAACTGTGGCGGCAGCCGGGGCTTGGCCATCTGGCGCACGAGCAGGATCCTGTCGGCACAGCCGCGCAAATCCTGCACTGGTGCGGCGCAGGGCGGCCATGAACCTCAAGGCATGAACGCAGCAACCGCCTTCAGCGAGGCCTGTGGAGCTTCTTCCTGCGGCAAATGGCCCGTTTCAGGCAAAGCGGCCAGACGGCTGCCGGTGATCGCTTGCAAATAATCCTGCGCGTGTGCAAAAGGGATCATCGCATCGGCTTCGCCCCAAACCAGCAGGGTGGGCGCACGGATCTGTCCGAGCAAGGGCCGGGGCTCCTGCAATACCGTTTGCTGCAAACGCTCGAGCATGGCCTTGCGGGCGCCTGGCGCACGCAGCAGATCGTGGTATCGGTTGATGAGTTCATCGCTGAGGCTTTGTGGGCGGGCGTAAGCGGCCTGCAAATTGATGCGCAGCACGCTTTTGGGCAATGCGTAGCGCATCAGGTTCCAGCTGGCAGGCACCGCCATGGCTTGTCCGTATTCAAAGCCAAAGCTGGCAAAACCGTCAGGGGCCACCAACACCAGACGGTCGGTTCGTTCAGGATGACGGGCGGCCAGGGTCCAGGCAATGCGCCCACCCATCGAGTGACCCACCCAGCTGGCGCGTTGCACCCCCAGCATGTCCAGCAAGGCGAGCAGCATTTGCAGGCTGCGCGCATCGGTGTAGTTGTGGTCCGGATCGGGCGGACTCAGACCGCTGCCGGGCAGGTCCAGTCGGATCACCCGGTAATTCTGGCTCAGCGATTGGGCCCATGCGTCCCAGGTCTGCAGGCTTGACCCAAAGCCATGCAAAAGAACCACGGCCGGCGCATCGCGCGGACCGCTGTCTCGAACATGCAGCCGCCAGCGTCCGACGGTGCGCATGTCGGCGGGATCGGCGAGGTAGCGGTCTTCGAGTTCGGCTCGCGGCAGATCGGGTGTCCACAGCCACATCGACAGCAAACTCAGGGCGGCCAAAAGCAACACTGTCAGTCCTTGGGGCATGCCACGTAGGTCATCGATCACTGCACCGCGATGACTAAATGGCAAACAGCAACAAGATGGCCATCTGCAGGCCATACACGATGATCAGTCCGAGCTTGTAACTGTCTCTGAGCACCCCGGGCAGTGCCGGCAATTTGCGGTCGAGCCACCAGTACGCACTCCCACAGAGCAGGGTGACGAGCACAAAAATGCCGGCCAACAGCGGCGGATTCATCGCTAGACCCCTCTCGCCAAGGGCAGAGGAGCCAAGAAACTGGCCAGTCGTGTCGGCCAAAGCCTCAGAATGGACCGTTGAGCTGCACGGTGGCCAAGTTGAGCGCCGTGGCGATGCTGACCCAGATCAGGTAGGGCAGCAGCAACACACTGGCCCCGCGCGAGAGTCGCCACAGCCCGGCGATCAGGGCGACGATGGACAGCCACAAGAACACCACTTCGATGAGGGCCCAGTCCGGGCGCTGCAGCTTGAAGTAGAGGGCGCTCCACAGGATGTTGAGCAGTGCATTGGCGCCAAACAGCAGCGCCACGCGCTGACGCAGGGCGCGGGTGCTGGCGGCCTGCCAGGCCCAAGCGCCACTGATGGCACAGAGCGTGAAAATAATGCTCCAGATCACACCGAACGCGGCGTCTGGCGGCTTCCACTCGGGCTGTCGCAGGGCAAAGTACCAGGGGCCCAACTCGGTCAGGGCCCCACCGATGCCGGCCGTGGCATAGCTCAGAGCCAGGGCCATCAGCAGGGTTTTCAGGCGTGTTGCATTCATGCACCCGATTGTCGCCTTGCGGCAACGCCGGATCGAGAATCGGAGCCACCAAAACCGTTCTGTCCATCGGGCTTCAGGTCCTGGCCAGGCCCAGCAGGTGGGCCATGTCCTTGAAGAAAATGCGCACATGCGCCATCGGGTCCTTGCGAGCCAGTTCCTTGTTCATGTAGGACTCAAAGGTCAGTCGCTGCACATCGCGGTCCTCGCAGATCTTCACAAATTTCTCGCGGCGTCGGTCGTTCTGGTACCAGAAGTACTGCATCACGCCGAGGATCCAGAAGACCCGCCCATGTTGCTTCATGAAGCTTTTGCGGCCTTGCCTGAGGCAAGCGCTGTTGCCGCTTTTCAGTGCCTGATGGGTGGCCTGGGCCACCCGGCGCGCGCAGTCCATGGCGTAGTAAATCCCCTCACCCGACGACGGTGCGACCACGCCCGCCGCATCGCCTGCGAGGATCACATCGCGACCGTTGTCCCACTGCGGCAAGGGTTTGAGCGGAATCGGCGCGCCCTCGCGGCGCAGGGTGGGCGCGTCACGAAGGCCTGCAATTTCGCGCAGTCGCGCGGTGGCGCTGCGCAATGAATAGCCCTTGTCGGCGCTGCCCATGCCCACGCTCATGGTCTTGCCATGCGGAAAGACCCAGCCGTAAAAGTCTGGCGAGACCTCGCCTTGGTAATACACGTCACAGCGGGCACCGTCATAGCCGCTTTGGTGCACCGGCGATTCAATGATCTCGTGGTAGGCGAAGACGTAACGGGTCTTGTGTGCGTTGGGGATGGCTTGTCGCGCCACTTCGGAGCGGGCACCGTCCGCACCCACCACCATGCGGGTGCTGACCTTGACGGCCCTGGCGTGCTCGCTGGCCGAATGCTCCTTGGCGCTCACCGGGGTGTAGTGCACCCACAGCTTCTGTTGGGCATCGTGCTCGAGGCGATCGAAGATGGCCTGACACCGCACCGCACCCGAGCGGGCGGCACGCGCACGCAGGAACTCATCGAACTCGTCTCGGTCAACCATTCCGACAAAACCGTTGTCGATCGGAATGTCCACCTTGTTGTGAGAGGGCGAGATCATGCGCGCACAGCGCACTTTGGCTACCAGCAACTGATCGGGTATTTCGAAGTCCTGGATCAGCCGTGGCGGAATGGCACCGCCACAGGGCTTGATGCGCCCCTGACGGTCTAGCAAAAGCACGCGCCAGCCCAGGCGCGAGAGGTCATCGGCAGCGGTGGCGCCTGCGGGTCCACCACCCACCACCACCACATCAAAATCGGTCTTGCGCATCTTCAGCCTCTCTCCAAAGAGGGATCGTTCAGGGAATTCGGCCTGGCCCTGGGCCGCATGCCGCTGTTGCTCAACCGCAAAGCCACTCCCGCCGAGACGGCGAACATGACCGCCTGCATGGCAAACACGCTGGCATAAGCGCCTCGGTGTTCGCCCAGCAGTGCATGCGCCAGATCGCTGGCCCCTGTGCCCACCAGTCCGCCCAGGCCAAAGGCCAGTGCCTGCGCTGCGCCCCACAGGCCCATGCGGGTGCCTTCACGCCCCGGCCCCCCTTCGCTGGCCAGTCGCATCATGGTGGCAATCGCGGCGATTGAGAACGCGCCATTGGCCACGCCCAACAGCACCACATTGAGTTGCAAGGGCCAAACCGTCTGCAGTGCAGCCCAGCTCAGGCCGACGGTGGCCAGCGCCGAGGCCAGGCACCCTCCCACCATCCAGCCTTGTACCGTGCCCAGCCTGCCGCGCGCACGCCCGGAGCCTGCAAAGGCCACGGCGATCATGCCCCCCAGCACACCCATGTGGTGCCAGCCCGAAAGCTGTGTGGTCTGCCCCGGCGAAAAACCGTGCACCGCGCCCGCAAATGGCTCAAGCACAAGGTCCTGCGCGCTGTAGGCCAGCATGGAGAGGAACACGAAAACGCTGAAGGTGCGTGCGGCGCGCTCGTCCCAGACCGCAGCGAAAGCCTCCCGGAATTTGCGCCCCTGCAATCCTTTGTCGGGCTGCATCACCTGGGCACCCGGCTGCACAATGGAGGAGGCCGGGCCCGCTGGTCCTTCCAGTCGCCAGAGCGCCAGTGCGGTCAGACCCAGCGTGAGCAGGCTCAGTCCGCAAGACACACGCAGTAAGCCCTCTGGGCTGTAGGGCTCGATCAATTGGCCGACCACCCCGGCTGTGACCGCGAATCCCAGAATCATCATCATCCACACCACAGTGGCGGCAGGTGCCCGACGTCCCTGTGGAACCCGCTTGGCCATCAAGGCCAACAACGAAGTGCCGCAGGCGCTCACCCCCAAGCCAATCAAGGCGAAGGCCAGCAGGGCCAGGAGGACGCCATAACGACGCTCACTGCCCATCCAGACCGTGGCCAGCGCAGCCAGCACGCCCCCCGCGCCCAGCACCGCCATGCCCCCGAGCATCCAGGGCGTGTTGCGTCGCCCCTGGTCGGCACCAAAGCCCATCCGAGGTCGCACCACCTGTACACCGTAATGCCAGGCCACCAGAAAGCCGGGCAAGAGGGCCGGCAAAGCCAGCTCCACGACCATCACCCGGTTGAGGGTGGAAGTGGTCACCACCACGACCGCCCCCAGACAGGCCTGCACCAGACCGAGTCGCAGGATCTGCGGCCAGCCAAATTCAAGCGCCACGTTTGTCATATTGCGCCTCCCAGCCCAGGCAGCTGACGCAAACCGACTGCACTGACCATCATGCCGCTGACGTACAACGGAACCCCGAATGCGCTGAGCACCAGCGCCTTGTCGATGGGTGATCGAACAAAACGCTGCATGATGGGGGCTTGGGCCAGCACCAGCGCCAGCACCGCCAGCCCATGCCAGGGCAAACCCCAAGTCCACAGCAGCAGGACCACCGCCAGCTGCGGCAGCACCATCACCGCCACGGCCGTCTGCGCCGCGCGGCGAGCCCCCAGCTGCACCGGCAAGGAGGCCACGCCCATGCGGGCATCGCCTTCCATGGACTTGAAATCGTTGAGGGTCATGATGCCGTGCGCCCCGAGGCTGTAGAGCAAAGCCAGCACGAGGGACCCAGTGCCTGGCCAGGCACCGCCCAGCATCACGGCGGTGCCCGTGATCCAGGCCAAGCCCTCATAACTGAGCGCGCAGGCGGCATTGCCCCACCAGCCATTGCGTTTGAGCCGCACTGGCGGCGCACTGTAGGCCCAGGACAGCAGCACCGCCAGGGCGCAGGCGGCAAAGCCCCAAGGCCCCATCATCAGCGCCCACAACAGCGACAGGCCGGTCCAGGCGATGGCCAGGCCCAAGCCCCAACGGCCGGGCATGCGGCCCGAGGGAATGGGGCGATGGGGCTCGTTGATGGCGTCCACATGCCGGTCGAACCAGTCGTTGACCGCCTGACTGCTGGCACACACCAGGGGCCCGGTCAGCACCAGACCCAGCAGCAGCAGGCCCCACTGCCCTCCCAGGGCCTGACCCGAGGCCACCGCACCACAGGCAAACGCCCACATGGGCGGAAACCAGGTGACAGGCTTGAGCAGCTCGGCCACAGCCGAGAGCTCGGGGCGGGTACGGAGAAGGTCCATGCCCATATTCTGGGTGGACAAATAAAAATGTCAATAAGAATTGACACTTGCCGATGCTCAATCGGCTTCGGTTTCTGCAATCATGCCGAAACGGCGCAATTTGACGTAAAGGCTCTGGCGCGAGAGACCCAGCATTTCGGCGGCCGAGGCACGGTTGTCATGGGTCAGCTGCAGGGCCGACTCGATGCACATGCGTTCAATCGTGTCGACGGTCTCGCCCACTATGTCCTTGATCGGACGGCGCCCAACCAGCTGGGCAATGTCGGCCAAGGTGCCGGCCAGACTCTGGGTCACGGGTGAGGCGCCAGGCTGGCGGCGCTCAATGTCCCGCAGGAAGAAGGCATACATCGGCTCGGGGCGCTGCAGGCTGATGGCGGAAATCTCCACCGGCAGCGTCAGACCGGCCAGGGTGCGCACCTCGGTGGCAAAGTTGCGCACCGGCAGCTGCTGGCGAAGGTTGGTGGACAAGACGCCCCAGTCAACGCCACCGCGCAGCAGCCACCGCTCCAGCGGATGTCCAACCACCTGCGAAGAGGCGGTCAGCCCCAGCAAGGCCATGCCCTCTTGGTTGACGCTCTTGACCACGCCCTGAATATCGGTGAGCAGCCAGCCGTCCGGAAAACGCTCCATGGCCTCGGAAAGCGCCGCGGAGGGGCCGACCCCCGTTTTCTCGGGTGTGGCATCGCGAGGCGTCAGCCGCAGTAAAAACTGAGGGCCGCCTTCCTGACGGAAAACAGTGGCCGAGATGGTCCAGGCTGCGCCCGTACCCGCCAAGAAAGCGGAGCACATTTCAATGCGGCCAGTGGCCAGCGCCATGCGCAGCAGCGACTGGACTTCGGCCTGGCTGTCGGCCTCAAAGCACTCTCGGATTTCGCGGCCGGCCAATCGCCGGGCGCCGTCACGCAACAGCGTCTGGGCACTGGCATTGGCCTCGAGCACGCGCTGGGTGTTGGCATCGACGAGCAGCACCGCCTCGCTGGAAGTGTCAAACAGCACCCGGTAACGCGCTTCGATGTGGCGCAGCCGCAAATAATCGCGCTCCATCGACTGCTGGGTTTCCACCAGGCGGCGTTGAAGCTCCGCAACGCCTTCGAGGTCACGTGCCAGCGCGACGCGCTTGCCGCTGCTGCCCAGTGCCAGCACGATGTACTGCAAAGGAACGTCGTGACCACTGCTGGCCGGGTGGTTGATGTGGCGCCAGCGCGGCGGCTGATTCTGTGCGGCCTCGAGCAGGAGGCCTTCGACCTTGATCTGGCTTTCGGGGGTGACCGTATCGATCCAGCGTCGACCGACCCAGCTTTGACAGCCCAGATTCACCATGGTGTCACGCCCTGTGGACACATCTTCGATGACACCGTTGACGTCCATCATCAGTGTCAGATCCGACACACCAGACAACAAGTGCGCAAAAGTGGCCGAATCCAGATCTGGGAGTTTCATGGGGTACTGCTTTGCGAGGCTCTCGCACCAAGGACAGGATTGCTCTGAAATGTCAGTATATGCGCGGCTCAGCGACTGTGTGCGTCATTCAATGCACAAATTGTGCAGGCCCTCACTTTCGATCGGGATTCTGGACATGCCATCGCGGCAAGCCGGGCAAAAAAGTGTCAACTTTTCCTGGCAAACACGAGGCCACCCACCAGGTTGACAGTTTCGAGTGCGTCGCCACAGATGAGGTCGGCGTTCCAGGCGGCGAAAGTTTCGGGATCGGCGCTGGCCTGCGGACCTCCTGCGAACACGCGCAAGGCGGGGTTGGGTGACTCGGCACGCAAGCGCGGCACAAGCGCCTGCAGGGCGTGCAATTGCCTGCCCGTGCTGATTGACAAGCCAATGGCGTCAAACCAGTCGCGACGCAGATGAATCAGCACATCCTCATTGTCATGTGGTGCGAGGATCTGCACAGACCAGCCACGGCGGCGGAAAAACTCACCCACCATGAAGGCTCCCATGGTGTGTTGTGATTGGGGCTCGGTCACCAGCAGGACACTCAGGCCCGCAGGCCGGTCGGCTCCGGGTGCACAGAATTCATGGCTCAGGCGGTGCAGGACCCGCTGCAAATTGGCAGAACCAATGGTGACCTGGGCAAAACTGGCTTCGTCGCACAGCCACCACTGACCGAGCAGCCGGGCGCATGGAGCGATGCCCCGCGCATAAATGTCCTCGAGCCCGTGACCCGACTGGCGCCAGTGGTCAATCACCGCCAAACAAGGCTCCAGACCCTTGAGGCTGGCCTGTGCCAGCAGCTCGAGCGCAGGCAGAGCGAAATCTTCGGCAGCGCCGAAACGATCCGCGGGCAAACCCGAGGCAGCCGGGTTCGGCGGGGGTCTCGAGAGAATGAACGTACCAATCGTCATGGGGGCACCGATCTCCTGGGGTTTCACATCAGCGAAAGGCTCCCCGAAAAGAGTCGACGCAAGCAAGACCTGCCAGCACAACAACACAACCCAGGTTCATGATGCGGCAGGCAGCCAAGCCAGTGTGATCCTAATCGGGAGGAATATACCTAGGGAATACCCTGATATTGTCAACCTTATTTATCGTCAATTTATGTTGACACATTCAAGCGTCAGCCGTACATTGGTCCGAAGTCCCGATTCCACAAAGGCGTCTCATGGTCGCAACAGCGCCCCCCGGTTTGTACACCCCCGCACAGCGAGCGCGGCGGGATGCGACCGTCTGGACGCCAGTACAGGGCGTGCTGGCCCCCGTTCAGTTCGCGGTGTTTCTGGTGAGTCTGGTCCTGGTCATTTACAGCCTTCGTTCGGGACAGCTCACCGACTGGGCGCTGGGCTCGGTGGTGGCCAAGACGCTGCTTCTCTACGCCATCATGGTCACTGGATGCATCTGGGAAAAGGTGGTGTTTGGCCAATATCTGTTCGCCCCGGCCTTTTTCTGGGAAGACGTGGTGAGCATGGTGGTTCTGGCACTCCACACCGCTTACCTGATCGTCTGGGTTCAGGGCCTGTGGCAAGCCACTGAGCAGCTTGCCCTGGCGCTGAGCGCTTACGCGGTCTACGCCTTCAACGCCCTGCAGTACTTGCGCAAGCTGCGCATGGCCCGGTTGCAGGCACGTGAGCCTGCTGCCGAATCGATGGGCCTGCGCCATCAAGGATTGCATCACGAGGGGGTTCAAACATGAACCCGGTGATCCCGATCCGTGCAGAGCCCGTCGGCTGCAGCGATGTGCGTCCGCTGGTCGAACGCGGTCAGCGCGAGGTGTTTTGTGGCCTGACTGGCATCATGTGGCTGCACCGCAAAATTCAGGATGCCTTCTTCCTGGTGGTGGGCTCGCGCACCTGCGCCCACCTCTTGCAATCGGCCGCCGGGGTGATGATCTTTGCCGAACCGCGTTTTGGCACCGCCATCATCGATGAGCGTGACCTCGCCGGACTGGCCGATGCACAGGACGAACTCGACCGTGTGGTGGGCCAACTGCTGGCCCAACGGCCTGGCATCCGCATGCTGTTCCTGGTGGGCTCCTGCCCTTCCGAGGTGATCAAGCTGGACCTGTCGCGGGCTGCACAACGCCTGCAGCAACGCCATGCACCGCAAGTGAGGGTGCTCAATTACTCGGGCAGTGGCATCGAAACCACCTTCACCCAAGGCGAGGACGCCTGTCTTGCGGCCCTGGTTCCCGAACTGCCCGCCACCACCAGCGGAGCGCCAGCCCTGCTGATCGCAGGCACCCTGGCCGATGTGGTGGAGGACCAGCTGGGCACCTTGCTGCGGCAGATGGGCATCCAGGACGTGGCCTTCTTCCCACCTCGGCGCAGCAGCGCATTGCCGGCTGTGGGGCCCAACACCCGGGTGCTGCTGGCCCAACCCTTTTTGGCCGATACCGCCCGTGCGCTTGAGCGGCGTGGCGCGAAACTGCTGCCGGCCCCCTTCCCGCTGGGGGTGGAGGGCACCACCGCCTGGCTGCAGGCGGCGGCCACGGCATTTGGTGTTGATGCCACCCTCTTTGGGCAGGTCACCCAGGCCCCACGTGAGCGTGGCACCCGCGCCATGGCAGCCCACAGGCCCTGGCTTGAAGGCCGCAGCGTGTTCTTCTTTCCGGATTCCCAACTCGAACTGCCGCTGGCCCGCTGCCTGCAACGCGAACTGGGCATGACCCTGACCGAAGTAGGCACGCCCTACCTGCACCGCCATCACATGGCACCCGAACTGGCCCTGCTGCCCGCAGGCACCCGCATCAGCGAAGGCCAGGACGTGGACCGCCAGCTCGAGCGCTGCATGCAGAATGCCCCCGACCTCACCGTCTGCGGCCTGGGCCTGGCCAATCCGCTCGAGGCCCGGGGGCTGTCCACCAAATGGGCCATCGAACTCGTCTTCACCCCGATTCAGGGTTACGAACAAGCGGGCGATCTGGCCGGACTGTTCAGTCGTCCCCTTCGTCGACGTGAACTGCTCAGCGCCAGCCCCAAAGTGCAACAACTTGCCCGGGAGCAGGCATGCAACTGACGCTCTGGACCTACGAAGGACCGCCGCATGTGGGCGCCATGCGCGTGGCCACGGGCTTGAGCGATGTGCACTATGTGTTGCACGCCCCGCAGGGCGACACCTACGCCGATTTGCTGTTCACCATGATCGAGCGACGCGGCCAGCGCCCGCCCGTGACCTACACCACTTTCCAGGCACGCGACCTCGGCGGTGACACCGCCGAGCTGTTCAAGACCGCCGTGCGCGATGCCCACGAACGCTTTGCCCCCGGCGCCATGCTGGTTGGATCGTCCTGCACCGCCGAACTGATCCAGGACGACCCGGGCGGCCTGGCCGCGGCGCTGGACCTGCCGATACCGGTGGTCCCGCTGGAGCTGCCGTCCTACCAACGCAAGGAAAACTGGGGGGCCAGCGAAACCTTCTATCAACTCGCGCGCCACCTGGTCAAACCGCGTACGGCCCCAACCCCGACGCGCGAACGCCCCTGCTGCAACCTGCTCGGCCCCACAGCTTTGGGCTTTCGACACCGCGACGATGTGACCGAAATCACCCGCCTGCTCCAGTCATTGGGCATTGATGTGGCCGTCACGGCACCCATGGGGGCCAGCGCCGCCGACATTGCCCGACTCACGGATGCTGACTTCAACGTCGTGCTCTACCCCGAAACCGCGCTGAGTACCGCGCAGTGGCTTGACCGTGTTCATGGCATGTCCTTCACACGGACAGTGCCGATCGGTCAGCGGGCCACACGAGACTTTGTGATCGAGGTCTGCACACTGGCCGGTCGGCCAGTGCCCGAGACGAGCCCGGCACGGGCGCAGTGGTACAGCCAATCGGTCGACTCAACCTACCTCACGGGCAAGCGGGTCTTTATTTTTGGTGACGCCACCCATGCCGTAGCGGCGGCACGCATTGCCCACGAGGAAATGGGCTTCGAGGTGGTGGGGCTGGGCACCTATTCGCGCGAATTCGCCCGCGAAGTGCGTGAAGCTGCTACCCGGCTGGGTCTCACCGCCTTGATCACCGACGACTACCTGCAGGTGCAGGCGCACATCGCTTCACTGCAGCCCGAGCTGATCCTGGGCACGCAGATGGAACGACACATTGCCAAACGCATGGGCTTGCCTTGCGCCGTCATTTCGGCGCCCGTGCATGTGCAGGACTTTCCGTCACGCTATGCCCCGCAAATGGGCATCGAGGGGGCCAACGTGATGTTCGACACCTGGATCCATCCCTTGATGATGGGTTTGGAAGAACACCTGATTGGCATGTTCCGGGAGGACTTCGAATTCCACGCCAGCGCGGCGCCGTCGCACCTGGGCGGACACGGGTTGGCCCATGCCGCAGCGGCGGCCAATGAAATGACCGCGCATGCCACTACCGCCACCACCGAAGCAGGCGCGCCCAAGCCGCCGGGCACGCTGCCCCCCTGGAGCGCTGAGGCCGAGCGCGAGCTGGGCAAGATTCCCTTCTTCGTCAGGGGCAAGGCTCGGCGCAACACCGAACGCTTTGCCGGCGAACGCGGGGTGGCCACCATCACCGTCGAGACCCTCTACGATGCCAAGGCCCACTTCAGCCGCTAAGGCACAGCCCACCAGCCACCCGCGCATGCGGGTGGTCCTGCTGACCATGGACAACCACCTGGCCAGCGCAGCCGATCGCGCTGCTCAGCGGCTGCTCACCCGCCTGCCGGGGCTGGTTTTTGAAACCCACAGCGCCGCCCACTGGCGCGCAGATCCGCAGGCTCTGGCGGCGTGCCATGCAGCCCTGACACAAGCCGATCTGGTCATCGTGAGCATGCTGTTCATGGAAGACCACTTCCTGCCGGTTCTCGATGCACTGCAGGCGCGCCGCGAGCGCTGCGACGCCATGGTCTGCATCATGTCGGCACCACCGGTCATGCAGCTCACCCGCATGGGCAAGTTCGTCATGGGTCAGCAATCGACCGGTCTGATGGCCATCCTCAAGAAACTGCGTCCTGCCGCCAAGCCCCAGGCCGAAGGCTCAGGCAGCGGGCCACACAACGCCGGCGCACGCCAGATGGCCATGTTGCGGCGACTGCCCAAGCTGCTGCGCTTCATTCCGGGCACCGCTCAGGACCTGCGGCTTTTCTTTCAGACCATGCGCTATTGGCTCGGTGGCAGCGAACACAACATCGAGCACATGGTGCTGGCGCTGGTGCAGCGCTATGCCAGCGGCCCGCGCGAGGCACTGCGCGCGCTTGCCCAGCCTGAAGACCCCGTCGAATATCCGGAAGTTGGTCTCTACCACCCGCAGCTCATGGGGCGCATTGGCACGTCACTGGCCCAACTGCAGCAAATCAAGGCTCCTGTCGCCACTGACGCGCCTGCCGTGGGCCTGTTGCTGCTGCGCTCGTACCTTCTGGCCGGCAACACTGCGCACTATGACGCCGTGATCGAAGCCCTTCAATCGCGCGGAATGCGCGTGATCCCGGCCTTTGCCAGCGGACTCGATGCGAGACCGGCCATTGATCAATTCTTCCGTCAGGACGACCAGGTGCATATCCAGGCGCTCGTTTCACTGACCGGGTTCTCACTGGTCGGGGGGCCGGCCTACAACGATTCACGCGCGGCCGAGGCCGTTCTGGGCGCGCTCGATGTGCCCTACATTGCGGCCCATCCGCTCGAATTCCAGAACCTGGGCGAATGGGGCCACGGCGAGCGAGGCCTGCTGCCGGTGGAGAGCACCATCATGGTGGCCATTCCCGAACTCGATGGTTCGGTGCTGCCCATGGTCTATGGCGGGCGACCCGGGCCGGGAGGTCAGACCTGCCAGGGCTGCGAGCGCGCCTGCGTTTTCCCGGCATCTGCCCGCGAACAGGACATGTTCACCTGCGCCGAACGCACCGCCACCCTCGCCGACCGGGTGCAGCGCCTGGTGCAGTTGCGACAACGTGAACGCGCCCAGCGCAAGCTGGCGGTGGTGCTGTTCAACTTTCCTCCCAACGCAGGCAGCGTCGGCTCGGCCGCCTACCTGTCGGTATTCGAGTCGCTCTACCGCACTCTGCAACGACTGTCTGCCGAAGGCTACCGGGTCGATTTGCCCGGCAGTGTGGATGCGCTGCGAGAAACACTGCTCAAGGGCAACGCCGCCCAATACGGTACCCAGGCCAATGTCCTGGCCTGCATCGACACCGCCGACCACGTGCGTCGCGAGGTCTGGCTCTCCGAGATCGAGGCCCAGTGGGGTCCGGCTCCCGGCCGCCAGCTGACCAATGGAGCCGCACTTTTCGTGCTCGGCGCGCAGTTCGGACAAGTGGCCGTAACCGTGCAGCCCGGTTTTGGCTATGAGGGCGACCCGATGCGCCTGCTCTTTGAAAAAGGCTGCGCTCCCACCCACGCCTTCAGTGCGTTTTACCGTTGGCTGCGAGAAGATTTTGCCGCCGATGCGGTGCTGCATTTTGGTACCCACGGTGCACTTGAATTCATGCCGGGCAAACAAACGGGTCTGTCCGGACGCTGCTGGCCGGAACGCCTGATCGGTGCCCTGCCCAACATCTATCTGTATGCAGCCAACAACCCTTCGGAGGGGGCCTTGGCCAAGCGACGCGGCGCGGCCACGCTGGTGAGCTACCGCACGCCCACCATTGCGCAGGCCGGTTTGTACAAGTCTTTTGTGCAACTCAAGCAAAGCCTCGAGCGTCTGGGGCAGTTGCCGCCCAGCGATGCGGCAGAGCGCGAGAGCCTGAGCGCCGAGATCCATGCTCAGGCCCGGTCACTCGACCTGCAGGTGCCCGGCAGCCCAGCCGCGCACGATACCGCCTGGGTGAGCGCGTTGCAGGCACAGTTGTTCGAGCTCGAATACACGCTGATCCCCGAAGGCCTGCATGTGATGGGCCAGGTGCCCACCCCCGCACAACAGCTGCAGACCCTGCGTGTGATGGCCGACGCCATGGGCCTGCCTGCCGAGCACAGCCACCCTTGGCTGGCGGCACTGGTCGAAGGCCGCACCGGCACCGCCCTGCCCGAAATCGGCGACGCTCAGCAAGAGAGCCTGCGCCAGCTGGTGCGCACCCACACCCTGCTGGGCCAGGACCACGAAATGCAAGGCCTGCTGCACGCCCTGGACGGCGGCTATATTGCACCGGCGCCTGGCGGCGACCTGATCCGCAACCCCGAAGTGCTGCCCACCGGACGCAATCTGCACGGGCTTGACCCCTTGCGCATGCCCTCAGCCTATGCCGTGACCGACGGCCGCCGACAGGCCGAGCGCCTGCTGGCCCGCCACCAGCAAGACAAGGGAGAACTGCCAGAAAGCATCGCCATGGTGCTGTGGGGCACCGACAACCTCAAGACCGAAGGCGGTCCCTTGGCTCAGGCCCTGGCCCTGATGGGGGCAGCGCCACGCTTTGACAGCTATGGCCGACTGGCGGGCGCCAGCCTGATCCCGTTGGCCGAATTGGGGCGTCCGCGAATTGATGTGGTGATCACGCTCTCGGGTATTTTCCGTGACCTGCTGCCGATGCAAATCCGGCTGCTGGCCGAAGCCAGCCACCTGGCCGCGAGTGCCGACGAACCGATTGAGCAAAACTTCGTTCGCAAGCACGCCCTGGCTTTCATGGCCGAGCATGGCGGCGATCTCGAGACCGCCTCGCTGCGGGTTTTTGGCAATGCCGAAGGCGCCTATGGGGCCAACGTCAACCACCTGGTCGATGCCGGGTGCTGGGACCAGCAAGATGAACTGGGCAATGCCTTCACTCAGCGCAAGGGTTTTGCCTATGGCCGCGATGGTCATCCCACGCGCAACGCTGCCGTGCTGCAAAACGCACTGGCCAATGTCACGCTGACCTACCAGAACCTGGACTCGGTCGAACTGGGCGTCACCAGCATCGACACCTACTTCGACACGCTGGGTGGCATCAGCCGGGCGGTGCTGCAGGCCAAGCACGCACGCGACGGCGATGCTGCGACCGCGCCACCGGTCTACATTGGTGACCAGACACAAGGCGATGGCGTTGTGCGCAGTCTGAGCGAGCAAGTGGCCCTCGAGACCCGCAGCCGAATGCTCAACCCCAAATGGCACGAAAGCATGCTGCAACACGGCTACGAAGGCGTGCGACAAATCGAGGCCCACCTGACCAACACCATGGGCTGGTCGGCCACCACTGGCCAGGTGCAGCCCTGGGTTTACCAGCAGCTGGCCCAGACCTTCATGCTCGATCCGGCGATGCGCGAACGCCTGGCCCAGCTCAACCCCACCGCATCGGCCAAGTTGGCAAACCGGCTGCTTGAGGCCTCGCGCCGGCAATTCTGGCAACCCGACGCCGACACATTGGCTGCCCTGCAGAACGCAGGCGCCGAACTTGAGGATCGCCTTGAAGGCATCCAGGAAGGACTCCCCGCATGATCGAGACCACAACCATTCCGGTGGCAGACATCCGTCGCCGCCAGGCTCCCCCCGACGGCGAGGGGAGCCTGCAGGTTCAACTCGACCCGAAAGTAAAAATCGGCAACGCCAAAGTGTTTGCCATTTACGGCAAGGGCGGCATCGGCAAAAGCACCACCTCGTCAAACCTGTCGGTGGCCTTCAGCAAGCTGGGCAAGCGGGTGCTTCAAATCGGCTGCGACCCCAAGCACGACTCGACCTTCACCCTCACCAAAAAGCTCATGCCCACCGTGATCGATGCGCTCGAAACGGTCGACTTCCATGCCGAGGAGCTGCGTCTCGATGACTTTGTCTTCAAGGGCTACAACGGAGTGATGTGTGTGGAGGCCGGTGGCCCGCCCGCCGGCACCGGCTGCGGTGGCTACGTGGTCGGCCAGACGGTCAAGCTGCTCAAGGAGCATCACCTGCTTGAAGACACCGATGTGGTGATTTTCGATGTGCTCGGCGATGTGGTTTGCGGTGGCTTTGCTGCTCCGCTGCAGCACGCCGACCGGGCGCTCATCGTCACCGCCAATGACTTCGACTCCATCTTTGCGATGAACCGCATTGTGCAAGCCATCGGTGCCAAGGCCAAAAACTACAACGTGCGCCTGGGCGGCGTGATCGCCAACCGCAGTGACAGCACCGACCAGATCGACAAATACAACGCAGTGACCGGCCTCAAAACCATGGCGCACTTTCCGCTGCTCGATGAGATCCGCAAGAGCAGACTGCAAAAAAGCACCCTGTTCGAGCTGGAAGCCACGGCCGCCGTCAAGGCCGTGCAGGACGAGTACCTGCGTCTGGCCGCAGCCTTGTGGCTGGGCGCTGACCCGCTGCCCTCGGTACCCATGAAGGACCGAGACATCTTCGACCTGCTGGGTTTTGACTGAAGACCAGACCATGAACAGCACCGCCTACGAACAGCGCCGAAGCCAGATCGAGCACTACTTCGACCGCACTGCGGCCGAGGCCTGGGCACGCCTGACCTCCAACGAGCCGGTCGGACGCATCCGCGCCACGGTCCGCGCGGGCCGCGACCGGATGCGGCAAACCCTGCTGTCGTGGCTGCCACAGGACATGCGGGGCCTGCGTGTGCTGGACGCCGGATGTGGTACCGGCGCCCTGGCCCTGCAGGCCGCTTTGCGCGGTGCCGACGTGGTGGCCATCGACCTCTCGCCCACGCTGGTGCAGCTGGCCGCCGAGCGGCTTGCGGCTGAACATCCACGCTTGCCGGGCTCGGTCACCTTTGGCTCGGGCGACATGCTCGGTGCCGAACTCGGCGAGTTTGACCATGTGGTCTGCATGGACTCACTGATCCATTACGACACGCCCCAGATCGCCCAGGCACTGGCCACATTGGCCGCACGAACCAAAGCCTCTATGCTCTTTACCTACGCGCCACGCACACCGCTTCTGGCCGCGATGCACAGCCTGGGTCGATTGTTTCCGCGCAGCGACCGCTCACCAGCACTCTCGCCCGTCCGTGGCGAAACACTCCGACAGGCGCTACAGGCCGAAGCGGCACTCGCCAGTTGGCAGGCGGGACGAACAGAGCGTGTGGCTCAAGGCTTTTACACCTCGCAGGCCTGGGAGTGGCACCGGTGAAAACCTTCCTCATGCCTCCACGCTGGCTCACGGCTTTCGGCACCCGCTTCATGCCCTTTGCCGACGCCGCCTCGCCCGAGCTGCCCTTGCCTCGCCTGCTGCGGCTGGCCCTTTTCCAGGCCGTCATTGGCATGGTCACCGCGCTGCTGGTGGGCACCCTCAATCGCGTCATGATTGTCGAGTTGCAGGTGCCTGCCTGGTGGGTCGCCCTGGCCGTGGCCATTCCTATGGTGTTTGCGCCGCTGCGCACGCTGATCGGCTACGGCAGCGACACCCACCCCTCGGCGCTGGGTCTGCGCCGCATTCCCTACCTCTGGAGCGGCAGCCTGCTGCTGTTCGGCGGGTTGTCAGTGATGCCCTTTGCCTTGCTGCTGCTGTCCGAAGCCGTGCCGTCCACGCTGTGGCTGGGACGCCTGGGTGCGGGTCTGGCTTTCGTGCTGGTGGGCGCCGGCCTGCAGGTCACCCAGACGGCGGGCATGGCACTGGCCAATGACCTGGCCCCTGCCGACAAGCGCCCCCGCGTGGTGGCCCTGCTCTACAGCATGCTGCTGCTCGGCCTGATCGCCAGCAGCACACTGTATGGCCTGTTGCTGGCCGACTTCAGTGCGGTGCGTCTGATCCAGGTCATCCAGGGCTCGGCAGCCCTGGTCATCGTGCTGAACCTGACTTCGTTGTGGAAGCAGGAGGCGCGCAGCGGCAAACGGGGCCGACGCGAGGCCGGAGGTTTTTCCAGCAGCTGGCGCCAGGTCATGGCGCTGCCGCAGATTCGTCGCTTTTTATGGACGGTGGGCCTGGGTTCACTGGCCTTTTCGATGCAGGACATCGTGCTCGAACCTTATGGCGCCGAAATCCTGGGCCTTGGGGTGGGCGGCACCAGCGCCCTCACTGCCTTGGGCGCCGCCGGTTCGCTGCTGGCCTTTGCCCTTTCGGCGCGCTGGCTCACGCGCGGCTGGCATGCCTGTCGCGTGGCTTCGCTGGGGGTGGTGCTGGGGCTACCGGCATTTGCACTCGTCATCTTTGCTGCGCCGCTGCAGTCGCCGACCCTGTTTCGCGCCGGAGTGGTGCTGATCGGATTCGGTTCGGGCCTGTTTGCGGTAGGCATGCTGGTGACCGCCATGTCCTTTGAAAACCGGCACCTCTCGGGCCTCGTTCTGGGGACATGGGGGGCTGTGCAGGCCTCCGCCACCGGTGCGGCGATGGCACTGGGCGGTGCCGTGCGCGACTTTGTCTCGGCATTGGCCCAATCGGGCGCATTGGGCGAAGTTCTCAATTCACCAGTGACCGGTTACAGCGTGGTCTACCACCTCGAAATCTATCTGCTGTTTGTCGTGCTGATCGCGCTGGGTCCGCTGCTGCGGCGCTCGCGAATGCAACCCCCGACAGCCCCCGCAACCCCCACCCGTTTTGGCCTGGCCCAGATGCCCGGCTGAAACACCGTTTTTTTCAGGAGAGTGACCATGGAAACAGGCGCCATCACCCAGTACGTCGACGTGGCCCAGATCGTGTTGTATCTGTTCTGGGCTTTCTTTGCCGGCCTCATTTATTACCTCGTGCGCGAGAACCACCGCGAGGGCTACCCGATGGATCCGGGCCGTGAAAACGGCCCCAAGGTCGAGGGCTGGCCGCCGGTGCCCGAACCTAAGGCCTTCAGGACCATGGATGGCCACACCTACCTCTCTCCGGACCTCAATCGTCCGGACGGCGAGTACAGCGCCGCTCCTGCGCACCGCTTCAATGGCGCCCCTCTCGAGCCGGTGGGCGATCCGCTGCTCGCCGGAGTCGGTCCGGGCGCCTGGGCCATGCGCGCCGATCGTCCCGATGCAGACCTGCACGGCGCACCCAAGATCGTGCCACTGCGTGTGGCGCCGGACCATGGCGTGGCCAGGCAGGATGTGGACCCACGCGGCCTGCCTGTGCTGGGCGCCGACGGGCAAGTGGCGGGCACGGTGACCGACCTGTGGGTCGACCGCATGGAGATGATGTTCCGCTACATCGAAGTCGAGCTGACCGGCACGGGCCGCCACGTGCTGCTGCCCACGACCTTTGCACGCATCAAGCGCGACGGGATCCGGGTTCATGCCCTGCTGGCGCATCAGTTCACAAACGTGCCCCAGACCCGTCACCCCGAGCAGATCACGCTCCTCGAAGAGGAAAAGATCACCGCTTATTACGGCGCAGGGACACTGTACGCCACGCCTGAGCGCCAGGAGCCGATTCTGTGAAAGCGGTCAACGTCCAGCCCACCCACGAGCACGAGTGGGAGGCCGCACCCGGTCTGCCCTCTGCGCTGCCCGGCAACGAAAAAGTGCTCTGGCAGGGCTCGCCCGACTGGCGTCAGCTTGCGCTGCATGCGTTCCATCTGCGCAAGATCGGCATTTATTTCGCGCTCATGTTTGCCGTGCAGGCAAGCTACCTCCTGGGCCAAGGTTCCCAGGGCAGTGATCTCTGGCGCCCGCTGTCGGTCAGCGTTCTGACGGCATCCCTGGCCTTGGGCATGCTCGCTGGCGTGGCCTGGTTCGCCGGACGAACCACGCTCTACACCCTGACCAACAAGCGGGTGGTGATGCGCATTGGCATCGTGCTCACCCTGAGCTTCAACCTGCCCTACAAGCGCATCGCTGCAGCTTCGATGCGCCGCTACGGCAAACGCTCTCTGGACATCGCGCTTGAGCTTTACCCGCAGGACCGCATCGGCTGGTTTCACCTGTGGCCGCACCAGCGCGCCTGGCACCTGAGTCACCCTCAACCCACACTGCGCTGCCTGCCCGATGGCGAGGCGGTGAGCGCCTTGCTGATGCAGCAGTGGGCGCAGGCCCACGCTGGTGAAGCCCTGGTCACTTCTGATGCCGCCCCTGCGTCCGAGTCCTCGGCACACCTGACAACCACCCCAGCCGTGCGTCAACCCGCACGGCATGCACCCAGCGCCCGCCCGAGCAGTCCACCGCAGCAAGGCCTGGCCGCATGAATCCACCGCGCACGTCCACGACCCCCGGCCTGTCCGCCCCGGTCAGGCTGCTGGGCAGCCTGCTCCTGCTGGTCTTGCTGGCCGTGGGCTGGGCACGCTGGCAAGGCGTGGCTGTGCGTTTTGAAGACGCGCCACCGCTGTGGCAGCGCGAACTGCGCTTCCTGGATGCCCCCGGCGGCGATGTGCTGGCACTCGATGCCCGCAACGGCGAGACCGTGGCGCGCTTTGTGGGCGAGCAAGGCTTTGTTCGCGGCACCCTGCGCGCCCTGGCGCGCGAGCGGGTGCGTCGCCACATCGGCGCAGAGGCACCTTTGCGGCTGGTGGCACACCACGATGGCCGCCTGACCTTGATCGACCCGGCCACCGGTGAGCGCATTGGTCTGGAAGCCTTTGGCAGCACCAATCTGGCCGTCTTTGCCGCTCTCGGACCGGCCCCGCTGGCCAGCCTCACCCCGATTGAATCGCCTGAAAGGAAATCCCCATGAGTCCCGTCCTGGTCAGCAGCATCGAAGACGCGCACGACGCCAACGCCAAGGCCGTACACAGCGACATGCTGTCACCGCGCTTCTACACCACCGACATTGCCGCTCTCGACAAACTCGACCTCTCGCCCGTTCGTGCCGAGTGGGACGCCATGTTGGCCGAGTACGAAGGCGACAACAATCACGACCACTTCCAGCGCGATGCCGCCTTCGCCGACGAGGTCAAAAGCGGCATGGCCACCCTCTCGCCCGAGATGCGCCAGGAGTTTCTGGATTTTCTGGTGAGCTCGCTGACCTCGGAGTTTTCCGGCTGCATTCTTTACAACGAAATCCGGAAAAACGTCAGCAATCCGGACATCAAGCAGCTGATGACCTACCTGGCCCGCGACGAATCGCGCCATGCCGGCTTCATCAACCTGTCGCTTCGCGACTTCGGGCTGGGCATCGACCTGGGCAATCTCAAGCAGACCAAGAAATACACCTTCTTCAAGCCCAAATACATTTATTACGCAACTTACCTGTCCGAAAAAATCGGCTACGCCCGTTACATCACCATCTATCGTCAGCTTGAGCGCCACCCCGAAAAACGCTTTCACCCGATCTTCCGGTGGTTCGAGCGGTGGTGCAACGACGAATTCCGTCACGGTGAATCGTTTGCCCTGATCATGCGGGCGCACCCCCACCTGCTGCGCGGTGGCAACCGCCTTTGGATCCGATTCTTTTTGCTGGCCGTCTACGCCACCATGTATGTGCGTGACCACAAACGCCCCATGCTGCACGAGTCCATGGGCCTGGATTCAACCACCTACGACTTCGAGGTCTTTCGCATCACCAATGAAATCACGCGGCAGGTCTTCCCTCTGGCGCTGGACACCGACAACCCGCTTTTCAGGGCTCGCCTCAGACACCTGTTCGACATCGATCAGGACATGGAGCGTGCCCGGGCGCGCGGCGGGCTGTTGGGCAAGTTGCAACAAGGCTGGCATGCGGCACGGGCGGCGCACACCTTTGCCCGACTGTACCTCATGCCGGTGATGGAGCAGGAGCTCTCACCGCAGATCCGCCTGGCGCCGAGCTGGTAAGGACTCGCGATGCGTGATGCTGCCCTGGCCGCCCTGTTCACCGCCTTGTGCTGGTGGTTTGGCACGGGCGTCATCCTGTGGCTTGACCGCTTGCCCGCACGCAGTTTCCGCTGGAGCATGATGGGCTGGAGCG
>CAYSIY010000008.1:0-69 GCA_964431215.1 uncultured Limnohabitans sp.
AAGAATGCCTGCACCATAACAGATCGGTGTGCTGTGCGCCCCGTCACACACGCCCTTTGCCGTCATCCT
>CAYSIY010000008.1:169-22419 GCA_964431215.1 uncultured Limnohabitans sp.
CGCGAACGCGGGGATCCATGCCCTTACGTCATCCTCGCGAACGCGGGGATCCATGCCCTTACGTCATCCTCGCGAACGCGGGGATCCATGGATGCCCGATCAGGTCGAGCATGACGGCAAAGGCAGGTCGGGCATGACGGCAAAGGCAGGTCGAGCATGACATTGCAACGACAAGGCGAATGCATTACCATGACCGCGCCGGAGACCTCGCACAGGAGCACGCCATGCCCGCCACCCTTGAAGCCGAATCCACGCTGACCGACCGTTACCAGACCACCGTGCCGGAAACGGTTCGCCGCGCCCTGCGCCTGCGTAAGCGCGACAAGATCCAGTACGTCATCCGCCCCAGTGGCGAAGTGGTGTTGACACGCGCCAGTGACGCAGAGGCCGACGATCCGGTGCTGGGCCAGTTCCTGGGCTTCCTGGCGCACGACATTGCCACCCATCCTGAACGCCTGCAATTGGTGAGCAGCACTTTTGTCCAACGCGTTCAGTCGCTGGTCGGTGAGCTGGATGTGGCTCTGGATGCGCCCTTGTCGGCAGACGATGAATGAAGGCAGCCAAGCCTTCTCCTCTGGCGATCCACGGCTGGACGGTGTTTGCGCACCCGCTGTTCATGACGCAAGTCGAAGCCCTGGTGGAGCAAGTCGAGGCGCTCAAGAAAAAAGACCCGACGGGCTACGTCAGGAAGAACGCCACCAAGCGACTGGCCGCCATTGCCCGGCTGGCCTTTGATGTCATCCCTCAGGACCCCGCCCGAGCTGAATACCGACAGAGGGGCACGCTGGGCGATGATCGGAAACACTGGTTCCGCGCCAAATTTTTTCAGCAGTACCGGCTATTTTTTCGGTACCACGCTGCGGCCAAGATCATCGTCTACGCTTGGGTCAATGACGACGACACCAAGCGAGCCCACGAAAGCAGCGACGATGCCTACCGCGTCTTTCGCAAAATGCTCGAGAGCGGCCATCCGCCTGACGACTGGAATCAGCTGCTGAGCCAAGCCGGACCAGAGGGGCATCGGCTGCAGCGCGTATTGAGCACTCTCGGCCCCGAATAAGGTCACTCACCACGACTGTTTGGCGAGTGCCTTGACTTTATCCCCGCTCTCCCCGTCATCCCCGCGAACGAACGTCATCCCCGCGAACGAACGTCATCCCCGCGAACGAACGTCATCCCCGCGAACGAACGTCATCCTCGCGAACGAACGTCATCCTCGCGAACGCGGGGATCCATGGATGCCCGATCAGGTCGGGCATGACGGCAAAGGCAGGTCGGGTATGACGATGAGTGCCGTCATGACTTTGATTGCCCGGGCGAGGAAGACGCGCCTTGCGTGTAGCGGTAATGGCTGTAGCGGTAGCTGTACTTGCTGCCGTAGCGGCTGGCGCGGGGATGAATGTCGTTGTACAGCACGCCTTTGACGTGCACACCCGACTGGGCCAGTCGTTTGTGGGCTTCTTCCACCTCTCCCAGGGTGCTGTGGCCTTCTCGGGCCACCACAAAGCACGCCCCGGCCAGCCGGCCAAGAACCGCCGCATCCGACACCAGCAAGACGGGCGGTGAATCCAGCAGGATGTGGTCGTAGTTCGCACTCAATTGCCTGAGCAGCGCAGGCAGGCGATCACTGAGCACCAGCTCTGCCGGATTGGGCGGCAGGGGGCCCGTGGTCAGCAGGTCCAGCCCGGGCAACACGCCGCGATGGATTACGGCCTCAGGCGTCTGGCTTGCGCTGATGACATCCGACAGGCCCATGCCGCGCGCCACGCCAAAGTATTCGTGCAAATAGCCTTTGCGCAAGTCAGCGTCAATCAGCAGCACACGCTTGCCGCCAGCGGCCAGCACATTGGCAAAGTTGGCCGACACAAAAGATTTGCCCAGCGATGGCGTGGCCCCGGTGACCATGACGATGTTGTTGGCCGCGTCCAGCATGGCGAACTGAAGCGCCGTGCGCAAACTGCGCAGGCTTTCAATGGCGGGGTCGGCGTTGTCCACCATCGACAGCAGCGCCGGAGAGGATGTCTTGTCCTTGTTGGCAATCCCCGTCTTGATCTTTTTATAGAGATCGGCCTGCTTGGCGCTGTGCGGAATGGTGGCAAAAACGGACAGTCCCAGTCGACGCTCGATCTCATTGGGATCGTCAATGCCACGATGCATGATCTTGCGCAGATAAACGGCGGCCGCACCGGCTGCCAACCCGAACAACAGCGACAACAACACAATGACAGGGCGCGCCGGTTTAACCGGCCTTTCTGGCACGACAGCCGTGTCAATCAGACGGACCGTGCCGACCTGGCCGGCCTTGACGAGCCTGAGCTTTTGGGCGGTTTCAAGCAAGCTCGCATAAAGCTCACTGTTGACCTTGACATCGCGCGTCAGGCGCAGAATTTCCTGCTCCAGTTTGGGCAGTTGGCGACTTTGCTGCGCGATGCGGTTGGCCGTGGACTGGGTTTCGGCAATTTGGCGATCGAGTGTTTGCACACTCGGGTGCTCGGGCGTAAAGCGGCTCAGCAGCTCCAGGCGCTTTTGCCTGAGCTCCAGAAGCTGGCCCTGTGAGCTGGTGGCCTGGCTCAACAAGGCGTCACCTTCGGCGGACAAATTAACGACGCCACTGGCGTTGCGGAACTGGTTGTAGCGGGTCTCGGCGGCCTCCAGTTGCTGGCGAATCAGGGGCAATTGCTCGTCCAGAAACTTCAGCGTATTGCCGGCCTCTTCGGCCTTGCGGTCAATGTTTTGCTGCAGATACTGACGACCGACTTCGTTGAGGATGCTGGCCGTGGCAGACGGACTGCCGCCTTGCAGGCGCGCCTGGATGATGCCGGACTGATTGCCTTTTTCGGCAATCATGAGGCTGGCCTGCAAGCCCTCAATGATGGCAAGGCGCGAGTTGCGCACAAGCTCGAAACGGGCACCGGGCATGGCCTTGATTTGCTGCACATGGACTTCAAAAATGCCTTTGGGCGTCACCCAAGTGTTGAGCTTGCCGGCTTCGCCCTGCAAGGCCAGGCCCTCCGGATGCGACAGCGTGAACGACTTGCCCTCGCCCTGGGTGAGGGTGAAAGCCTGCCCCGTGAAGGCATCGGGCACATTGAACAGGCTGACCTCAATTTGTTCGGTGCCCCACACATAACCACTCAGCCCCAAAAATCCTGGCTCGGACAAACCCGTGGCCCGGCGCGAAACCCAGCCACCAATGAGCGGGACTTGCACAGGCTGGGCCTGAATGTAGAGACGCAGGTTATCAACCGCCCGGGAGACAACCATGCGGGAGCGAAGGATTTCGATCTCGGCGGTGGCGGCCGCCTTGCCTTCCAGCAGTGGCGATGCCTGGCCCAGCACGCTGCCAGCGCCCGTGTCTTCCACCTGAATGAGGATATTGGCCTCGTAGATGGGCTTGGCCATATAGGCGTAAATACCCCCCAGCAAGGTGACCGCAGCGGTCATGGCGAGGATGAGCCGACGCCCCTCGTAGAGACTGTCAAGGATATGGGCGAGATTGATTTCGCCATCATCGGGCAGGCTCTTGCCTGCTGACGTGGCTGCAATACTGTTGTTCATGCGGTAGGTTGGGTTGAATAGCCAATGGCCTGGATGCGAGGCACCCATTGGTCAAGGTTGTGATCAATCTGGGCCAGGACTTGCCTGAAAACTTCGGGGCTTTGGCGATAAGGGTCCGGGATGTCCTGCCCGCTGTGATGACCCAGACGAAAAACCCGGCCCCGGGCTTGCGGATATTGCTGCTCGATGCTTGCCCTCTGCTCGCCATCCATCACCAGAATCAGATCGGCCTGGCTGACCATCCAGCCACTGAGCGTGCGGGCGCGGTGGGCACTGGCATCCAGGCTTTGCTCAGCCAGCAAGGCCATGACGGCCGGGTCGGCGGGGTAATGGTCGAGTGCCTGCAGGCCGGCCGAGCTGACGGCCAGGCCCGGCAGCTTGTGCTGCAACAACACCTGTGCGGCCGGGCTGCGACAAATATTGCCAATGCAGACACAAAGAACGTGCTGGATCATGAGGGCTTTGAGGCTAAAGGCTTGCGCACTTACTTGAGCGCGTTGACGGTATCCACCGTCGTTCGGGTAAAGCCGCCGGACGGCAAGATCAGGCTGATGACACGGTTCCACATCGCCAGGGGTGCGGGGTCGATGTAAACAATGTCTTTGGCCTGCAGCGCAAACTGCTCTGCCATGGCCAGCATGGCAGGAGACCGGGTGTTGATGTGGTAGACCCACGGCACCTCTTCGAGGCCTGCGCCACGAATCACATAAACCTGCCGTGCGTCGGCCGTGTTGACGTTCAGACCGCCGGCTTCGGCCAAAGCGTCGGCCAATGTCAACTGGCCATTGCGCATGGGCATGCTGCCCGGGCGCGCGATTTCGCCGAGCACGGCCACCTTGGTTTCGTCACGATGCGCCACGCGCACCATATCCTCGCTCTGCAACATGATGCTGGCAGGGCTGATGCCCGCCTGAATCAGGCCGGGCATATTGGCAATGAACTGCCGCCCGTTGCGCACAATGCTGACGCGGCTGGTGTCTGCGCTGGCGGTATTGACACCCGCGCGCGCCAGCGCCTCGGCCAGCGACATCGGGGTTTCTGTAATGAAGTGCTGGCCGGGGTTTCGCACCTCGCCATCAACATAAATTTTCTGGCTGCGGTAGGCCAGCACCCGCAGAGTGATTTGCGGGTTCCGGATGAAGGCCGACAGGGGCTTGCTCAGCGCCTCACGGGCCTGATTGACCGTCAGGCCCAGAACATTGAAATCACCCACATAAGGGAACTGCACGCTGCCATCGTTGCCCACCAGATAACCGTTGGGAATGGTGCCCGCCACCTGCGTGGTGGTGGCCACCGCCTGTGTCGGGAGGTTGAGCTCCGGATGGCCCCACACAGTGATGCCCAACACATCACCGGCCCCCAGGGTGTAAGGGCTGGCGGGAGTCACCAGCTCCTGCAGGGTTTGCAACTCACGGCTGCGCTGCTCGCGCAAGGTCTGAATGACCTTGGGCTCGATCGCATTGAGCCGAATATTGGGCGTGCCGAGTTCCGGATCAACCCGCTCTACAGGCGAGCGCATGCCGGGCGCGAGTGCGCATCCCGTCAGCAACCCCAGCAGAGCAACATGGCTCAACCGTTGAATGACTTGAGAAGGGCGAGTGAAAAAAGCGTTGAACATCATGCGTGGCCCAGCAGCACACTGGAAAGGTTTGGTCATCATCTCAACCGGTATTTTGACGGCTTCAGGAGTGGACGCCCGTGACAGACTGCATGCCCGCGTGCGCGGGCATGACGGAGTCGGGCGCGGGCAGGACGGGGCCCACCAGTTCGGCATAGACCGCCAGCGTCTTCTGAATCACGATCTGCTCGTCAAACTCCTGCACCGCTCGCGCCCGGGCGGCTTGGCCCAGCTTGCGGGCCAGCTCCGGGTTGCGGTACAGGCGCTCGATCGCGTCGGCCAGGGCCACCGCGTTTTTGGCGGGCACCAGCAGGCCGGTCACCTCATGCGTGACCACCTCGCGGCAACCCGGCACGTCGGTGGCCACCAGCGGCAGCGCGCAGGCGGCAGCTTCTATCAGGCTCTTGGGCAGGCCTTCGCGGTAGCTGGGCAACACCGCCACATGCGCGCTGGCCAGCAAGGCGGGCATGTCTGTCACCTGCCCCAGCCCTTGCAAAGTGCCCTCGGCCTGCCAGGCGTCCAGCGTGGCTTGCGGCACGGCCGCCGGGTTGCCGGGGTCAGGCTCCCCGGCCAGGCAAAACACCACCGGCAAACCCTTGGCCCGGAGCAAACGCGCCGCCTGTGCGTATTCGGCCACGCCCTTGTCCCACAGCAGCCGCGCCGCCAGCACCACCCGCAGGGGTTTGCCCCCCCAGCCAGGCCCCGCTGGCCCAAGCCGCACCGGCACAAAGCGCGTCAAGTCCACCCCCGAGCCCATCACCAGCCGCGTGAGCGCTGGCCGCGCCAGACCCGCCCGGGCAAAGGCTGCCATGTCGTCCTTGTTCTGCAAAATCAGTCGCGCCCCGCAGCCATTGAGCGCCAGCCGCATCAAGCCCCGCACCAGCGGGCGCAATACACGCGCCTTGAGTGCCTCATTGGTAAACACATACCCCATGCCCGCCACCGCGTTCACCCGCGCAGGCACCCTGGCCAACATCGCCGCCAAGGAGCCGTACACCACACACTTGATGGTGAAGTGGTGCACCAGCGCCGGCCGCTCGCGCCGATAAAGCCGCCACAGGCAGGCCAACACCCGCAGCTCTTGCAGCGGGTTCAGGCTCTTGCGCTCCATGGGCAGCGCCTGCCAGGCAAAACCCAGCGCCTGCAACTGCGCACCGTGCGGGCCGGGCGGCGAGATCAACAGCACCTCATGCCCCGCCGCCCGCAGCGCCTGCGCCAGCGACAGCCTGAAGTTCAAGAGGTACCACGCCGTGTTGGCAAACAAAATGACCTTCATAGGGCTTGACTCACCACACGCCTTCCAGCCAGACCACGGGCCAGAACCGATACGGCAACCAATATTCGCTGTGCGATGCAAAAAACAACCACACCGCCTGCACCGCCGCATAAGCCAACAGCACCGCCACCGTGGCATGAAAACGCTGGCTGGGCACAAACAAAGCCGGAAAACGGCTCCACACCCACAATTGAACCGGTATGAAGTACAGCGCCACGCGGTCTACCGCTGTGGACGCCAAAGACACCAGCGGCAGCAACGCTAGACAAAACAGCGCCAACCAGGTCCACAGCGCCAAGGTCTGGTCAGACTCTTTCCAGCACCTGCGCCAAAGCAACAACACCACCGCCGGCAAGGCGTTCATCAAAACGCGGATCGCCCCGCCCTCCGACGCATAACCCGATGTGATGTAACCGGCCCACAGCGCATCGGTTTGGTCGGCCAAGATGAACTGGTACAGCCCCAGGCCCACCACACCCACCCACAAGGCCGACCACCAGCGGTTGCGCGTGTTGGCCAGCGCCGCCAGCGGCAACACGATGAGCACCGTCTGATGAAACAGCGCCCCCAGCGCCACCGCCAGCACAAAGCGCACATGCCGCCGCTGCGCCAAATCCACCAAACCCCACATCAAAAAGCCCAGCGCCACCGCCTGCCGCTGGTAGCCCATGCCCACCACAATGACCAAATAAGGCACCGCCACCGCCAGCGCCAAAAACGGACGAGGCTGGTCTTTGCAAAACCGCATCAGGCCCAGCGCAAACAGCCCGCCACACACCAGATTGACCAGCCACGGACCGGCGTCAACCTGGTACGCACCCCAGTTGAGCAGCCTGAAACCCAGCTCCTTGCCTGTCCACAAGGCTTCAAAACCGAGTTGGCTGTCGCGTCGGAATTGGGCAAGGTAATTGACCCAGTCGCCCCCCACCCCATAGCGCAAACCCACCAGCAGGGCCATCGTGGTTGTCAATGCCGCCCACACGCCCCGGCTGCCCTGCATGTGCTGCAAGGCCGCCAAAGCAGGCACCGCCAGCAGCAGCCAATAAATCAGCATGCCTTGCCTTGCAAGGTGTGCTCTTGCCATGCCTGAAACATCAGCACCGTCCAGAGCCGGGCTGTCCAGTCATGGCGCCCGCTCAGGTGCTCTTGCCAAGCGCGGCGAATGGGCGCGGGCTGCAAGTAGCCTTCTTGCACCAGCCGTTTTTCGTCCAGCAAGGCCTCGGCCCAGTCGCGCAGCGGGCCGCGCAGCCACTGCCCCACCGGAATGCCAAAGCCCGCCTTGGGCCGCTCGATCAGCTCAGGCGGCACGTACTTGTAAAGCACTTGCCGCAGCGCCCACTTGCCCTGGTTACCCCTGATCTTCATGTGCAGCGGCAAGCGCCAAGCCAGCTCCACCACGCGGTGATCCAAAAACGGCACCCGCGTTTCCAGGCTCACGCTCATGGCGGCGCGGTCCACCTTGTGCAAGATGTCGTCAGGCAGGTAAGTCATGGAGTCCCACAGCATCATGCGGTGCTCCGGCTCTGACACGCCGAGTGCCAGCGCGTTGGCCAGATGCTCATCGCTCAGCGCCGTGGGCAGGCGCTGAGCGCCCAGCACCAAATCGGTGCCCTGGGGCCACTCGGTCACCAAGCTGCGGTACAGGTCGTCCATGCTTTGCACCGTCTTGAGCCGCTGCGCCAGCTTGTGGGCCTTGTCGCCCAGGCGAGCCACCGCATGCGTACCGGGCAAGGCGCGGCCCATGGCATCCCAGGCGGGCGCAGGCACTTGCTCCATGCCCGCGCCCAACACCTGCCTCAGCGCAGGGGGCAGCCAGGCCAGCCGGTTCCACACACGCTGGCCCCAAAAGTAGCGGTTGTAGCCCCCAAAGAGCTCATCCCCCGCGTCGCCCGACAGCGCCACCGTGACATGCTGGCGCGCCGCCTTGCTCACCAAATGGGTCGGAATTTGCGAACTGTCGGCAAAGGGCTCGTCGTACATGCCCGCCAGCAGCGGAATGACGGCCTGCGCGTCTGCCGCGCCCACGCGCAGCGCATGGTGCTCGGTGCCCAGGTGCCGGGCCACCGCCAGCGCGTGGGGCGACTCGTCAAAACCCGCCTCGTCAAAGCCCACGGTAAAGGTTTGCACCGGCCGGGCCGACTGCGCCTGCATCAGCGCCACAATGGCCGATGAATCCACCCCGCCCGACAAAAACGCGCCCAGCGGCACATCGGCCACGGCTTGCAGCGCCACCGCCTGGCGCAGCGTGGCTTCCAGCTCGCTCAGGGCTTCGGCCTCGCTGTGGATGGGGTTGGCCAGCCCGCGCCGAGCAAGCTCGGCCAACTGCCAGTAAGGCGCGATGTGCACCGCTTGGGCCGCCAAGCCCGCAGCATCGAGCGTGAGCAGGCAGCCTGGCGGTAGTTTGTAAACGTCCTGGTAAATGGAATACGGCGCAGGCACCGCGCCATGCTGCATGAACAAAGCCAAGGCATCGCGGCTGACCGGGTTGCCAAACCCCGGGTAAGCCCGCAGGGCTTTAAGCTCCGAGCCAAACACAAAAGCGCCCTGCACCCAGCCGTAATAAAGCGGCTTTTCGCCCATGCGGTCACGCGCCAGCGTCAGCTTGCGCTCGGCCCTGTCCCACAAGGCCACGGCAAACATGCCCACCGCTTTGCGCAAAGTGGCCTCCACCCCCCAAGCCTCAAACCCCGCCAAAAGCGTTTCAGTATCCGAATGCCCCCGCCACCCCGTCATCCCGGGCACCGACCCGGGATCCATCCCCGCCTGCGTCATCCCGCGCCCCCGACCGTCATCCCCGCGAAAGCGGGGATCCATCCTCAACTCCAAATGGTTGTAAATCTCCCCGTTAAACACCATCACATACCGCCCACTGGCCGACGCCATGGGCTGATGCCCAGCCGCCGACAAATCCACAATGGCCAAGCGGCGGTGCCCCAGCGCGATGCCCGCCTCGGCGTCGGCCCAGGCACCTGCGTCGTCGGGGCCACGGTGCGCAATGGTCAGGGCCATGTGCGTTGCAATGGCTTCAAGGCCATCCTTGCTGGAGGCCGGGGGGATAAGAAAACCGGTGAATCCACACATATTTTTATTTACTATTTTGGGTATTTACCGCAGTCTCCGAGCGAGCAACGTGCCGATTACTGCGACAATTGCCCAATAAAGCGTAAGCAAGACGTAGCCCCGCGCCTCTGCATATGGCAAAAGGGCTACACCGCCGCCTAACGGCATCAAGAAAAAAAATCGCCTGAAGACATGCCGCTGACGGCCAGGCATATTGATCAAACCCTTGCTGTCCATATAGCCCAGTTGTCGAAAAGCCACATAGCCCATCGCGGCGGCCAAACCAATTCCCATACGCTGGCTATCTTCCACAATAAAAACTATGGGTGCCATGAACCGGAACCAAGCGAGCCATGCAAAAGTTCCGGTTTTCATTTCACGGTCATCCAAGCAGTTATGCACGAAAAAAACCCCTGCCAAGGCAATGAAAAACATCCACCAAGCCACCTGAAGCAACTGCCCCAAGACAAAGGTGACCACAACAAAGGTCAGTGCCCGAAACAACACCCATGCTGCGACCCATAATCTCGCTGCAGCTTGTGGTCCCCGTCGCCTGCCATCAGATTCGTTTTTTGCAGCGTGAAGGTCATTGGCCATGTAGCCCAATTCATAAATGCTGATGAATGCAGTGTACGTGAGCATCATTTTTATCAGCCCCTCCGAAATATCCGATCCTCCTAGCCATATAACAAGCCAGACCGCCGCAACCCATTCAAAAAGGGCATGAAAAGCCAATACACCCTTGCTGAGACGGGTCGTGTAGAAATATGAAAATGGAATCAGCAGAAACAGATTCACTACGCGACCCCTACATAGTCAGCCGGCAAATTCATCCATCTGGCTCGATGCGTATTGCAGTGCAGTACAACACAGGCAATTGCGGCTTTAGCGAGCAATGGCCTATCAGACAAGTTATCACTGAAGGCAGCAAAAGGCTCAGCCAAAGCAACTGGACCATATTTGCGTTCAATAGCGACTTCTTTTTTCCCGGTGACGTCTTCCAAATAACGCCCAGTAAGCAAACCATCACGTACTTCCAGCGAGCTCGCCACAAAACGTGTTCCCATACTCTCAGCCAGCGCCTTGACTACTGGTTCAAGACTGGCAGAGGCCAGAATGATCTGAGAAGGGCTTGCCTCAGCGAGGCGCTCCCAAACAGGTCCGATGCGCCGACTCTTGAGCAAGTCTTGTGCATAAGCCTGCCCTGACTCATTTAAGGCCGTCTCCTTATCTCCAGCCAACATACGCACCAGCAAGTGCTTCAACACATGGTGCCCTGTGAGCTTTTCCAGAACCATGAACAGCAGCCTAAGTGGGCTGTAGACAGCAGTGAGCATTAGAAGAATATAAATTCGCAAGGGCCGTTCAGGGCACCGTGCGAAATGGCACCTTAAAAGACCTAGCGTGGTATCGTCCTTGACTAGCGTACCGCAGACATCCACCACATACGTCATGCGCGGCGATCTCACAACCCGGACTCCAAAGACTGGTATACCTGCAGATATCGCGCCTGCGCCACCTCAAGCCCAAGCGCTGGCCTGGCTCTCTGACGCAGCGACGCACCACTCTTGGCAACGATGGTATCCAGTTGTTCAATAACTGCCTTGACGGAATTTGGGTTAGCCAGGTCGACTAGCGCCCCGGCATCAAGCTGGCGGGTGACTTCATCCACGTCACCAATACCGATATTGCTGATGACGGGCACTCCCAGAGCAAAGGCCTCGGCCAGTTTGGTGGGAGAGCTGGCAATTTTGGAATATGCAGGCTTGATGAAGCTGAGCATGACATCCGCACTTCCAAGAAGCTCAGGCACTTCGTTACGGCCCGCAGACCTTACACGAATACGCTCACGATATGACGACAAACCCATTTGAGAAAGCAGCGCATCGTGCTCTGCTCTCCAATCGCGGGTAATCAGAAGCAGATATACGTTGCCATATTTTTCCTGCGCATCTGAAAACACGCGCAGCATCTCATCAAGCATGTACCAAGTGCCAAGCGATCCTAGATAAGCCAACACGCGCGCTTCAGTGGGAATCCCCAGTTCAGCCCTGACTTTGCGACGACGGGCGTCAGCCGGTAAGCCAAAGTGATCAAAGTCTGCGCAACAGGGGATGACGCTCACTGGCGCAGACATTGCCGGCGCAAGCCGCCTAAGCTCTGGGACCACGCGCTCAGTCAGTGCAATGACATGGTCTGCACAACAGAGGAGCCTTGCCTCTATTCGCTTGTAAGCTGAAAAAGCAATCGAATCGATACCGCGACCCCGATCCCAAATCCCTCCGTCCATGCGCTCGTCTACCCACAAGCCTCGCATGTCAAATAAGGTTTTAGAACCAAATAAGCGCTTAATAAAACAACCCACCTGCATGGCTTGGTAGCTTCTGCAGTGAATAATCTCAAACTTATATTGCAGGTGCAAACTGAATGCGCTTGTGTACATACGTAGTAGGTCCCAAAGCTTACCCAATTTCCCTAGCCCGGAGGTAAAAGACAGCGGAGTCCAGCCAATACCAAGCGCATCAAGCTCTGTTCGCAAACTTTGGGCGGCATGTTCGTAGCGGTCCGGTTTCTCAAAACTCAAAATGTACAACTTGCGGGGGTGGGCAGCAATACCTTTAAGATATGGAAGTATCTGGCTGCTTCCCAGAGGATCAAGTAGCCCATCATATGTAATGAATAAAACTCGGCTCAACTTCAACGCCTGGATAGCCATTCAGGAGCCTCATTAACTATTTTGTATTTGGTTGCTGTAGTTTTCATCATGCGACGAATCCATCGCAGAAAAAAAGTTACAGGAACAATTTGCAACTCTTCAAACCTTCTTAGAAACGAACCAATTCTGGAGTAAGAAATATCACTCCCGAAATTAGATGATCTGGATATTGGAGGTAAAAGCGCCCACAAGCCACCTATAGCACCATTCTTCTGGAAAACGTGATAACTATCAGCACTGATATGAACTGGAAATACATAGTCATGCAAACGGCGAGCTACTTCACGATGAATCAGATAAGCACCGGTAGAATAGCCGCCCAGCAAAGTTACGGCCGGATAAAATGCGTAACAATCATTTATATTTATTTTTCCGTTTTTTGAAAATGATTTTTCCGGTCCATGAAAATAAAATAAAAATATATCTTCTTTATTTATCTTGTCAATTGATTTATTCACAATATCAACAACTTCCCCGGAAAATTCTATATCATCCTCCAGTATTAAAGCCCATTCAGAACCGGAAGCAAGAAAATCCTTATATGCCTGATAATGCGACAAAGAGCACCCTATCACCTGGGGCGTGATCCACCTCTCCTTTTTAATCACGTCAACCACTGCAAAATCTGCCATGTTCTCCATATCCAGATTTCGACCATCCACCGCCGATATCCTCTCAAAAGGCAAGCCTACTTCATTTAAATTCGCAGTTGCATTTCTCAACCTGTCCGGCGATCTATCCAGATTAATTAAATATACAGAAACATTTTTATTCAACATGAATACCCCATCATTAGATTGAATTATTCACTAAAATATCCAAATACCTCTTCGCCGCAATTTCAGGCGCAAAGTCTGCCGCACGTCGCTTGAGCGCATCGCGATCAACCGGTTGAGACAAAGCTTGCGCCATAGCCTGCGCCAGAGCGGTGCAATCGCCCACGGGCACCAAGCGGCCCCAGCGTCCGTTTTCAAGAATTTCGGCCGGACCGGCTGGGCAGTCGGTAGATACAACAGGAACACCAAAAGACAGCGCCTCAATGATTACGGTGGGCAGTCCCTCGTAGTCAGACGACAAAACAAACAAGTCCGCCGAGGCGTAAAACGGCGAAGGGTCGGCATGAAAACCCGCAAAGATCACACGATCCTGGATGCCAAGGGATGCACTGAGATCCCGAAGCATCTGCTCATCTGGCCCCTTGCCCAAAAGCATCAATCGCGCTGAGGGTAGAGCCAGTTCGGCAAAAGCTCTGAGCAGCAAGCTGTGGTTCTTTTGATCTTTGAAGGTGCCTACGGTCAGCAGGCGCCGGCCTTTGGGACACGCCCAAAGCGCCTCAGCGACGGCTGTATCAGCTCCCGAAGGCTGGGGCCGCTGCGGGATAGGGTTATGCAGCACGCGTACGCGCTGCTTAGGCAACACCGCCAGCGCTGCGACATCTTCTGCGGACCCAACAGACACAGCCGCCACATGCTGAGCTAAGCGATGCGAGACCATGATGCTCAGCCGCATAAGCTGGTTATGCAGCCAGCCCCAATTTGCATACTGCCGCGACAGAACGGAATGCTCAACCAGCAGCAACCGACACGTTGACCCCGACAGCAGATGCGCAACCACCGCCATAGTGGTCAGAGGCCACATATTCGCAATCAAGGCCCTCGGCTGCTTTTGTCGTAAATAGCGGCTAAGGGCCAAAGGTACAGATCTCGCTTGCGAAGTTTTTAAATCAACAACAGAGAACTGCCGCATCACCTCAGGCAAGAACTCTCCAGTAGCTGACATCAAGACGAACTCGACAGCATGTCCATGCCGCGCAAACTCACGCGCTAGGTCGATGCTGACGCGCTCTGCGCCACCTCCTGCGAGATTGGGCAAAACAACAGCGATAGGCGAACCAAGCGGGTGCACCGCGTTGCCAGCAAGGTGGCATGTTGAAGCGTTTGGTTTCATGCGAGCAGTTGCTCCCAAGTCTGAACAATTCCCGCCAACTCAAAGCGCCGGTCCTCCTGTGCGCGCTGGCCCATTGACCTGCGCTGCTGATCGTTCTTGATCAAGTGCATCATGGCCAAGGCCAATGCTCGGGTGTCGTCTGCGGGTACGAGCAGACCATCAATTTCGTCGCACACGATATCGGATGGGCCGCAAGGGCAGTCAAAACTGATAATTGGTAAACCAAATGACTTGGCCTCAACCAGAACGAGCCCGAAACCCTCAAAGCGCGATGAACAAACGAACAGCGCAGCTCGCAAGTATTCGCTGGCCATATCGCTGGTGTTTGGCACGAACTCCACGCCATGGCGAATACCCAGTGCCTCTGCCTGCATTTGCAGCTTCTGGTTATCTGATCCAGAACCCACTATTCTCAGAGTCCATTGAGAACACAATGGCAGGACTTCTGCCCACGCTTGCAGCAGGAGATCAAAACCTTTTTCAGGTACGAGTCGGCCTACGGCGAGAACTTTTTCGCTGTTCAGATCAGCGGCGCTGCCATGCTGAATCGTCACAGGATTGGGAATTGCCACAACCTTCGTGCTGCTGCCGGGCGAAAGGCTCAGATACTGTTGGCGGTCTCGCTCAGTGAGGGTAATGACCTTGTGTGCCCACCGTAAGGCCATACGCCGCCCAAAGTAACGACGCACTCGCTGAAACACATCCCCTACGTTGATAAACAGATGAAAGTGCTCCCAAGAAAGCACGCGGGCAGACGTACCCCAGGCGGCGGGGATGCTGAACCACGTTAGCACTGGATCGACATCGATCAAACACTCAATTTGGTTTTGCAGAATGAAACGCCGCAAGCGCCACCAAGTCCGCCAGTCGCTGAGATTGGCGCTGTGGTGCTCCATGCACAAAGAGTGGAGCTTCACTGCTGAATTCAGAGGAAAGAAAGAACTTTGGCCCCGGCAAGCGCTGAGGATGTATACCTCATGGCCTCGCTCGGCCAACGAACTGGCAATAACGGTGGTGACGCGCTCGGTCCCACCCGAACGATCAATGCCGCCAGAAAAAAAGCAGATACGTGTCATATCAAGGTATCAACTTTAATTTGGCGAACAAATGCAGCCAGCGGTCAGTGATATGAACGGGGTCATACCGCATTGCTTTTTCCCGGGCGGCTTTCGACAGCCTTTGGCGTAACTCAGCGTCCGTCATCACCCGATCCAGCGCATTGGCCAGAGCTGTTTGGCTCTGGTTCTCAACCAACAGTCCGTCGACTTCATGATCAATAATGTCCGAAGGGCCTGCTTCACAGTCGAAACTGACGCAAGCGCAGCCCTGCGACATGGCTTCCACCAGCACCATCGGAAGCCCCTCAAATCGGGAGCTGAGCACAAACACCTCGCTGCGTCGCATCACGGCATCGATATCCTGACGAAAGCCTAGAAAATCAACCCTCGCGGCTATCCCCAGGGTACTGGCAATGCCCGCCAAATGACGCCTTCCTTTATCGCCAGTCCCGGCAATCTGGAGGCGCCAGCCCGGCTGTGCAGAAGCCACCTGAGCAAAGGCGGCCAACAAGTTGTCAAACCCTTTGGTGTGCCAACTGTCGAGCCTGCCCGCAGCTAGCAAGACTTGCTGTCGGTAGATCTGCTGTTCCGAATAGGGAAAACCCACGGGATTGGGCAACAACTCGACGCGTTCGAGGTAATCGTTGTAGTGTTCAAAATCCGAACGGTTTAATACAGTCAAGGCGTCTGCCAAGCGGTAAACACAACGTCGCTCAACTTGTCGAATCAGGCGTACAGAATTAACCATATGGTTTGTGTGCTCAGCAGCAATGACCCGAATGCCTAAAACCTTCGCCAGCAAAACAAATATCGCGTTCCAGCCCCCGCCGTGCACTGGGATGATCACATCAGGAAGAAAAGCTTTTACCAACCTGAAAAGACGGGACCAAAAGCTGAAACGGCGTACGACCTTGTTTGCAATAGACGTAGTGATCTCCCGCTCTTGATACAAAGGCAAAAGCTGGACTCGGTCATCTAACGTGTAGACGCTCGCTCCACGAACCACCAGAATGCCCACAAAAATGCCGCGTTTGACCAACTCGTTAGCCAGGATGGAGACGACACGCTCAGCTCCACCGCCTGACATGCTGCCACTTGCAAACAGTACTTTCATGTGCCTTCTCCGGCACTCTGTTGTTGCCGCGCAATCAAGCTGCCGTACGCGCCCGTCCACTCCACTCGCCCAGCAACCAGTTCCACAATCAGGTCACAAGACCGCAGCGTGGTCACACGGTGCGCGATCATGATGACAGTGATTTCGCTGCCTAATTGCTCTACAGCTGCCATCACGGCTGCTTCAGTAGCATCATCCAAGGCACTGGTCGCTTCGTCCAAGACCAGAACATCAGCGTCCTTGTATAGCGCCCGCGCCAGGCCAATGCGCTGACGCTGCCCTCCCGACAACCGCACACCCCGTTCGCCTACAAGGGTGTCGTAACCCTCCGGCAATGACGCAATGAAGTCAGCAATCTGCGCTTTCTGCGCGGCAGAATGAAGCTGAGCGTGGTCAATCTGATCTGACGTGAGTCCAAACGCGATGTTCTCCGCGATGGTGGAATCGGCCAGGTAAACAAACTGGGGCACGTGCGCGACCCGCGACTGCCAGTGCGCCAACCCAAACTTCTTCAAGGGAACCCGATCAACCTCGACCACGCCTGATGTGGGCTCCAGCAGACCCATAATGAGGTCAACGAGCGTGCTCTTGCCACTGCCAGTCTGGCCAACCAAGCCCACTCGCGAACCACGGGGAATGGCCAGATCAATGCCAGCCAGCACATCTGGCGAATCGAGCGTGTAGCGAAACGACATGCCCTTGATCTCAATGCCTTGGCTCATATGCATAGCAGTATCGGCGAGCGACTTGCTGCGAACCGGGACAGACATATTCAGCAGCTCCAAAACATCGTCAAGGACCTGATGGTTGGCGCTAAGTGTGGTCACTGCGTAATAAATTTGCTGCAGTTGTGGCAAGAGTCGCTGAGCACCCAATGCCAAAGCCCCTAGCACTGGCATAGCGCCGGCAAACCCGGCGCTACCGCTAGGAAGCTGATAGGCCAGTGCAGCAATGACGACCATTCCGAGTGCCTCGATAACGAAACGAGGCGCACTTGAAATGACGCTGTTGTTGGCTTGGGCCAGACGCAGCTGTCGCTCCAACTGGGCAAACCGATGAACGTAGACGTCTTGCGCGTTGTCAAGCAACACATCGCGAATACCGCCCAACCCCTCTTGCACGACTTGTATTCTGTGTGTTTCGTTGGCAGCAATCGTTTTGCCATTACTCAGCAAGCTGTTCCGTGTGGCCAGCGTGACAGCCACGTACAAGATGCCGAGGATCACGCCGGTGGCGACGGCTACTACTGCATCAATAGCCAGCAAAGCAAGCAGAATGGCACCAGCCAAGGTGGCTGAGACCACACAGTGCACCACTGGGTTGAGCACGTTGAAGATGACATGCTGGACTTTTACCAGCCCGGAAATAATTTCACTTGTGTTGCGAGATACGTGAAAAAAGTAGGGCTGGTGCAAGGTGCGCCTGTAGACCTCTACTCCGAGGTCGATGCCGATGGCGTAGGTGAGGCGGTAGCTGAACCAGTTCAAAGCAATACGTACCACGGCAGCAATAGTTGCTGCAATGCCAAACAATAACGCCACGTAGAACAACATGTTTGCATTGGTGTCCAAGCCTAGGTAACTGAAAACAGTGACCACAACCGGGAATCGTGCGATGGACGAAGGATCGGCCATGAGCGCAAGGAACGGCAATACAGCACCCAAGGTGGCAAGTTCAGCGATAGCCCCCACAAGCATGAAAACTATCAGGCCACCCACCTGCCGGTGCCGACCAGCAGGCAGTTTCCGATAGAGCTTACTTAGCTTAGCTAATAAAGAGGGCGTCATGAGCTCAGATATTTGTATGGCTCACATACCAAGGCATGGCCTCCCCTACCCCCGCTGCCAGCGCGTGCGTGGGCGCATAGCCCAGCAGGTTTTGGGCTTTGCCGATGTCAGCCTGGCTGTGGCGCACGTCGCCGGGGCGGAAGTCGCGGTAAATGGGCTGGGTGTGGGGGTCTACACCGTGGACGCTAAGGTTGTCGCGCAGGAGGGTAAAGAGTTGCTTGAGGGTGGTGCGCTCGCCTACGGCAACGTTGTAGATTTGGTTGAGGGGGGATGGGGATGGGGTTGGGGATGGATCCCCGCCTTCGCGGGGATGACTGGTGGCGGGGGGATGACTGGTGGCGGGGGGATGACGGGTGAGGTCGCGGGGATGACAGGTCGCAGACAGAAGGTTGGCTTGGACGGCGTTGGCCACGTAGCAGAAGTCGCGGCTGGTTTCTCCGTCGCCATTGATGTAGACGGGCTCGCCCTGCAGCAGGGCGGCTGTCCATTTGGGGATGACGGCGGCATAGGCCCCGTTGGGGTCTTGGCGGGGGCCAAACACATTGAAGTAACGCAGGCCGATGGCCTCAAAGCCGTAGCTGCGGGCAAAGACGTCGGCATACAGCTCGTTGACGTATTTGGTCACGGCGTAGGGGCTCAGTGGTTTGCCAATGTTGTCTTCCACCTTGGGCAGGGCGGGGTGGTCGCCGTAGGTGCTGCTGCTGGCGGCGTAGGTGAAGCTTTGCACCCGGGCGTCTCGGGCGGCCACCAGCATATGGAGGAAGCCGGTGATGTTGGTTTCATTGGTGGCGATGGGGTCGGCCAGGCTGCGCGGCACGCTGCCCAAGGCGGCTTGGTGCAGCACGTAGTCCACCCCCGCGCAGGCGCGTTGGCAGTCGGCCAGTTGGCGAATATCGCCGTTGATGAATTGGAAGTTGGCCCATTGCTCGGGGCTGACCAGGCTTTGCACTTCGTCCAGGTTGCGCTGGTGGCCGGTGGCAAAGTTGTCCAGCCCCACCACGCGCTGGTCAAGCTTGAGCAGGGTTTCGAGCAGGTGGCTGCCAATGAAACCGGCCACGCCGGTCACGAGCCAGGTTTTGGGGGCTTGTGGGAGTTGGGCTTGGAGTTGTTCGTAGCGGGTCATGTTTTGCGAGCGTTGAACGCGCCGACAAAGGTTGGCGTTGGGAGCACCAGCTTGCCGGCAATGCTGCGTGCCGTAACGGTTGCGGTCATTTCTCGTATGGCGCCGTAGACCAGCGCTGCACCATTCTCGTAAACGATTTCTTCCTGACGATCAGGGGCGACTGTCTCTGCAATTTTGAAGTAACCCAATGCACGCATGTCCAGGTCGTAGGGGCAGCGTTGTTCTGGGGGGGCTTGGTCGTCGGTGGCAAATCCTACGGCCACCCACCAGCTGCCATCTTCGTCTTGACCGTGTTTGATGCTCCACGAAAGCATGGCCCCGTCAAAGTCAAACTCTTCGCCGGTTTGTTTGGCTTCGTGGTTGGCTTGTACATACACACGCAAAAAGTCGAGGGTTAGCAGTGTCAGTGGGCTGGGTTTCATGCGGCAAGCTTCCAGACAGATCGCTCGGTCACCTCAAAACCAGCTTGTTGCAGGTCATTGCTGGCTGGCATGGCCCGCGCTTTTCGGTCTTGGGCCATGGCATCGTCCAGGAGTTTTTGAACCATGGGTGCAATTTGCATAATGTGTCGGTGTGCCGCCGCATGAATGCCTTGCCTTGTGGAGCTGGTCAGGCTGACGCCGCGCATGCGAGCCAGTCGGATCAGTGTGGGGGGCTGCTCCATGCACAGACGCAGCAAACTGTCCATGGACTGGCTTTGCACAATGTCGTCGTTTTCATAGCGGCTAAAGCCCACTTTGCCGCCACCAAAAAGCTGCGCCGCATCGGCCTGGCTGATCTGGTGTTGTTTACGGAATTCGCGAATGGCAGTGCCTGGCAGCATGTCAAACGCCTGTTTTTCTGCCGCGACCATGGCGCGCTTGTTTGCGCGGGCTTGCTCGGCATCGGTCAGCTCTGAGCCGCAGTGGTCGCATGCGCTGTATTGCAATGGCACGTCCAGAGTTTTGCCGTTGATCAGGACGCTATTGCTTTCGGTATGTTGATGCAGTGTGCCCTCACCACAGGCGTTGCACTGTGTGGACACCGTTTTTACTTCGGTCTCTTTCATATCAGGCTCCTTCAGGGTGGTTGGATGCCATCAGCAACAGTTGCCCTGTTTTGCTGATGGCGAATTTGAGGTACCAAGTTGTTGGCATGACTTTGTGAGCCTGTTCATTCCACACATGTTGGGTGACTCTGTAGGCATCACACATGGCCCAAGGGCCTTGGGGTTGTTGTTGGCACCATTCGGAGTGCAAATATTGCCCCGTGCTGAGGGCCAGCACAACCAAATGCGCTACGTCGGTGGTATCGATCTTCCATTTTTGGGCGTCCCGGGCAGAACCTTTTGTCCAGAACGCCAGTGCCACTGTTCGAGCCAGGTTTTCAACCTCAACTCTGGGGTAAACCGGCCCATTGGGGTGCCTGCGTTGCTGCAGGTCATCGGTTGGAGGCGGTCCTTCGTAACGGCTGACGTTGATAGGCAAATATATCACGGTGATAAATCGTGTTCTTTTGCCAGTGAATTACAGCCGTCCGTCTGCGGCACCCAGGGGCAAGATGCTTTTCACATCAAACACCACGGCACCTGGCTGACCCCAGGCTTTGATGCCGTCCACGCCCAGTTGCACAAATTGGTGGTGGCCCACCGCCAGGACGATGGCGGCGTATTGGCCGGGCGCGGGGGCGGCTTCAAGGCACTGCAGGCCGTATTCGTGTTGGGCCTCGGCCACGTCGATCCAGGGGTCGTACACGTCCACTTGGGCGTTGTAGCCGCGCAGGGCCTTGACGATGTCCACCACCTTGGTGTTGCGCACGTCGGGGCAGTTTTCTTTGAAGGTCAGGCCCAGCACCAGCACCTTGCTGCCCAGCACGGGCAGGCCTTTGCGCAGCATGAGTTTGATGGTTTCGTCCGCCACGTGGCTGGCCATGCTGTCGTTGATGCGGCGGCCCGCCAAAATGACTTCGGGGTGGTAGCCCACTTGTTGGGCTTTGTGCGTCAGGTAATACGGGTCCACGCCAATGCAGTGCCCGCCCACCAGGCCGGGCCTGAAGGGCAGGAAGTTCCATTTGGTGCCCGCGGCTTGCAGCACTTCCAGGGTGTCAATGCCGAGTTTGTTGAAGATGAGGCTGAGCTCGTTCATGAGCGCGATGTTCAGGTCGCGCTGGGTGTTTTCAATGACTTTGGCGGCTTCGGCCACGCGGATGCTGCTGGCTTTGTAGGTGCCGGCGGTGATGATCTGGCGGTAAAGCTGGTCCACCTCTTGGGCCACGTCGGGGGTGCTGCCGCTGATGACTTTTTTGATGCTCGGCAGGCGGTGTTCTTTGTCGCCGGGGTTGATGCGTTCGGGGCTGTAGCCGCAGAAAAAGTCTTGGTTGAACGTGAGGCCGCTGAATTTTTCGAGCACGGGCACACACACTTCTTCGGTGGCGCCGGGGTAGACGGTGGACTCGTAAATGACGATGTCGCCCGCCTTGAGGGCTTTGCCCACGGTTTCGCTGGCTTTAATGAGCGGGCTCATGTCGGGGCGGTTGGCTGGGTCCACCGGGGTGGGCACGGTGACGATGTAGATTTGCGCGGCGGTCAGGTCGGCCGGGTTGGCGCTGTAGCGCAGGTGGCTGGCTTGGGCCAGCTCCTGGGGGCTGCATTCGAGGGTGTGGTCTTGGCCCGACTGCAGTTCGGCAATGCGCACGGGGTTGATGTCAAAGCCGATGGTGCTGCGCTGTTTGCCAAATTCAACGGCCAGCGGCAGGCCGACGTAGCCCAGGCCAATGACGGCGATGGTTTTGTTTTGAAGCTTCATTTTTACAGGTCGGCTTTGATCGGCACTGGTTTCGTCATGGTCGGGCTTGACCCTCTTCGTCATCCTCGGGCTTGACCCGGGGGTCCAGGCCTTTTCGTCACCCTCGCGAACGCGGGGGTCCATGGATTCCCGCTTTCGCGGGAATGACGGTGGAAGCGGGAATGACGGTGGAAGCGGGAATGACGGTGGAAGCGGGAATGACGGTGGAAG
>CAYSIY010000008.1:22519-27507 GCA_964431215.1 uncultured Limnohabitans sp.
CGGGTATGACGGGGGATGCTGGATTGACGGGGGGTTTGACCAGCACAAAAGTCAGGGGGTTGGTCCAGCGGTGGCGGACCATGCGGGCATAAAGGGCGATGTAGGCCAGCACCTGGGCGGCCAGCAGCAGGGCCGCCAGCAGAGGATCGTCGTGGCTGAAATTGGCCAGGATGACGGACACCGTGGTGATGAGGCCGATGCAGACCCCCGTCATGGCGTTGCGCACTTGCTTGCTGTAGCGACCAAACCAGCGGGCCATGTAGCGGCGTTTGACGAGGCTGTGAAAGTGCAGGCGGTCGGGCATGCCGGGGTGGCAGTGGCGGACTTTGCGCCGAAAGACGCTAAAGAGCACTTCGGTCACGGGGTGGGCGCAGACCATGAGCACGGCATAGGTAGAGACGTCGGGGTTGCGCTCGATCAGGAGCACGGCCACCCAGGCCAGTGCAAAGCCGACAAAGTAGGAACCGCCGTCGCCCATGAAGAGTTTGCCCAGCGGCCAGTTGACCCAAAAAAAGCCAAAAACGCAGGCGGCCAGCAACAGGGCGGTTTGGGCCAGGGTGGTGTCGCCCAGTTGCCAGGCCATGGCGGCGTAGCCCAAAAAGCCCAGGGTGCTGGTGGTGGCGGCCAGACCATGAAAGCCGTCAATGATGTTGATGCTGTTGGCCACGCCGCCCACAGCAAAGGCGGTAAACAGGACCGAGCAGAGGGTGAAGGAAAGCAGCCAGTCGGCCCCCCAGACGTCCACACGGCCGATCGCCTCGCCAGTGAGCCACCAGGCCACCAGGCCCGAGACCATGGTGGCCAGCAGACGCAGCGTCACGCCCACGCGTTGGGTGATGTCTTCGATCAGGCCAAACAGCAGTGCGGGCAGGCCAGCCAGCAAGAGCGGGCCTGTGATTTGCTGCACGTTGGGGCTGGACTGGCTCCAGGCCACGGTCAGGCCGATCGCGATGGCGATGCCGCCCACACGGGGGGTGGGATGGATGTGGAATTTCTGGATGCCGTGGGCCGAGTCCAGGGTGTAGCGGCCGTGCCAGCGTTGGGTGAGCACCAGCAAGATGCCGAGCAGCAAGGCCGAGCCGAAGGCCCACAAGGCCGGCTCCAGGGCGGGAGAGAGTAAGGAAATCATGGAAGTGGGGTGTGCATGGCCAGCCGTGCGCGCTTGCGGTCGGCCCAGAGGTCGGCCTGGCCCGAGCGGTCGTAGTCAATGCCGTCGGTCATGAGTCCGTGCTTGGGTTGGGGCACCTGGCCGTAGCCCGGCGTGAGCAGGTTGTCGCGTTCACCGACTTTGGTTTCGATGCGGTGTTGCCAGCGGTCGGAACCGCGCAGGTGCATGCCGGCAAAGCTTTTGGCTTGCGATGCGCCCAGGGGCAGCGAGACCTCGATGCCGGCAAAGCTGCGCACCGGCATGAGGGGGTTGGAGGGCATGCCGCTGCGGCGCAGGTAGAGCCTGAAGCGGGTGTCGCCCATCCAGTGGTTGGAGGCCAGCAGCCAGCCTTGGTCGAGGTGGTAGAACTGCCCGGCGGTGGCTTCGATCTGCCACACGGCCGGCATGACGCTGTAGCGCAGGCTGACCAGGGCGCTTTGGCGATCAAGGCGGTAGAGGCCGTGGGTGTTGGTGTAGCGGCCCAGGTGACCGCTGGCACGCCAGCGGCCGTCGGCGTTGTGCCAGGTGGCGTCGAGCTGGCCGCCTCGGTCGGTGGCGTTGATGTAGCCCAGACTGGCCTGCACGCCCCAGGGGCCATGGGGCCGCCAGTAGCTCAGCAGGGTTTGCTCTGCCTGGGTGCGTGTGTGGCGTTGGTCGGCAAACACCTGGCCTGGGCCGTAGCTGTCGGAATGTGACAGGGGTGTGGATGCGGTGGCTTGCGCCGCCAGGCCGGTGGACAGGGGCAGTTCGGCCGAGAGTTGGGCGGCGGCGGAGTAGTCGGCCAGGCCATATTCGGTGCCGATGGCGGTTCTGAGGCCCAAACCCCACTCGAACTGGGGGCGAACCAGGGTGGGGGCCGCAGAGGTCTTGGCTGACTCAAGCAGGTGCTCTGGTATGGCAGGGTGCGAGAAAAATTGCACCGCTGGCTGGGGCACAGTCTGTGGGGTATCGCAGTGGTCGTGCCCGGCCTTGAATTGGGCGGCGCAGTGGGCGTTGGTGTAGGCGCTGACCACCGGCTGCCCCAGGTGGGTGAGTGTGATGAGCCAGGGGCGGCGGCTCTCGGGCGCGGCCTGGGCCAGGGTGGTTTGCAGGGCGATGCCCAGGGCCTGGAGTTTGCTTTGTCGCCAGGCGGCGGGTTCGGCCTGAATGTGCAGCAGACCGTTGGCGTGGGGGGTGACTTGCACCTGACTGAAGCCGGCGCGCTGGAGCTGTTGGATGAGTTTTCCGAGGTCGGGGGCCGACTCAGGTGCCTGGCCCGGGCTGGCCTGCAGGGCTTGCGGCGGCGCGATGGGGGCCACTGGAGCGGCGGGCGGCACGGTGGCGGGTGGCACAGCAATGTGCTGTTGCAGCAGGCGGCTTTGGCGCTGGCCCAAGTGCATGACCAGTTGCAGGCCGACCTGGGTGCCGAGCTGGCCGCCAGCGCGGCTGCCGGAGTGGCTGAGGCTGGCAACGAGCTCGGTGCTGGTGCCCAGGGGCCGGATGTAGCGGCCACCAATGCGCGGGCTTTGGCTGTCGTGCTCGAGTTGCAAGGATAGGGGCTCGCTGACGCGCAGCATGAGGCTGCCAAAAGGACCGTCCAGCAGGGCCTGGGGCGAGTCCTTTCGGGCATAGCCCCACGAAAAGTGCCACGGGCCGTGGGGGGTGGTGGCCACGATGTAATGGCTGCGGTAGTGGGTGGCGGCTCCGCCAAAGTCGGTGCTGCCCAAGGCCAGACGGGTGTTGTAGGGCAAGGCCAAAGGAAGCTGGTATTTGGCCGAGACGGACAGGTCACGCCGGTTGGCGGCGCAGTCGGGGGTGAACATGCTGCATTGCAGATCGCCCGAGTAGCTCAGGCGGGCAAAGGCTTCGAGGCCGGGCAGCAGGCCCAGACCGGCCCCCAGAGAGCCGAAAGCGCCCTGCGCGGGTGGGGCGATTTCGGGGTTGTTGTTGGACCAGCCGACCACGGCGGTGCCCTGGGGCAAGACTTGGGCCACCGGGGTGTTGATGGCCGAGGTTAGGCCCAGGGGCGACACGCCTTGCGCCAGGGCAGGACCGGCCAGCAGCAAGGCTGCCGACAGGGTCAGCTCTGGCGGGGTTCGGCCCAGATGGCGCATGGGCTTTAGTCGGTTGCGCTGGTGGCACCGGTGGGGTTGGGGGGCACGACTTGGCTCACCACGGTTTTGATTTCACTGAGCAAGGTGGCAGACAGTGCGTTGGTGGAAGGCTCAACCAAGGCATCAAGGGCTTGGTCAAGCGCGTCGCCTGCCGTGGTGGCGGTACGGGCCACAAAGTTGGGCTGGCCCAGCAGGTCGGTGTTGACGGGCAACAAAGCCTGGCCTTTGGCAGCAAGCGCAGCGTTGATCTTGTAGAAGGCAGCATCCACGGCATTGACCAGGTTAGCGTTGGAGGGGATGGCGGTGGTGACAAGGGCTTCCGGGGTGGCAGCGCCTTTGGCCTGCATGAGGGCCTTGACAATGGCGTCACTGAACGGGGTGATGTTAGCGATGGCGATGGTGCTGCCGGCGGCGGTTTGGCGGGCAATGGACTGCAGCCTCAGGTTGCCTTGAGTCAGGGTGACCAGGCAGGGGCCTTGGCCGTCGAAGGTGACGCTGTACGCGCCGTTGGCGTTGGTGGTGGCGGTGCCTGTGCCTGCCACGCATTGCACGGACACGCTGGCGCCTGCAATGGCCAAGCCGGTGGCCGCTACGCCGCTGAAGGTGAGCGACGTGCTATCGCTGCCACCGCCGCAGGCGGCCAGGGTGGCGGCGCCGGCCAGCAGGCTGATGCGGGCAATGCGGCTGATTTTTTGAAGTGTGGTTTTCATGGCAGAACTCCTGAGGTGGGGGTAAGGGGCTGAGGGGAAAGGTTGCGGGGGGGGGTTATCGCTGTACGAGTGCCCCGTGCCAGGCGATAGTGAGCAAACCATAGCTACCGCAAAGTTTTGGCACGAAGCAAAAACTTTTTTTAAGTCAGAAACTTTACCTGACGGAGCTGTGAAATAACTTTCAAACCTACAAATTATAACTTCGGATACTTTATATAGTGACTTCGGTTACAATCCATGCTGCGCCAATCGCTACATTGGCGGCATGTCACCTCACAGGAAAGAAGAGGTCCAGGCGTTCTCGTTGCGCCTGCAGACCCTTTTGCGCAACCAAGGCAAGCCCACCAGCCCGACGGCTCTGGCCAGGGACTTCAATTTGCGCTGGCGGGGTGCACCGGTCACGGTCAACGCCACCCGCAAGTGGCTGCTGGGTCAGGCCATGCCGACGATGGACAAGCTTGCCGTGTTGGCAAATTTGTTGAACACCTCATCTGATTGGCTGCGCTGGGGAGTACCTGCCGTGGAAGAGCCAGTGAACTTGAGCCATGAACATTCGTTGAGCCGGAGCCAGCGCCGGTTGCACGAGGCCAAGGCATCTTTTGCTCAAGACTTTCAGTTGCTCAGTGCCACCCACCAGAAATTGGTGAGCGCTGTCATCGAGGTTTTGCTGAACGAGCAACGCCGGGGCCTGTCTTCGCGGACAGATGGAACCGACGACTAAGTCTTGCGGCCCGTCGGTTCAAACCATTGAACACCGCAAGCTGTTGAACACTCAGAACCGAAAAAAAAGCCCCGCCCGCTGACGCGGACGGGGCTTCAGGTACAGCGCTTGCAGCGCGTCAGGCCGTCACGCCCTTGGCGTTTTCCACGTACTCCTCGATCTGGTCGAAGTTCATGTACTTGTAAACGCTGGCGGCGTCCTTGTTCACGATGCCCATGGCTTCGTGGTATTGGGCCACGGTCGGGAACTTGCCCATTTTGGAGGTGATGGCGGCCAGCTCGGCCGAAGCCAGGAACACGTTGGTGTTCTTGCCCAGA
>CAYSIY010000009.1:0-27412 GCA_964431215.1 uncultured Limnohabitans sp.
TTCAAGCAGGCATAGGGGCGTTATTTTGACAGGCCCACAGGGCGCAGCGCCTGTTCACGCAAAGCGCATTTTCGTCACCCTCGCGAACGCGGGGGTCCATGGATTCCCGGTGTCACCCTCGCGAACGCGGGGGCGGGAATGACAAGAGTGAGCGGGAATGACGGTTCATGCATGAGTCGCTGTTGTCCAATCCTGCAGCGCCAGCTTGCGGGTGGGGGCGATCAGACCAACGCGCCGAAGCAAACAGTCCAACGCAGTCAAGGAAAAATCCGCCTCAGCCAGGCGCACAAATCCACGAAAGGATGCACACCCTCGTCGTCAGGTGCTCGTCTTTTTCGAGCAAGCCAGCGGAGATATCCCCTATCTCGGCCTCTGCCACCAACGCGTCTATGAGCTCAAGACGCTCTGGCGCAAGCATCCTCATGTGCGCTCATACTGACGAAACTTGCCGTTGAACCCGATCTTGCGGCTGACACGTTGCTTGCCCACGTTGACAACCACACCCGCTGGCACCTGCGTGGTGTGCCCAGAGTTGTAGGCAGACACCTGCTGCGACTGCCGCAAGCTGATGCCCAATTTGGCCAAAGCTTGCGGCCCCAAAACCTCCAGCGGCTGAACAGGAATAGGCTGCCCCGACAACACGCTGGGTTTGGCTTTTGCATAAATACCCACGCCCAAGCGCACCAGAACACCCAACTGCGTCAACTCCTTGAGCGCACGCTTGACAGACGCTTCACTGCCAAACGACAAAAAATCGCTTGGACGAAATACAAGGTCGATACGGCCTTTAACAGAACGTCTGATGCGGCTGGTGATGTTCATGGCAACAATTCGGGGTAAACGACTTAGGCTTGAAAGATGATCCAAGCTGTTGTTTTATTTAATGATTTTCATGCAAAAAAAGATCGATGACCGCATGATACATGGCGCCAGGTCTGAACGCAAACTGCACATGGGTAGGACTCCACAAAACCATGCCTGAACGGGAAAATGAGTCCGCGCCTATCCCACCAAAGCCCCCTGTCAACGGTGCTGCATCTCCTGCACAAAAGCCTTGAACTCCTCGCGGAAACGCTCCGGATTGAAGCGCTGTGCGTTTTGTCTGCAGGCCTCGGGCCGAATGCGTTGCCCTTCTTCGGACTCAAAGCGCCGCACCGCATCCACGATGGCCTGCGGCGTCTGCTCCTGAAAAAAGACCGCCGTCGGATCGGCATGATCCGGCCCCCTGAGCGACTCCAGAGCCCCGCCACGGCCCAGTGCAATGACCGGCGTGCCACAGGCCTGAGCCTCAATCGGCGTGATGCCAAAGTCCTCGACAGCAGCAAACACAAACGCCCTGGCACGCTGCATGGTCTGCATCAACACCGCATTGGACTGATAGCCCAGCAACTGCACATTGGAAGTCGCCAAACGCTTGCAAAGCGCCATATCGGGGCCGTCACCAATCACCACCAGCTTGCGCTCGGGCATCTGCGCAAAAGCCTGCACCAACAAAGGCAGCATCTTGTACGGCACCATGCGCGAAGCCGTCAGATAAAAATCATCCTTGTCCTGGCAAAAAGCAAAGCGATCCACATCCACCGGCGGATAAATCACCCGCGACGTGCGACGGTATGCTTTTTGGATGCGACGGCCAATGAACTGCGAATTGGCCACAAACCCATCCACCCCATTGGCCGTGCGCGAATCCCAAATGCGCAGCTTGTGCAACATCCATCGCACCAGCCAGGACTTCAGGCCCGAAGTCAGCCCCGCCTCTTTCAGATACTGGTGCTGCAAATCCCAGGCATAGCGAACCGGCGTATGGCAATAGCACACATGCAACTGATCCGGCCCCACCAGCACGCCCTTGGCCACGGCGTGCGAACTGCTGATCACCAGGTCATAGCCCGTCATATCGAACTGCTCCACCGCCAGAGGCATGAGCGGCAAATAAGCACGAAAACGCCTGCGCGCCCAAGGCAAATGCTGAATAAAGCTGGTGCGCACCTTGCGCCCCCCCAGCATGCCCCGGTCTGAGTCCGGCAAAAAGTCCACCAGACTGAACACATCGGCCTGCGGATAACACAGCAGCAACTGCTCGACTACGCGCTCGGAGCCCGCGTAAGTGACCAACCAGTCATGGACGATCGCGACCTTCATGACACCCGCCCCCCGTTCACCGATCCATCAACTTTTGCGCAGCACATGCTCATAGACCTGAAGGGTTTTTTGGGCGCACTGCTGCCACGTCATGGCCCGGGCACGCTCCAGGCCCTTAGGCACCAGTTGCCTGCCGACGGCCTCGTCCCGGGCCAGTGTGACCATCGCCTCGGTCAATGCAGACACGCTGTATGGGTCTACCATCCACGCCGCGTCACCGGCCACCTCGGGCAAGGAGCTCACATTGGATGTAATCACCGGGGTCTGGCTGGCAAAACCCTCGAGCACCGGCAAGCCAAAGCCTTCAAACAAAGACGGAAAGACCAGCGCCGTGGCCCGCTGCATCAAGACCCGCTTGGTCACATCGCCTACGTTTTGCAGCCAACGCACCTGCCCATGGGGCCCATACGCCCTCAGGCGGGCCACCAGCGCGTCCGAACCCCAGCCATTGCGCCCCACAATCAACAAAGGCACCTCCTGGCGCAGCGCCACCGGCAAAGCCTCGTGGGCATCCACGATGCGCTCGATGTTCTTGCGCGGCTGAAAGGTGCCCACAAACAAAAAAAAGCGCTCGGGCAAATTCAGCCCCGCCACGGCCTGCTCGGCCACATCGCCAGACAAGCGTTCGAAATACCGCTCATCCACACCCAGCGGAGTGACAGAAATTTTTTGTGCATCAATGCCGAAATGACGAACGATCTCATCCCTCGAGAATTCGGAAATCGTCACAACATGGTCGGCCCAATGCCCGCTTTGCCGCCATAACCAATTTTTGAGTGCTCGCGCTCGCTGGCTGACCCATTGTGGATGCGACAAGGGAATGGCATCCATCAAAGTCGCCACCACCGGAATATGGCTCAAGCGAGGCGTGTAATGGTCCGTGGCATGAAACACATCCACCTGGGCACGTAACGACGAAGCGCCAGAAAAACCCATGCCCGAAATGGCCGACCACAAAGCCGACGTGCTGTAGCGCGGCAAGCGTTGGACCGTCGCGCCATCCAAATGCTCGCTGCCCGCACCGCCAAACACAACCGGCACAAGCTTGCTCACCTGCGCAGCGGTGGCCAAATGCCTATACAGCTCTTGCGTGTAGTGGCCTATGCCATCCAATTGGCCCGACAAACGCCCACGTAACCAAACTGTAGCGCCAACGCCTATTCTCATGCCGAACCTTCGAGCATCCATGTCAATGTGTCTGCAATGTCGCCATTTTTCAGTGGGCCAATGCAGTCGATCAACTTACCCGGGCTGCCACACAACCGATGCACCTCATTGGCCCGGACAAATGCCGGGTTGACCTGCACCTGCATGCGGTGGCCCGTGATCTGCTCCAGCGTCCTGATGACGTGCTGCAGCGTGTAGGGCTGGCCCGAACACACGTTGTAGGCCTCGCCTGGCACCCCCTTGTCCAGCAGGCGCAAGTAGGCATCGCACACCATGCGCACATCATTGAACTCGCGCTCTACATGCAGGTTGCCCAGCTCAATGCGGTCGGCCTTGCGGGCAAAGTGGCTGACCAGTTTGGGAATCAGAAACTGCGCCGCCTGCCCCGGGCCGGTGTAATTGAAGGGCCGCGTGATGACGATGGGCATCCGGTCGGCACAGGTCAGCGCCATGTGCTCCATGGCCAGCTTGCTCATGGCGTAATGGTTGACCGGAGCCGGTGGCTGCGACTCGGCAATGGGCGACGCATCGCAATTGCCATAAATGTTGGCACTGCTGGCCAGCAAGACACAGCGCGGGCGCACCGGCAAAGCCGCCACGGCGGCCAGCAGGTTCATGGTGCCCACCACGTTGACTGCGTAAAACGCCGTATCGTCCGCATGCCCCACAAAACTGATGGCCGCCAAATGCACCACCGCATCGGGCTGGGCAGCAGCCACCTGCGCTGCCACTGCGGGCTTGTCGGTCAGGTCGGCCTGCAAAGGCACCACAGTGTGGCCCGCAGCCTCGGCCTGAGCCTGAAAAAAACGGCCGGTAAAACCGGCCGCACCTGTCAAAAGTATTCTGAAACCCATATCACCTCGGTCAAACCTGCTGAATCACCAGCGCATTGCTGATCGCAACGTCACCATCCAACGCTGCTTTGAAATACAAATGCCCTGGCTTGGGGATGGGCAAGTTCGGGAACTTCATCGCCACGCGAACAGTCATCGCGTCCGACTGCCCGGGTGCCTTCATTGCATCCGCCCAGATGGCCTGTAAATCTTCGGCTGTCGGCGAAACAGAATAACGCAGCTCATCGTCCAGCCACAGCTCCAGTTGCAAGCTTTGCACGGTTTGCATCGGGGCAACGCGCAACAACAACACCACGGCCAAGTTGAGCACTGTGATCGGAAAGGGGCCTGCATGCGTCAGCGCATCTTGTGCGTACCAGCCGACCAAAGTCGAACGCCCTTCGCTCTCCAGACGGACATCGTCGCAATACAAGCAAGTCAATGCCATGGCATGCTCATCATGCATGTTCCAACCCCTTTGCCTGAAGCTGCCCATCGATGACTTGCGCCAAGGCAGCCAAATCCACCCCCAAAACCTGGGCCAGGCGCTGCATGGTCGCAACACGCATGCTGGCCGGATCGCGCTCCCATCGGGCCACGCTGGGCTGCTGCGTATCCATGCGCTGCGCCACTTGCTGCTGCGACAAACCCGCCTTTAAACGCAGCCCTGCCAGGCCCGCCACCGCAGCGCCGCTTTGTTGCTCCAGTGCGGTGCCCAGGCGCTCGCGCATGGCCTGCAAACGGGCTGCACGCGCCGGGTTGCTGGCACGCCGTGCGGCAAACACCAAAGCATCCTGCCCATGCGGATCGGGCTCTTGATGCACGGCCATATCCACCCAGCGGTCGGTGCGCAACAGTGTTGCTTGCACAGTCAAAGTGCCATTGACTGCCACACCGACATCAACGCCAGACTGGAATGTGGCACGACTCGTATCGCACCAATAAACGACCGAAGCTTGTATGCCCCGTGTCGTAGGCGACCGCACGGTGAGTAATTGCCAAGACATAGTACGTTTCCTTTTGAGCGTTGTAGCCCACAAAAATTCGGTAGTCAGCCAATGAACCCAGAAAATCCCAATACTTAATGATCAAGATGTTCAGGCCTTTGTTCCAGGCTTCTTCAAAACGCTTGACCTCAAACAACGGATCGTGATCGGGGCGCAAACCCGGTTGGAACAAGCTTTCGAGTACACCCAGGTTGCCTGCCAACTCCTCCACCAACACATCGGCGGCATCCACCGCTTCCAAGTCTGCAGGCTGGCCTGTCACCTCGAGCGCATTCAAGTCTTCTTCAAAATACTTGGTGACGACTAAGCGGGGCATCTTATATCAAACTCGTTATGACCGTGCTGTCGAGTCACCAGGCACCAAGACTTCAGAACGAAAACCCTGTCTGATTCCGCCGCAAATCCGCCTCCACCATCATCTGGCACAACTGCTCGAGCGTGGTGGTCGGTGCCCAGCCCAGCTTGGCCTTGGCGTGCGCCGGATCACCAATGAGCAGCTCTACCTCGGCAGGGCGGTAGAACCTGGGGTTGATGCGCATCACCGTCTTGCCGGTGGCCGTGTCCACGGCAGTCTCGTTTTCGGCGCTGCCTTTGAAGTCCACCACCACGCCTGCGCCCTTGAAGGCCATGCGCACAAAGTCACGCACCGTCTCGGTCCGGTTGGTGGCCAGCACAAAAGTGTCGGGCTCATCGGCTTGCAGCATGCGCCACATGCCCTCGACGTATTCCTTGGCAAAACCCCAGTCGCGCTTGGCATCCAGATTGCCCAGCTCCAGGCAGTCCAGTTGCCCCAGCTTGATCTTGGCCACGCTGTCGGTGATCTTGCGCGTCACAAATTCGCGGCCGCGCAGCGGGCTTTCGTGGTTGAACAGGATGCCGCTGCACCCGAAGATGTTGTAGCTCTCGCGGTAGTTCACCGTCATCCAGTGCGCATAGAGCTTGGCCACACCATAGGGGCTGCGGGGGTAGAAAGGCGTGCTCTCGACCTGCGGAATGGCCTGCACCTTGCCAAACATCTCGGAGGTGCTGGCCTGGTAAAAGCGGATTTTGGGGTTGACCAGGCGAATCGCTTCGAGCAGATTGAGTGCGCCCACGCCCGTGATCTGCGCCGTGGTGCTGGGCTGGTCAAAAGACACGCCCACAAAGCTCTGCGCAGCCAGGTTGTAAATCTCGTCTGGCTGCACCTTTTGCACCAGGGCAATGCTTGCCCCCAGATCGGTCAGGTCGTATTCGACCAAGTGCAGATTGGGGTGGCTCTGAATGCCCAGCTCCTGAATGCGCCAGAAGTTGACCGAGCTGGTGCGGCGGTAGGTGCCGTACACGGTGTAGCCCTTGTCGAGCAGAAGTTGCACCAGATAGGCGCCGTCTTGGCCAGTAATTCCTGTAACAACTGCGGATTTCACAAAAAAGCTCCTTAAAAAATCAAATTGTGGTTGCTGATGACGGATGATCTGCATAACCGCTGCGATAGCGCGAGTTGATGCGTGAATATTCACATATGCAGAAATACAAAACGAGAACCTTCATGGCGAAAGCAGGCGCTTCAGCACACTTAGACATGGCTTTTAAGACATGGCCAGGACTCCAACTCATTGCGCTTCCAGCCATCCTATTCGCGCTCTAGGCACGAGAATTCAGGTGATGAAATTTTACACTAGCATGCCAGATAGAAGAAAAATCATATGACTGAAATGCATACACCGATAAAAATAAATACAGCGCCGATAAATGTTTTGACAGACAAACTCTCACCCAAAAATAAATAGCTCAATACTGGGACGATCACAAAAGCCAGAGCAACAAAAGGATAAGCGGTTCGCAAAGGCACATTCTTAATGACTAGGAGCCAAGCAAAAGTTGCACCGCCATATACGATCAGCGCCGACATCAAGGGAAGATTGAATAAAGTGCTGGCCCAAAAACCCTGGCCGGCAAAGTCTAGTTTGCCTGCGGCCAGCTTGAACAGCACCTGACCAATCGACAAAGCCAGCACTGTGACAAGCGCACCTAAAATCTGCTGAATAGTCATGTTATTTTTTCTTGGAACCCAAAAGATGTCTCTGCAGAGGCCGCTTTGGTACAGAAGCAATATCGTAGCCGATAAAGGACAAGATCAATTGCCATCCCATCAACAGAGGCATCATTGCCAATACTATGGTGCCGGTTGGCGTCAGTACCTCTTGCTGCACGGAGTGTATCCAGTGATACATGCCGAATCCGCTGCCAAAACCGACCATCATCAGCCCAAGCGGCAGTTCGATAGAGGCAAGGGAAAGGTCTCGTAAATAATAGTTGTAGAAAATTCTCTTCAGTGAATTGCAGCTATGTCGCCACATGAACTCGCCGACGATCTTGGATATTTTGAGATTGCTTACCTCATCGCCGTACTTTGCATCCATCGGCACGTCCACCACCACCGCCCGCAGCGTATTAAGGCGAAACAGAATATCGCTCTCGAAGAAATATCTAGAGGCAATTTTATCGTATGGCAAGCGCTTTGCAGCTTCCGCATGAATCGCCGTAAATCCGTTAGTCGGGTCAAACAGATTCCAGTAGCCAGATGAAAACTTCGTCATCAGAGACAACACAGCATTACCGAAGAGTCGTACGGGTGGCATGGCACGCACTTTTTCCAGGTCGTAAAACCGGTTTCCCTTGGTGTAGTCGGCCTCGCCTGCCAGAATCGGTGCCACGAATTCGCGGATTAGCAGCGGATCCATTTGTCCGTCGCCGTCTACCTTGACAATGACATCCGCGCCTGCGGCAATCGCAGCACGATAGCCGTGCATGACCGCACCACCGACACCCTGGTTCTTTTCGTTGTACAGCACGCGTACGCGGGGATCGGTGCATTCGGCCTCGATCATTGCTCCCGACTTGTCCGGACAGGCATCGTCAACACAGAAAATCAGATCGATTTCCTCACCCATGGCAGCGATCACTCCCATCACATGGGCGCGTACCATATAGCATGGGATAACGACCGCAATACGCCTGTTACCGACCAGCTCACTCCACTCCATACCCACCTCTGACATCATATCCTTCACGTACGGTAATCGCTAACAGCTTGGCCTCAGCATGATCAAGGATGAGCTGCGCAGCGGCTGGAACCGAGGGCGTGACAAAATCAAAATGGCGCTCGATCAACCCTGTCGTATTACATGGAAGCAGATCATCGAAGCGAACAGACTTCCCGTTGGCAGCCGGTAACAGCAATACCGCCAGATGCAGGCTTTGCTTCGTATCTCCACACATCATTGACACGGTCACGCGGTGAAGCCGGTTCGGCAACAAGGGCTTTTCGATCGTCCGCTCAATGGTCATGTCATGCCCCAGGAGCACGCCCGAGGCGTCTATCGGCTTGATGTTTCCGTGTGCGCCCCACCCATTAAAACCATTTGCAGCAGAACCATCGCCTGCCAGATTGGGCCCAAGCCAAACATCCGGATGTATCCGATACAACACAAGCGTGGCTGATCTTAAAATCGGCTCGCCAAATTTTTCCAAAGCTTCACCGATGAGCTTCGTATTCAATTCGTACAGATTGTTACGGAAGTCGAAACTGGCGTGCGTCGCCTTCATCTGCGCAAGAATCTGCCGGATATCCTCAACGGTTTTGGCTTGGCGGAATTTATCAACCAGCTGGGAATTGTACCAATTTACCGGCAGCGGAGTCCCTGCAATATTTGCAGCAACGGCATCCCCAAACAACAAGACTCTGGGCGAAGGCACACCGTCTTGACTTGCACGTCGGTTCAATGCCAGCTGGGGGAGTGATTTTTCAGCGACTTCTTCCCATTTTTCACGACTGGTGAAACCCGACAGGAAATTCTGTCCCAATGGCCAACCGGCCGAGTTGAAGAAACACAAATTCAACACGACGACAAGCGTTACCGCCAAACTGACAAAACGCCTCCAGTAGCGGTCAATAGTCTGCTTCTTGCAGGACAACATTAGCAACGCGCCTGCGCCATAGCTCACAAAGACAAGGCCGGGATACAAATAACGCGCATACGTCGTGCTCATCGAAATGACGAAGATATAGAAGAGCCCCACGAAAACTGCCAAGCACTGACGCGCGTTGGTCAGGATCGTCGCCAGCACGATCGCCGCCACAAGCGCGATTGCCTGGAAGCCAAACGCGCCATCCCGGAACTCGCCATACAGATTGGTATGAAATGTTATTTTGTAAAAAAAATCCCATGGGGGAGGCTGGTGCCAGCGCGTATCCGCGAAATTCTCCAACGCATAGTACGGTGATTTGAAAATGGCATTATAGAATGGGAAGATCGGATTACCGGTTTTGATATAGGCATACGCATAGGCAAAACTTCCTATCGCCAATATTCCGATCGCCACGCAAATGCCGTATAAACTACGCCTACTGCCATCTCGCCAGGAAATCCATAGCGCAAACACGGCCAGGGGTGCCGCAAACACAACCGCGTGCAACTTGGTCGCCAACGCTGCCGCGATGAGAATGGCACCACAAATCACCCGACGAGGGACCGAGATATCTTTTTCCGACAACACCAGGAACCCGCAGAAAGCAAAAAGCGTCAGTCCGTTTTCGATAAACAGCGTGGCGGTCTCGATGAATGCCATCGGTGTCGAGGCAACAAGCGCAGTTACCAGCAGCGACCTTGCGCGTGTCACGCCTGAAATCATGCTGGCGTGATACACCGCACCAAGCATCAGGATGAACACCAGGTAAGACATTGCCTTCGTGCCAAGCTGCCCTGCCAACACTTCACCTATGCCATTTAGCCAGTCGGAGCCGGCCGGCATCAATGCCCAGACGAAGGAATGGAAGTCGCCCGGCCAGAAACCAAGGCGGGCAACCGTCTGGTTCAGATACAAGTGATACAAGGCGCCGTCGGCATAGCGCTCCGGCAGGCCCGCACCGGCCAAATGCAGCACAACGATGAACAACAGCAGACTTCCAACGCCAATTTCACCGCGGGAAAGCGATTCGCCGCTCTGGAAAGACAAAGAGAAGCGCCCCAGGATGTCTTTTAATGTCCTGACGTGCAGGCAAGGGAGCAGAAGAAGCAGGCCATAGGTGAAAGGCGTATTGATCTCAAATCTGACCAGCACATTCAGAACGATCACAAACACCGCAGCGCCGATCGATGCCAGGGGAAAGAGAGTGCTGAAACGGCTATCACCTGGGCGATAGATAAAGCTGCCAACGACGGAAAAGCTGATGCCTGCTGCGATCAACAACGCTACCGGCATCCAGCCAAAAGCGACAACCAGGCCCAACACGAATCCACCGAAGAGAATTGCCTTGCTCCACTCCGGCTTTCGCATGGCGCCAAGAAAGAACAGCAATACCACCAATGCCAGAAATAGGACATGAGAGAATTTTCCTTGCATCTCTTGCATTGGCTCAATGGCAAACCCTATACCCATGAACGAAATACCCATAAATAATGCAATGATTGGCAGCACGTGCCAGCGGGTGTGCTTGATTTTCATGTTATCAATTCCTGATTAAATTGGTATTAAAATACTCGTTGAGAATTTATTTTAGACCCCTGAAAGAGTGACTTAAAAAATTACAGAGGGAGGGTGTAAGGAAGCGCTAACTAGAGAAATTTTCAAGGGAGCGAATGAATTCCCGCCAAGTGTATCGCCCGAAGCAAGGCGCTTCTTGAGACATATTCCGCTTGCCATCGCTTGTTTCGAGCATTGTGACCATTTCACGTTGAATATCATCGAAGGCAAGCGACTTGAAGTAACTGAGATCGTTTTGTCCCACCTCCCGGATTTCAGCCAGATTCGTCACCCTCGGAGACAATCCGAGTGCCAGAGATTCAAATGCTGGGAAGCAAAAACCCTCTGCCAATGTAGGCAGTAGCGCCCCGTTTGATTTTGCAATAATCGTATGCATATCTGCATCACCTACATTATCTAAGAAAATAATCGAATTCTCATTCCTGAACGCATTGACCCGTTTATCGACTATACGCCCAATCAAAACCAATTTCCAGTTCTGCTGGGTGCGACCCGCGATCAGTTCTTTCCAGGGAGCGAGCAGCGCATACTGATTTTTTCGCACATCTATCGTGCCAAACGACACTAAATATCGTTCGGTATCAGGAAAATAAATCTCGGACTCCTTTAATTCATAAATGCTGGATAAGGCAACGTGATCCAGGCCGTAGGTTGCGACGATCACCGGTGGTACGTTGATACCCCATCGACCGAGGTGTTCTATTTTTTGTTTGGTGACGACAGTCGAACAGCAAATCCCGTCTGCGACCGAGAAAGCATGCCGGAGGAACTCGCCCCAATGGCGGACGAATTGGGCATCCACCAGATGCGGATGAGTAAAAGGAATCAGGTCATGGAAATAAACGATAATTCTATTGCCTCTTCCTGACCACCTGAACTGATGAAAATGTTCGCAATTAGGGATAGACCAATTCATCCCCACCGAATAAAGAACAGCATTGGAAAACTTCACCTTTTCGCTAAGGGGTACAATGTTTCTATACTGAAAAAAAGAATAATCCTCGTTCAGAATGGCCACATGAATCGTTGCCATTCCTTTTGGCGTGATGACATTCCATTGGCCATAAGCCTGGTCGTACCAGGCCAGACCCCACTCAGGAAGCTGATGTATCGCGCGGACGGCCTCGATGGACACACGCTGCACACCGCTCACTCGCTTAAAGTGCGCAAACCACTGAGGCAAATCAGTGATATCGAGAAATCGCATCATTATTCCTCGATGACCGAAGCCAGCTTGGCAATGAAATGCGCCTTGTCAAATTCGAATGCGCGGAGCCGGGCCTTTGCCCCAAGATCGGACAAGGCCTCTGGATTTGCAATCAGCCTGCGATTGATTTCAATGAACTCCGGCTGATCGGCATATGCCAGATCCGCGAGAGCTGTTCCCAGAATGAAAAAAGGACCACCTGACTTATGCACAACAGGAACGCAACCAAACGCCATTGCTTCGATCACGCTGATTCCGAAATGCTCAAGCCTCTCTGGCGTCACAGCGGCATCAACGCCCATGCCGGTTCCATGCCAATAAATATGGCATTGTCCATACAACCTCTTGAGCCGGTCCGGCTCTGCATTGACGTGAAACTCGATGGGAAAACCCGCCGCCGCTGTCCGCAATGACTCCAGATAGGCCATGTGTTCCTTATGCGGCATCGTCGTACCGACGAGATGCAATCGGATATTGCGGTGCTGCGCATACAGCTCTTTGAAGAATTCAATCAGGCGACCATGCTGCTTATTGTGTCCACCCGCGAAAAACCTGCCCACAGCAATGATTTGAACTTGATCCATCCCTCGCTCTACCGAATAGCCGGTCATATCCGCGGGTGACCATGACAGCGCAGGCTCGACGACACTGATCGAGGCTCCCTTGAAATCCTTGTTTTTCGCCAACTGCTCTTTCACAAAAGAAGAATAGACGATCGTATTCTGGTACGTCTTTATATCCCCGTAGGTGTCGCCCTCATACTGCCCAGGGAATGGAAACTGACAAATAAAGGCATTGAATTTACCTAGTCCATCAAGTGGGGGATAGTAATGGTTTCCCAGTGCAAAAAACAATTCAGGCACATGCTTGCCCTCGAAGTCGGCCAGAGTCGAAATATCGATCTCGAATTCGAGCTCAAACGCTTGACACAACTGAGACAGGCGCAATTTGCTGTAAGGCTTCGGAGTAATAATTACGGGCCGCAATCCATACTTTTGCGCGAGCGAGTCTAGGAGCGTGAATATGTAGCGCTCCCCGCCGCCCAAGGTTAGGTCATAGGGCGTATAAACAGCCACCAGTCCGGCACCCGGTGGTGCTTTGCGGCCTGGTTTTGGCGAGGCCCAGCGGCGCCAATGCTTGTCCTGCGGGGAACGCCATGTCGAAAGGAATTTTTTACGATTGAGATCACCAAGACGCCTCACAAACTCGCGCTGCTCTTCGTTCGTCGCTGTACCGCCCTCGAGGTGCCATACATGAGCCTGCGGAATAAAACCGATCAGCCCTTTAGCATGTAACTTGAAGCAGAGATCGACATCTTCATAGTAAGCAGGCTCATATTGCAGATCGAAACCAGCAATCGAGTAGAACGTATCGCGCCGCACCATCAGGCAGGCCGCTGATATGTAATCAACCGCAATTTCCGTATTGAATTCTCGCGAATCAGCTGAATGACCTCTACCGAATCTGATAGGAATACCGTCTTCGCCCATGACAGCACCGGCTTCCTGAATTGTGCCATCGGCATTGAAGAATTTTGGACCGACCGCCGCATATTGCTTGTCGCCAGCCGAAATAGCCGCATAAAGCGTTCTAATGCAATCACGCTCAGGGAACGCGTCCGCATTGACGAAGCACAAATACTCGCCGGTAGAGTGTTCCGCCCCTATGTTATTGGCCTCGCCGAAATAGCGATTTACACGGTTATCGATTAAGGTGATTGCATCGCCCATTGCACGCAATGCGTTCATCGCTTCGCTGGCAGGATCATTGTTAACGACCACGACTTCCAGACCGGCGTCAAAATCAGTAGCGCCAATTTGGGAAAGACACTGAAAGATTAGCTCATCCGAGTTGTAGTTGATAATAATAACCGAAACGGCATTTTTTCCGTCCTTGCGCAAGGACTTGAGTGCAGTGATCAATTCCTCGCCATACTTACCGTTGTGCAGCAACTTCTCAAGGACCGGGCCAAGCACACGTGGCTTACCGCCATTTTCGAAAACTGCTATCTGTAGCCGTCGCTTTAGAGCGGCAAACCTACTTACGAAGCCATGTCCGCGCAGCAATTGAAGCTGAAACCTCACCCAACGAGGATAACTAAGCAAGCGTCCGACTCTGGACAGGCGAGTGTGCCATAGCGCCTTCAATGCAGAGGAAATTGTACGTACTGGAGCCGTGATTTGCCACGAATGACTGTGCAGAATGGCGTGTAGACTAGACTCCAGGCGTGCCACGTTTGCCTCTGCCCGGGTGAGTTGCTCTCGGACTTGTGCTGTCTGCTGTTCGGCCTGCGCCTCGATCAGGGAGGCACGCATTTCTGCACGCCTTACCGCATCCGTATGAAATTGATGAAACGGCCTGGCGGCGCCGCCCAGTGCGACAAACTCATCAAAAATATTAGGTGGACTGGCAAACGCTGGCAAGCGCTCCTTCTGACTTTCATGCACATAGAAGCGGTTCAATCCGTCGAAATAGGCAAACAGATATCCCTTCTCGAGGACCAATGCCTCCCACTCGTCATGCACCGGCACTTGGCTCATCGGCTTGGTGCTTTCGATGACCAGGATCCAGGGGCGAACCGGTGATGTCTTCCAAGTTTCTAGAACCTGCCTCTCGAAGCCCTCTACATCCAGTTTCAGCCAATGCACCTGACGGGTTGTAGCGTGCTTGTTCAACAATTCATCGCAGGTCAACACTGATACCTGCGTCTGCTTGCAGGTATATCCAGCCGCCCGATGACGCGTCGCAATGGCAGCATCAGCAGTCGATAACCCGGTGTCGGGAAATTCATAGAAAGTCAGCATGCCATCCGGCTTGCCAATAGCGACCTGCTCAACATATTCATCTGGCCGTGCCGCTCGCAACAGCTCTGCATACGCTGTATTCGGCTCCACATGCACACCGCGCCAGCCATCTTTATAGAAAGTCAGGCTTACCGAGTCGGCTTCCGGATCCTGCGCGCCGATATCGATATAAAAACCTTGGGTAACATCCTTCAATGCACGCCGCAGCATTACATCTTCAAAGTTTTGGGCGTAAGAAATAAAAGTCATTCGTTTGTTATTTCAATAGTTGGAGGGATCCAGGCCACGCCAACAAAATGGGGCTTGCTGATGTTGATCACGTTGAAGACGATGGCCAAATCACGCCATTCGTAGTTGTTCACCAGATGCGTGTCTGTACTGACCAGCGCTGTCTGCACTGAGTAGGTTCCAGGTCCCAGATTGGCAGGGAATTTAATTTCATATCGGACCAGTCTACCTGCTTTGACTAATTCAATGGGCTGCTTTGTCAGGTCCGTGTTGGTGCCATAGATAAACTGCCCGAGTCGGTCTTTGATTCCATAGCCCAAGACCAGTCGGTCAATATCTGCATGCGCTCGCACATCCACGCGCAAAGTAACGGCTTGCCCCACATCCACCACTTCCAGCCGCTGGCCTTGGACATCCAGCAGGCAGATGTCTTCTACCGTGGCCTCACCCGTGCCAGAAATGGTCTGTACCTTGCCATCGTCGCGCACCACTTGTTGCACGGTCTGGTTTTGGTGGTCGGCCAGCATGGCGTTGTAATAGTCCATCACGGCCTCGGGCTCGCCTTGCATGGCCAGTTGCCCCGCACTGAGCAAGATCGCCCGGTCGCAAATGCTGATGATGGCCTGCTTGTCGTGGCTGACGATGAGCAGCGTGGTGCCTTGCTTGCGGAATTCGCGGATGCGGTCAAAGCTTTTGTGCTGAAAGTAGGCGTCGCCCACAGACAGCGCTTCGTCCACGATGAGGATGTCGGGCCGGATGGCCGTGGCCACACTGAAGGCCAGGCGCATTTGCATGCCGCTGCTGTACACCCGCACGGGCTGGTCAATGTAGTCGCCAATTTCGGCAAAGGCCTCGATCTCGGGCATGAGGCGGGCAATGGTGTCGCTGTTCATGCCCAGCAGTTGCCCGGCCATGTAGGCGTTTTGCCGCCCCGTAAAGTCCGGATGAAACCCCATGCCAAGCTCCAGCATGGCGGCCACGCGGCCCGTCATGTGTACGCTGCCGGTGGTGGGCTGCGTGGTGCCGGTAATGAGCTTGAGCAGGGTGCTCTTGCCCGCACCATTGATGCCGATGATGCCCACGGCCTCGCCAGGCTGCACCGCAAAGTTGATGCCCTGCAACACCCATTTGGTGCTGTGATACGCGCGCTTGCCCGGCGTGATCCATTCAAGCAGCCGCGACCAGCGGGTGGGGTACTGCTTGTAGGCCTTGCCCAGGTTGGATACGGTGATGCTGCCCATTAGAGTTCATCCACCATTTCACCGGCGTGCTGTCGGAACAGGCGCAGGCCCAGAGCGCACAGCAAGAGGCCCAGCACCAGGGGGTAGGCCAGGCTGGCCCAGTGGGGCCATTGGCCGTTGACAAAGATGCCCTGGTAGGCGCTGACCAAGGGGTACATGGGGTTGAGCGCCATGAGGGGTTTGACGCGTTCGGGCAGGATGCTGGCGGGGTACACCACCGGGGTGAACCAGAACCAGAATTGCAGAAAGATGCCGAAGAACTGCCCAACGTCCCTGAAAAAGACGTTGAGCACGCCCAGCGTCATGCCCAGGCCAATGGCAAACAGCAACTGGATGGCCAGCACCGCAATGAATGCCACGCTGGCCCACCCGGGCCAAAAGCCGCTGAGCAGCAAAAAGGCCATAAACAGCCCAAAAATGATGCCAAAGTTGACCAGTGCATTGAGCACGGTGATCACGGGCAGGCTCATGCGCGGAAAGCTGATTTTCTTGATGAGGTTGGCGTTGTCCAGAAAGATGTTTTGGCCACGGCCGACGATTTCGGCAAACAGCCCCCAGGTGAGCGAGCCGGCGCACAAATAGATGCTGTAGGCAAAGCCGTGGTCCACGCCGGGCAGCTTGGCCCGCATGACCTGCGAGAAGATGACCGTGTAGACCACGATCATGGCCAGGGGGTTGATGACCGTCCAGGCCGCGCCCAGCAAGGAGTTGCGGTATTTGCTCTGGAATTCGCGCTTGACGCTGCCAGAGATGAAGCCACGGTACGCCCACAGGGCGCGGAGCATGTTCATGGGGGGCTCAGGCGCGTCCGTAGTTGTCTTGCAGGCGCACGATGTCGTCTTCGCCCAGGTAGTCGCCTACCTGCACTTCAATGAGCACCAGCTCTTCTTCGCCGTCGTTGGTCAGGCGGTGCTGCTCCTTGAGCGGGATGTAGCGGTATTCGCCGGGGCCGGTGGGGTACTGCACATCGCCAATCTGCACGATGCCGTGCCCACGGACCACGGTCCAGTGTTCGGCACGGTGGTGATGGTATTGCAGGCTGAGGCTTTGGCCTGGGCGTACGGTGATGCGCTTGACCTTGTACCCTCCCTCTTCCTTGAGGGTGGTGTAGGTGCCCCAAGGGCGGTTGACGGAGGCCGGAAGCACGGTGCTTTGGTATTGGGCGCTGTCAATGTGGCGTTGCTTGAGGGCGTCCACCACTTTCTTGACGTCCTGGGCGCGGCTTTTGTCGGCCACGAGCAGGGCGTCGGGGGTGTGCACGATGACGGCGTTGTTGACGCCGATGGTGGCCACGACTTGCTTGTGGCCCTGGGTGTCAATGTGGACGTGGGTGTTGGTGGTGTCCACGTCGATCCAGTCGATGTGGGATTCGCAGGCCAGGGTGTTGCCGTTGCCGTCGGCGGTGTGGGCCTGGGCCACAGCGGGCCAGGCCCCGACATCGCTCCAGCCAAATTTGGCGGGCACCAGCATGACGTTTTTGGCGCGTTCCATGACGGCGTAGTCGATGCTGATGTCGGGCTGCAGGCCAAAGGCGTGTACGTCAAAGCGGGTGACGCTTTGGGTGGTGCCCTGCCCGGCTTCGGGCTTGGCGCTGGCCATGGCGTGCCGCGCTGCCGTCAGCACCTCGGGGGCGTGCTGGGCCAGGGCATCGATCATGGTGCCGGCGGCAAAGCAGAACATGCCGCTGTTCCAGTAGAAACGGCCCGTAGCCAGGTATTGCATGGCAGTGGCGCGGTCGGGTTTTTCAACAAACTTGAGCACGGGCTGGGGTTCGCTGCCCACTTTGGCCACTTCGATGTAGCCAAAGCCGGTTTCGGGGCCGGTGGGCTGGATGCCAAACACGACCAACTGGCCTTCTTGGGCATGGCGTACCGCCTGGAGGGCGTTGGCCACGTAGGCCGAGGTGTCGGGGATGAGGTGATCGGCCGGGAGCACCAGCATGACGGCGTCCGGGCCGTGCTGCTCGGCCACGGCCAGCGCCGCCAGCGCAATGGCCGGTGCGGTGTTGCGGCCTTTGGGTTCGAGCAGGTAGCTGACGTGGGGTGGAACGGCCATTTCGGCGACCAGGTTCTGCGTGAGGAACAGGTGGTCCTGGTTGGTAACGATCAGGACATCCTGGGTACCGCAGGCTTGGCCGCGGCTGATGGCTTGCTCGAGCAAGGCGCTGCCGCCGAGCTTCATGAAGGGTTTGGGCTGGGCCTGACGGGACACGGGCCACAGGCGCGTGCCGGCGCCACCGGAGAGCACAACAGAAATCAGTTTCATCGTGGAAAGGGGTCTTTGGCGCAGGCTACACAAGCCCTGACAAGCCGTGACAGAACCGTCGAAAGCATGAACAGCAATGAAAAAGCGACGGAATTTTGGCCTTGGATGTTACCAAGAAAACCTTATTGAATTCTGAAAGCTGGCGTGCCACTGCCCTGGGGCAATGGGTCAGCAGCTTGCTGACCGAATCGATTGGGCAGCAAGCTGCTGCCTTATCTGACCATCCGGTCAATGCTGGGCCATCAATATCGCCACAAGTATGGATTCCCGCATGCGCGGGAATGACGAGACAAGGCGCGGGAATGACGGCTATTCGTCACCCTCGTGAAAAAACGTCACCCTCGCGAACGCGGGGGTCTGCGTGACGAGCGGTTCTATGGGTTTGTTGGGGCCAACTTGTCAATTTGTGTGGTCAGGCGTTGGACGGCGTCTATCAGAACCGGCACATAAGCGTGGCCGGCCTGAAGGGCATTGGCCAGGATGGCCGGGTCTTCGATGTATTCGTGAATCATCTGGTTGCGCAGTTTTCGGATTTCGAGCCAGATGTCTGCCGATTCAATCCAGCCGAGCTTTTCTGCGCGGTCCAGATTTTCAATGACGGCTCCAGTTTTTTCGGCCATGGCATCGAGCAATTGGGGCAACAGTTTGTCACCCAGGTTGTCTTGCAGCCGTCCAAAGCGGCTCACAAAGGCATCCAGCCGTTCTGCAAGCACTGCGTCGTCCTTGATTTTTTGCAGCCGCTCCAGGGTCAGCGGTTCTTCGAAGAGTCGACGGTCTGTTTCTTGCAGATAGATGCATTCTTTTTGGGTGACACGCGCCAGAAACTGCAGGCGTGCCCATTGGCCTTCGGCAACTTTCACAGGCGTATCCCTTGTTGTGCGGCGATGCGGTGTATGGGCTGCAGTTGCAAATTCGGCGCCTTGAGCAGCACATCGACTTTTCGCCCTTGCATGGCACGCGACACTCTGCTGGCAATGCGTGCCGAAACCAGGGCGGGGTCTGGCAAGGGGTGTGGCACCTCAATCAGCAAGTCCACATCGCCGCCTTTTTGCTCGTCATGCACCCGCGAGCCAAACAGCGTGACCTGTACGCCCTCGCCCAGCACGTCTTGGGCGGTGCGTTTGATGTTGGCAATTTGGTCAGAGGTCAGGCGCATGGCGTGCTGGTTTTGAGGTCAAGTTCGTCACCCTCGCGAACGCGGGGGTCCATCTCTTTCGTCACCTTCGCGAACGCGGGGGTCCATGGATTCCCGCGTGCGCGGGAATGACGGAAACAGACGGTAACAGCGCGGGAATGACGGAGAAGGCGCGGGGATTCTTGTTTGTACTTCAGTGAACGGGTTCAGCCCATGCGCAATTGAGCGTTTGAGCAATGTCATGCAGTCTTTTATCTCGGGTCCAGAGCTTGACGCCTGAGATCAATGCACTGGTCTTCAATTTGCCACAGGCCAGCTCCCCGACCACAAAAGGATGGGTTGCCACTTGTGTTTTCAGCAGGGACTGCACCAACAATGGCTCGCCCCGCCGCAGGTGATCCACCCAAACGGAGGTGTCAACCAAAATCATGGGGCCGATGCTTGCCTGGGTACAGGCATGAGCTGGGGTTCAGTACCCCCAAGTTGTGCGAGGCGATGGGCGCTTTCGCGTTGCACCAAGGCCAAAAGCGCTTCTCGCAGCAGTTGGCTGCGCTCTGTCAGGCCGCTGATTTTTTGGGCTTGTGCCAGCAGTTGGTCGTCCAACGTCAATGTGGTTCGCATGACTTGGCTCCTTTTGTCATCAAAATTCGAATCATTTTATTCTTCGATTGATGCAAGTTGCAATTTCAGCTAAACACCTCGGCTTGGGCCAGCGGCAGGCCGGCCTGGTCTTTGGCCGAGAGTTGCGGCGCGAGGCCCGGGGGCCAGGTGATGCCAATGGCCGGATCGTTCCAGGCAATGCAGCGCTCGTGCGCGGGGGCGTAGTAGTCGGTGGTTTTGTACAAAAAGTCGGCCGTCTCGCTCAGCACCACAAAGCCGTGGGCAAAGCCCGGCGGCACCCAGAACTGACGGTGGTTGTCTTCGCTCAGCTCGCAGCCGACCCACCGCCCAAAGGTGGGCGAGCTTTTGCGGATGTCCACGGCCACGTCAAACACGGCACCGCGCACCACGCGCACCAGCTTGCCCTGGGCTTGCTCAAGCTGGTAGTGCAGCCCGCGCAACACGCCCTGGCCGCTGCGGCTGTGGTTGTCTTGCACAAAGTCCACCTTCAGGCCCGTGGCTTGCGCGAAGTCTTTGGCGTTGAACGACTCAAAAAAGAAGCCCCGGCTGTCGCCAAATACCTTGGGCTCAAGGATCAGCACGTCGGGGATGGCAGTGGGGGTGATGGTGTAGGGCATAGGTCTAAGTGTTTTGTGAGGTCACCCTCGCGGATGCGGGGGTCCATGGATTCCCGCTTTCGCGGGAATGACGGGAGGGGCGGGGGTCCACATCCATGGGCTGCTATCGGTAGGTGGTTTTGCAAAAGGCGGTCAATTGATCGTGCCAGCGCAACAGGTCTGGGGCAGCCTGGACCATTTGTTCAAAAAACTCGTGCAGAACCGATGGATCGTCTTCGTATTCATGGTTGACGGCATTGCGCAGTTCCCGGATCTGTTTCCAGCGATCCACCGAGTCGATGCAGCCGAGCTTTTCCATATAAAGCAAGACGGCGGTGAAGGGTTCGGAGGGTTTTTCTTCTTCGACGGCCACCGCTTTCATGGTTTTGCCCATGTGCTCCTGGTATTCACTGAAGCGAATCCGGAAAGCGGCCAGCGTTTCGTGTTGGTCAGGCTCAAGCCCTTGCCAGTCTTGTATCGGCAAAAGCTGCGTGACCTGGGCAATTGAATACATCAGGTATTCGCGCATGCGAGCCAGATGGTCGAGCTTTTTCCAGATCAGGGCGATGTGTTCGCTCACAGCCTTATCCCTTCTTGTTTGGCGATCAGTGCGATGGGGCTGCGGTCTCCAAAGGGTTTGACGATGAGGTCAACCGGCATGTCGAGCTGGTCTTGCAGGCTGACTTTGCATCGGATTTTTTGCATCAGGTCGATGGATGGCGCTTCGACGTACAAGTCCACATCGCCGCCTTTTTGCCCGTCATGCACCCGAGAGCCAAACAGCGTGACTTGCACGCCCTCGCCCAGCACAGCCTGGGCGGTGCGTTTGATGGTGGCAATTTGCTCAGGCGTCAGGCGCATGGTGTGCTGGTTTTGAGGGTCACCCTCGCGTAAGCGGGGGCCCACCCCCTCCGTCACCCTCGCGTACGCGGGGGTCTATGCCTTCGGGGTCCATGGATTCCCGCTTTCACGGGAATGACGGGAGAGACGCGGGAATGACGGGAGGGGCGGGGGTCCATCTCTTTCGTCACCCTCGCGCACGCGGGGGTCCATGGATTCCCGCTTTCGCGGGAATGACGGGAGTGACGCGGGAATGGCGGCGGATCGTTACTTCAGGAGGTTCAGCAGGTACTGCCCATAGCCGTTCTTGGCCAGGGGCTTTGCGAGTTTTTGCAGGGTTTCGGCGTTGATCCACTTTTGATGGAAGGCGATTTCTTCGGGGCAGGCGACCATCAGGCCCTGGCGCTTTTGCAGGGTGGCAATGAAGCCCGCCGCCTCCAGAAGGCTGTCGTGTGTGCCGGTGTCCAGCCAGGCGTAGCCCCGGCCCATGATCTCGACGTTCAACTGGTTTTGTTCCAGGTAGCGTTTGTTGACGTCGGTGATTTCGAGCTCGCCACGGTGTGAGGGCTGGATGCTGGCGGCGATGTCGCAGACCTGCTGGTCATAAAAATACAGGCCCGTGACGGCGTAGTTGCTCTTGGGGGTTTGGGGTTTTTCTTCGATGCTCAGGGCGCGTTGCTGGGCGTCAAAGTCCACCACGCCGTAGCGCTCGGGGTCGTGCACGTGGTAGGCAAACACGCTGGCGCCGCTGGTGCGGGCATTGGCGCTGGCCAGCAGCTTGACCAGGTCGTGGCCATAAAAGATGTTGTCGCCCAGGACCAATGCGCTGGGGCTTTGGCCGACAAAGTCCTTGCCGATGATGAAGGCCTGCGCCAGCCCGTCCGGGCTGGGCTGCACCGCATACTGAATGTTCATGCCCCACTGGCTGCCGTCGCCGAGCAGTTCGCTAAAGCGGGGGGTGTCTTGCGGGGTGCTGATGAGCAGCACATCGCGAATGCCCGCCAGCATCAGCGTGGTGAGCGGGTAGTACACCATGGGCTTGTCGTAGACCGGCATGAGCTGCTTGCTCACGGCCTGGGTCACGGGGTAGAGCCGGGTGCCGGAGCCTCCGGCCAGGATGATGCCTTTGCGTGTGTTCATGAATCCGTCAAGCCTTTGTCTGTAATTTGGTTGCAGCCGCTGTCAACAGTGCGTGCGCCTGCCCAAGGCACTCTTGCAGCATGGCATCTGTCACCAACTCTCCGTCGTAGTCGCACAAATTGCGCTGCTTGCGCAAGCTGTCCAGCACCTTGATCGTGATGGGGTCCACGCCCAATGTATGAACCAGACATTGCAAAGTGGTTTGATGGTGACCGGGTTTGCTGGTTGAGGTGCGGTATCCCGCTTGTAAAAGTGCTGCGTCTGCCACAGCACGTATGGCGGTGTAGGCACAGTCAAAGCGTGTTTCCATGCTGTTGGTTTCCCGGCGTGCATCCTCGAGTCGGGATTGGGCAGTCGCCAGCATTTTGCTTTGGAGCTGCGCTGAAAATGGGACCGTGTCGAGCAAGCCAATGCGCAGCAAATTGGCCAAGGGATCAGAGGTCACCCTCACCCCCCAGAACAAACAACTTCGGCTTGCTCAAGACATCCAGCACAAAGGCGTTGCCTGCAGACTTCTTGCTTTGCCATTCGGATATGGAAAAAACCTTGGGGTTGATCTCTCGGCCCACCAAGGCCTGATAGTCATGTAAAGCCATGACAGCCTGACCAAAGCCCACTTCGCCGACCAGCAAAAGGTCCACATCGCTCTGCTGGGTCTCGGTGCCTCGCGCTACAGAGCCAAACACACAAGCGACCCGAATCTGATTTGCCAGAGGCAGGAGTGCTTGCTGCAACAGATCGACCATGCCAGATGTTTTTCGCACCAAACCTTGGAGCTCCGGAAAGACCGGGTGCTCGGTGTTCGCGCTGAACTGGGTTTGATTGCCTACTCGTACCAACTTGAGCAGGCCATGTTGAACCAGCAAATCCAGCTCTTTTTTCAACGAGCCAACAGAAGCAATACCTGTCATACGCGCCAATTCGCGCAAATGAAAGGACTGCCCCACGCGCATCATCAGCACCGCCAGCACTTTGCGGCGGTACTGCAGGGGGAAAAGCAAATCAGCGATTGAGGTGTTTCTCATAAAAGAACAATTGTACTTTCACAGGGAACACCCGAAAAAATCTCCAACCAGCAGTTGTCATTCGTAGGAGCGGTCTCTGACCGCGAGGGGCCATTGGGAACCCTTTGATCGCGGTCGGAGACCGCTCCTACGGGGGGGCAGGCAGGCTACCGCAGTCCTGCCACGTTTGTGGCAAGACACATGACACGCCCCTAAAGCCGTTTTGCAGCTTTTAATACACAAAAACCAAAATTGACTCCCGATTTTGGTGCGGCGTCCAAGCCCATAATTTCAGGACTAGGAGTGTATTCGATGAGGCCAGAGGCAGAGGTCAGGCCCCTGTCAGCTTCTCGAAGGCGCTGACCACCTCGGGGGGGGCTTGCACCAGTTCAATGAGTACACCTTCGCCGCCGATGGGAAACTCTTCGTTGCCCTTGGGATGCAAAAAGCAGATGTCAAAGCCCGCAGCACCCTGGCGGATGCCGCCCGGCGCAAAGCGCACGCCCTGAGCACTGAGCCAGGCCACCGCCTCGGGGAGTTTGTCGATCCACAGGCCCACATGGTTGAGCGGCGTGGTGTGCACGGCCGGCTTTTTTTCGGGGTCGAGTGGCTGCATCAGGTCCACCTCGACCTTGAAGGGGCCAGCGCCCATGGCGCAGATGTCCTCATCCACGTTTTCGCGCTCGCTCCTGAAGGTGCCGGTGACTTCCAGGCCGAACATGTCGACCCAAAGTTTCTGCAAACGGGTTTTGTCGGGGCCACCAATGGCGATTTGCTGGATGCCCAGCACTTTGAAGGGGCGTTGGCTCATGTTCAACCTCTATAAAAAAATCAAACTCATTTCGCGATCCCCAAAAACACCGCGAGGCAGCGCTCAATCTCGATCAAATGGTGTGATTCCAGTCGCCCCATCACCGGGCCGATTTTGTCGCGCCGCACTGTGGTGGCTTTGTCGATCATCACTTGGGAGGCTTTTTGCAAGGCGTTCTTCGCGGAGGGCTGCACCGTCACGCGCAGCATGGGGGTGTCGTGCAGATCACTGGTCAGGGGCAGCAAGGTGACGGTGGGGTGTTGGGCGAACCAATCGCTTTGCACCACCAACGCCGGGCGGGGCTTGCCAAGGTCGCCTTGTACGGCCACGGTCACCACATCGCCGCGCTGCATCAAGCTGTCCAGCCGTCGATGTTGGAGGCGGCCTCTTCCATCCAATCGTCCAGGTCGCTGCGGTTTTGCTCGGCTTGAGCAATCAACAAGGATTGCCGTTCGCACTCGGCGGCAAAATCAGGCCGCCGTGTGTCGGGCACCCAAATTTGCACAGGCCGAAATCCCGCCTCGCGCATGCCCTGGCGATACTTTTGTACCCGCAGAGAAATGGCGGTCATGTGCAGCTCCTTTGCGGTGTGCTTGAACCAAGGACTCGATTGTTACATGAAACGCCATGACGTTGCGCATGGTGAAGGCGGATGGAATTCAAGTTTTGGCCCTAAACCGCACCCCCGGCAAATCCGCCAGCGCGGCATCTTGGGTGTAGAGCGTGGCACCGTGCGCCTGGGCGGTTTGCCAGATCAGGGCATCGGCCATGTGCAGTTTGTAGCGAATGGCCGATTGAGCTGCCATATAGGCACCGTGAGTGTCCAAGGTCACCACACGCAGTGCGCTCATGGATCGGAACACTTTGTCTGCCGCACCCGAAGCTCCGACTTGCAGCACGCGGCGGCAGACCTCGTAGATGACCAATTGCGGTATCAACAAACGGTCTTGATCGGCCAAAACGGGTTCAAAAAAACGGCTGTTTGTGCCGTCGATCAGATGCTCCAGCCAACCGCAGGAATCCACAACGTTCACAGCAAACCCGCTCGCTTGCTGTTTTCAACCCAATCGGCATCCGGCAATGGATCACAACCTCCGGGCCATTCTGGGCCTTCGGGATCGTTCTCGATATGGGTGATGTCCACGCCAGGGATGGGCTTCAAAATACCACGCAAGGACATGATGTCCAGCTCGGGCTCGATCACGACTTGCCCCAAATCGTTGGCACGGACCTGCACCCGCTGCCCAACTTTGAGTTTGAGTTGCTGGCGCACCGCGCGGGGAATCACCACCTGAAATTTGGGTGAAATGGCTACAGAAGTCATACAAACCTCATTTCGTAAAACGATTGTGGAATTGTATGACTTCATCTCGATTCAGGCAACACGGCCTGAGGCTCATCATTCAAACTCCACAATCATCTGGTCCACCGACAGGGACTCGCCCTTGCTGGCCACGACCTTCTTGACCACGCCGTCCTGCGCCGCAAAGAGGATGTTTTCCATCTTCATGGCTTCGATCACGGCCACGCGTTCGCCGGCCTGGACCTTCTGGCCGGGCTGCACCGCCACGTCCACCAGCAGGCCCGGCATGGGCGAGAGCACGTAGCGGCTCATGTCCGGCGGGGCTTTGTAGGGCATGAGCTTGTGCAGTTCGGCCATGCGCGGCGACATGACCAGCGCCTCGATGCGGGTGCCGTTGTGCTGCACCTGCAGGGCCAGCGGGTTTTTGGCGGTGCCGCGTTCGACCTGGGCCATGAAGGGCTGACCATTGACCGTGCCCCGGATCTTCACGTCGTTCAGGCGCGAGTGGCTGACGATTTCGTAGGTCTTCTCGCCCACGCGGATGGCGGCCACGCCGCTTTGGCCCCGGAACTCGTCCACATGGGCCTGCACATGGCGGTTCTGGCCTTGCGCATCGAGCACCACAACGGTGTAGTCCTGGCCGATCTTGACGTCATAGCCGGGCAACTGGCCGCTCAGGCTGGCCGCGCGTTCGCGCGACTTGCGGCGCACAAAGGCGGCTACGGCGACCAGAAAGTCCGGATCGTCGTGCGGCACGTCTTCGGCGCGGAAGCCCTTGGCGTAGTGCTCGGCAATGAATCCGGTGTTGAACTGGCCACTGACGAACTTGGGGTGGGCCAGCAGCGCGGCCTGGAAGGGGATGTTGGAGCTGATGCCCCGGATGACGAAGCCGTTCAAGGCTTCGCGCATCTTGGCAATGGCTTCATTGCGGTCTTTGCCGTGCACGATGAGCTTGGCGATCATCGAGTCGTAAAACATCGGGATCTCGCCACCTTCGGTCACGCCGGTGTCCACCCGCACGCCTTGCAAGGCGCTGGTGTTGCCCTGGAACATGCTCTGCTCGGGCGTAGAGAAGCGCACCAGGCGGCCGGTGGACGGCAGGAAGTTGCGGAAGGGGTCTTCGGCGTTGATGCGGCACTCGATGGCCCAGCCCTCGCGCTTGACGTCGGCCTGGGTAAAGGAGAGTTTTTCGCCGGCGGCCACGCGGATCATCTGCTCGACCAGGTCCAGGCCGGTGATGCACTCGGTCACCGGGTGCTCCACCTGCAGGCGGGTGTTCATCTCCAGGAAGTAGAAGTCCTGGTCCTTGCCGACCACGAATTCCACGGTGCCTGCGGACTGGTACTTCACGGCCTTGGCCAGGGCCACGGCCTGCTCGCCCATGGCCTTCCGGGTAGCGTCCGAGATGAAGGGCGACGCCGAGGCGAGCTTGCCCGCCAGCATCTTCTGCAGGTCGAGCGCCTTGATGCCGCCAAGGCCGGACAGACCGGTGTAGTTGGTCGCGAAGCCGGCCTGGAGGTAGTCGTCCTTCGACCCGAGCGACGC